>NZ_JAHBDG010000007.1:0-130320 GCF_019956305.1 Pseudomonas sp. BF-B-30 | reverse complement strand
CGGTGTATCAGTCAGATCATCGCTGAATGACACACCGCCTTCGCGAGCAAGCCCGCTCCCACAGGATCTGCGTTTATTTCCATGTTCCGGGAAAGGCACAAAACATCCGTAGAGTGTTGTTCACTAATGTTCATTGTCAACCGTTGAAGTGTTCAGTTGTTCAGTCGCGGTTGTTCATTTGTGTTCAGCAATGAACGTGACTCTGTAGTCATTTTCAGGAATTTCAAACTGAATCAATCGTTTGCAATTTCTGGCACAAATGTCGCTATACAGCTCCGGTCGCTTGACTCCAATAAGAAAAAGGCCGAGCCATGTCACTCACCCTGGAACACGTCAGCCGCACCGTCGAGGGCCAGACCTGGATCGATGCTGCCAACCTGAGTTTTGAACCCGGTTCCTTCAACGTTTTGCTGGGTCGCACCTTGTCCGGCAAAACCAGCCTGATGCGCCTGATGGCCGGTCTGGACAAGCCCGACAGCGGTCGCATCCTGATGAATGGCGTCGATGTCACCCAGCGCCCCGTGCGCTTGCGCAATGTGTCGATGGTCTATCAGCAGTTCATCAACTACCCGACCATGACGGTGTTCGACAACATCGCCTCGCCGCTGCGTCAGGCCGGTGTTTCCAGCGAGCAAATTCAGAGCAAGGTGCTGGAAACCGCGAAGATGCTGCGCATCGAGAAGTTTCTCAAACGCTATCCGCTGGAGCTTTCCGGTGGTCAGCAACAACGCACGGCCATGGCCCGGGCGCTGGTCAAGGACGCCGAGCTGATCCTGTTCGACGAGCCGCTGGTCAACCTCGACTACAAGTTGCGCGAAGAGCTGCGCCAGGAAATGCGCGAGCTGTTCAAGGCGCGCCACACCATCGCGATCTACGCCACCACCGAACCCAACGAGGCCCTGGCCCTGGGCGGCACCACCACCATTCTTCACGAAGGCCGGGTGATCCAGAGCGGCCAGTCTTCGTCGGTCTATCATCAGCCGCAAACGGTGCTGGCGGCGGAGCTGTTTTCCGAGCCGCCGATCAACCTGATGCCGGGGCGCATTGCCGGCAACGAAGTGAGTTTCGCCAACTTCGTGCACTTCCCGCTGAACGTCGATCTGCGCCCGGTGGGCGAGGGCGAGTTCCGTTTCGGCGTGCGACCCAGCCATATCTCGCTGGTGCCGAGCAACGACGATGACCTCGAATTGGCGGTGACTGTCGAAGTCGCGGAAATCAGTGGCTCGGAAACCTTTCTGCACGTGCGCAACGAGCATTTCCTGCTGGTGCTGCACTTGCCCGGCGTTCACGAATACGACGTCGATGCGCCGATCCGCATCTACATCCCGACCCATAAACTGTTTGTGTTCGATACGCAGGGGCGGCTGGTCCAGGCGCCGGGCCGGCGTGTCACGAGGGTTGCCTGATGGCCGAAATCCGTTTGCAGAACCTCGCCCACAGCTACACCAAGACTCCGGCGGGACCGGAGGACTACGCGATCCGCGAGATGGACCACATCTGGGAGCAGGGTGGCGCCTACGCCTTGCTCGGTCCGTCGGGCTGCGGTAAATCAACCTTGCTCAACATCATTTCCGGGCTGCTCAGCCCGTCCCAGGGCCATGTGCTGTTCGACGGCAAAGCGGTCAACAACCTGACCCCGGAGAAGCGCAACATCGCCCAGGTTTTCCAGTTCCCGGTGGTCTACGACACCATGACGGTGTTCGACAACCTGGCCTTCCCGCTGCGTAATCAGGGCATGGCCGAGGCCCGGGTGCATAGCAAGGTGCAGGAAATCGCCGAAGTTCTCGACCTGCAGAACCTGTTGAGCAAAAAGGCCCGCAACCTCACCGCCGACGAAAAACAGAAAGTCTCCATGGGGCGTGGGCTGGTGCGCGACGACGTGTCGGCGATCCTGTTCGATGAGCCGCTTACGGTGATCGACCCGCACCTCAAGTGGAAACTGCGGCGCAAGCTCAAGCAGATCCACGAACAGTTCAATATCACCATGGTCTACGTCACCCACGATCAGCTGGAGGCCTCGACCTTCGCCGACAAGATTGCGGTGATGTACGGCGGGCAGATCGTGCAATTCGGTACGCCAAGGGAGTTGTTCGAGCGCCCGAGCCACACCTTTGTCGGCTACTTCATTGGCAGCCCCGGGATGAACCTGATCGAGGTGCAGCCGCAACCGGGTGGCGTCGGTTTCGCCTCGACTCACCTGCCGCTGTCCGAGGCGATGCAGCAGCGTATTGCTGAATCGGAGTGGAAAACCCTGAAGGTCGGCATTCGTCCGGAGTTCGTCCATGTGTGGGACGAAGCCTTTGATGACGCGCTGCGGGCACAGGTCGTACACGTCGAAGACCTGGGCACCTACAAGATCATGACCCTCAACCTCGATGGCGTCCCCCTGAAAGTGCGCCTGGCCGAAGACAAGCCGGTGCCGCAAGGCACGGCCTACATCAGTTTTCCGGCGCAGTGGCTGATGGTCTACGCCGATGAATTTCTGCTCGAAGCCAATGCCAACCAAGAGGCGCAGCCATGAACAAGGTGCAGAACAACAAGGCCTGGTGGCTGGTGCTGCCGGTGTTCCTGCTGGTGGCGTTCAGTGCGGTGATCCCGATGATGACCGTGGTCAACTATTCGGTGCAGGACATCTTCGACCAGTCCAGCCGCTACTTTGTCGGTGCCGACTGGTACAAGCAGGTGCTGCTCGATCCGCGCCTGCACGACTCGTTGCTGCGTCAGTTCATCTACTCGGCCTGCGTGCTGTTGATCGAAATCCCGCTGGGGATTGCGATTGCCCTGACCATGCCGACCAAGGGGCGCTGGTCGTCGGTGGTGCTGATCATCCTGGCGATTCCGTTGCTGATCCCGTGGAACGTGGTCGGCACCATCTGGCAGATCTTCGGCCGGGCCGACATCGGTCTGCTGGGGGCGAGCCTCAAGGCCATGGGCATCAGCTACAACTATGCGGCGAACACCATGGACGCCTGGGTCACCGTACTGGTGATGGACGTCTGGCACTGGACCTCGCTGGTGGCGCTGTTGTGCTTCTCCGGCCTGCGGGCGATTCCGGACGTGTATTACCAGGCGGCGCGGATCGACCGTGCCTCGGCCTGGGCGGTGTTCCGGCATATCCAGTTGCCCAAGCTCAAGAGTGTGTTGCTGATCGCGGTGATGCTGCGCTTCATGGACAGTTTCATGATCTACACCGAGCCCTTCGTGCTTACGGGTGGCGGTCCGGGCAATTCCACGACCTTCTTGAGCCAGACCCTGACGCAAATGGCGATCGGGCAGTTCGACCTGGGGCCGGCCGCCGCATTCTCGCTGGTGTACTTCCTGATCATCCTGTTGGTGTCCTGGCTGTTCTACACCGCCATGACTCACTCCGACGCCAACCGCTGAGGCCATCATGAGCAAGAGAAAGCTGATTCCACTGCTGATCTACATCCTGTTCCTGCTGGTGCCGATCTACTGGCTGCTGAACATGTCCTTCAAGAGCAACAGCGAGATCCTCGGTGGCCTGACGTTGTTTCCGCAGGATTTCACCCTGGCGAACTACAAGGTGATCTTCACCGATCCGAGCTGGTACACCGGCTACATCAACTCGGCGTACTACGTGGGCCTGAACACGATCATTTCCCTGACCGTGGCCTTGCCGGCGGCCTATGCGTTCTCGCGCTACCGCTTCCTCGGTGACAAGCACCTGTTCTTCTGGCTGCTGACCAACCGCATGGCGCCACCGGCGGTGTTCCTGTTGCCGTTCTTCCAGCTGTATTCCTCGATCGGGCTGTTCGATACCCACATCGCCGTGGCCCTGGCCCATTGCCTGTTCAACGTGCCGCTGGCGGTGTGGATTCTCGAAGGCTTCATGTCCGGCGTGCCCAAGGAGATCGACGAAACCGCCTACATCGATGGCTACAGCTTTCCCAAGTTCTTCGTGAAGATTTTCATCCCGCTGATCGGCTCCGGCATCGGCGTCACGGCGTTCTTCTGCTTCATGTTTTCCTGGGTCGAACTGCTGCTGGCGCGAACCCTCACTTCGGTGAACGCCAAACCGATCGCAGCGGTGATGACCCGCACGGTCTCGGCATCCGGTATCGACTGGGGCGTGCTGGCGGCGGCGGGGGTGTTGACCATCCTGCCGGGCATGTTGGTGATCTGGTTTGTTCGCAACCACGTGGCCAAGGGCTTTGCCCTGGGTCGGGTATGAGGAACTGATGATGGAATGGATGAGTTGGACCGTCCCCACGGCGGCGTTCTTCGGCGTCATTGCCTTGATCCTGGTGGGCATGACCACCTGGGAATTGCGTTCGCCGAGCGTTCTCAGGCGAGGTTTTCTACCGATTGCCACCACCCGTGGCGATCGGCTGTTCATCGGTCTTCTCGGCAGCGCCTACCTGCATTTGCTGGTAATCGGCGTCACCGACTGGAGCATCTGGGTCGCCTTCGCGATGTCCCTGGTGTGGCTGTTGGCTGTGATGCGTTGGGGCTAGTCGAATCGCTCGGCAATGTTGCTCCGAAACTCAATAAGGAGGTCTCTATGTTCGACAAAAACAATAAGCTGCGACATAGCATTTCATTGGCAGCCATGCTGGCACTCAGCGGTTTGAGCGCATCTGCCTGGGCCGATGCCTATGAAGACGCGGCGAAGAAATGGATCGGCAGTGAATTCAAGCCGTCCACCCTGACGGCCGATCAACAACTCGAAGAGCTGAAGTGGTTCATCAAGGCGGCGGAGCCGTTTCGCGGGATGAGCATCAAGGTGGTGTCGGAAACCATCGCCACCCACGAGTATGAGTCCAAGGTACTGGCCAAGGCCTTCACCGAGATCACCGGGATCAAGCTGACCCACGACCTGCTGCAGGAAGGCGACGTGGTGGAAAAGCTGCAGACCCAGATGCAGTCGGACAAGAACATCTATGACGGCTGGGTCAACGACTCGGACCTGATCGGTACACACTTCCGCTACGGCAAGACCGAATCGATCACCGACCTGATGGCCAACGAGGGCAAGAACTTCACCTCGCCGACCCTCGACATCAAGGACTTCATCGGCATCTCCTTCACCACTGCGCCGGACGGCAAGATCTATCAACTGCCCGACCAACAGTTCGCCAACCTTTACTGGTTTCGCGCCGACTGGTTCGAGCGTGCGGACCTGAAGGCCAAGTTCAAGGAAAAGTACGGCTACGAGTTGGGCGTACCGGTGAACTGGTCGGCCTATGAAGACATCGCCAAATTCTTCAGCGAAGACGTCAAGGAAATCGACGGCAAGCGCGTTTACGGGCACATGGATTACGGCAAGAAAGACCCGTCGCTGGGTTGGCGTTTCACCGATGCCTGGTTCTCCATGGCAGGCGCTGGCGATAAAGGCATACCTAACGGCTTGCCGGTGGACGAGTGGGGGATCCGCGTCGAGGATTGTCATCCGGTCGGCTCCAGCGTGACCCGCGGTGGCGACACCAACGGCCCGGCAGCAGTGTATGCGACCACCAAGTACGTTGACTGGATGAAAAAGTACGCGCCACCGGAAGCGGCGGGCATGACTTTCTCCGAATCAGGTCCCGTGCCATCCCAGGGCAACATTGCCCAGCAGATCTTCTGGTACACCGCATTTACCGCCGACATGACCAAACCGGGCTTGCCGGTGATGAACGCCGACGGCACGCCGAAATGGCGCATGGCGCCTTCGCCGAAAGGTCCATATTGGGAAGAGGGCATGAAGCTCGGTTATCAGGACGCCGGTTCCTGGACATTCATGAAGTCCACGCCTGAGAAACAAAAACTGGCGGCCTGGCTATACGCGCAGTTCGTGACCTCGAAAACCGTGTCGCTGAAGAAAACCATCGTCGGCCTGACCCCGATCCGCGAATCGGACATCAACTCCCAGGCCATGACCGACCTGGCGCCGAAACTCGGTGGCCTGGTGGAGTTCTACCGCAGCCCGGCCCGTGTGCAATGGACCCCGACCGGAACCAACGTGCCCGATTATCCTCGCCTGGCGCAGTTGTGGTGGAGCCACATCGCCGAAGCCGCCAGCGGCGAGAAAACCCCGCAAGAGGCGCTGGATGGCCTGGCCAAGGATCAGGACGCAATCATGACCCGTCTGGAACGCTCGAAGGCACAAGCCACCTGCGCCCCGAAAATGAACCCCGAACGCGATGCGCAATACTGGTTCGACCAACCGGGCGCACCGAAGCCCAAACTGGCGAACGAGAAACCTAAAGGCGAGACCGTGAGCTACAGCGAACTGCTGAAATCCTGGGAGGCGGCGCGCAAGTAAAGTGATTGGACTGTAAAAGGCGAACGGCACCGGAAGGTGCCGTTTTACTTTGTGCCTGACGGACCTCTTTCGCGAGCAAGCGACCCAGCGGGAGCAAGCTCCCTCGCCACAGATACCTTTCAGGCTACATAACGGATATGTAATTTGCGCGCCACTGTCATGAAAGGTTCGGATTGTTACCTTGACCTCGTTAGTTAATTAAACGAGGAATCAAACATGAAACTTGCAGAACTGAGTGCGTTTGTAGCGGCGTTGGTGATGTCTTCTGTTGTTTTGGCAGAAGGTGGCGGTGACAAGGCTTTCGAAAAAATGATGGCGGCCAATGACCGCTCGGTGGAGAAGTTTGTCGCGAAGGAACAGGCGCGTACCCCCGTCGTATTGAATGAAAAAAAGGACGACAAGACCAAACACTTGTAAGCGTGACGCACTGGAACTAGCCCGTCATCGAATGCCGATGGTGGGCTTTTTTTTAATGCGCAATGGTTTGGAGGTCACTTCATTTTCGACTCAGACGCGGTCTCGTGTAGGAGCTGGCTTGCCAGCGAAGAGGCCACTCCCGATAACAAAGTTCTCCAGCCGAGCAAAATCATTCACAGAAACATTCATCATTTGTGGTGTTTTGAACCAATCAGACCAAAACAGCCAAATCCGTGTACCTGGCAACCAACGGGTCGGCGGTGAGAAGCTTCATGGGTTCAGTCATGGCTGTTGCAACAATTAGGCGGTCGAATGGGTCACGATGGTGATGCTCGAGGTCTTTCACGGCAATGGCATGCTCGGACGTTACCGGCAATTCGATGAACCCGCTTTCGAGACAGTACTGCCGGATTTCCTCCAAATCAACGTTCAGCTTTCCCAACCCGACCTTGATCGCCATCTCCCAGAATGACGCTGCGCTGACATATATGTCGGCAGCGTTCTCGATGAGCCTTCTGGCTTTGCCGGAGAGTCTGGGATCATCACTGAGTGTCCAGAGCAAAATGTGCGTGTCGAGCAGAAGCCTCATTCGTGAGTGCCTTCAAAAATATCGAGCATGTCGTCCGACAGTGGCGCGTCGAAATCATCGGGAAGTACAAGTTTGCCTTTCATCGTTCCGATGCGCTGGCCGCAGGTTTTTCCCACCGGCACCAGACGTGCGAGAGCCCGACCGTGTTTGGCAATCGTGATGATCTGTCCAGCGGCTGCGTCATCAACGAGTTTGGATAGATTGTTTTTTGCTTCGGCCAACGGAACGACGATCATGATTTCCCTCCTATATTCTGGACAAATATAGCCAGAATATTCACGGAGGGCAAAGGTGCGTGGTTTCTCGGGGATGGCGGGAGCCAGTTCGGAAAAGATGTCGCGGTTCATTGTTCGCTCTCGTATTGGTTTCTCTATCCAGCAGTCATTAAAGATAAAACCAAGTGCTTGATCTTGATGTAGGACGAGGCGGGTAATCCCGCGAGAGCTTTCGGGGATTGTCGGAGGAGGGGAGCGCGCCGGTAACATATCCTACAAACGCAAAAACGGCACCCGAAGGTGCCGTTTCTGTTTACTACTGAATGGCTCTAAGCGATCAACCCGCCAGGCCCGACTGTTGAACCAGGTTCAGCAGCGGTTGTGGGTACAGGCCGAGGAAGAAAGCCAGTACCGCAATGGCCAGCAGCATCACGCCGCCTGCCTTCTGTTCCCAGTGCAATTGAGCGTCGACGCGGCGCAGGTTCGGTTCGATCAGGTACAGGGTGACCATCACTCGCAGGTAGTAGAACACGCCGATGGCACTGCCCAGTACCAGGGAGCCGACCAGCCACCACTGATGGGACTCGACGCCGGTGGCGATGATGTAGAACTTGCCGATGAAGCCCGCGGTCAGCGGGATACCGGCCAGGGACAGCATCATCACGGTCAGCACGGCGGTCAGGTACGGACGGCGCCAGAACAGGCCGCGGTATTCGTACAGGGCGTCTGCGTCACGGCCTTTGTACGGCGAGGACATCAGGGTGATCACACCGAAAGCACCGAGGCTGGTGATCACGTAGGTGACCAGGTACACGCCGATGGCTTCCACGGCCAGGCCCTTGCTCGCCACCAGGGCGATCAGCAGGTAGCCGAAGTGGGCGATGGACGAGTAACCCAGCAGACGCTTGAGGTTGCTCTGGGTCAGGGCCAGCAGGTTACCGAACAGGATCGACGCGATGGCGATGATGGTCAGCACGTCGCTCAGCACACCGCTGCTTGCCGCTGGCGAGATCTGGAACAGGCGCACCATCACCGCGAACACAGCCACTTTCGAAGCGGTAGCGAGGAACGCTGCGACCGGCGCCGGAGCACCTTCGTAAACGTCTGGCGTCCAGAGGTGGAAGGGCACCAGCGACAGCTTGAACGCCAAGCCGATCAGCATCATGCCCAGGCCCAGTTGCGCCAGCGAGCTTGGCAGACCAGTGGCCGCCAGCGCCTGACCGATGCCGACGAAGCTCAGGGAACCCGAGTCTGCGTACAGCAGCGCCATGCCGAACAACAGGAACGCGGAGCCGGCAGCCGACAGCACCATGTACTTGATACCGGCTTCCAGCGAACGCTTGTTGAAGAAGGCATAGGCCACCAGACCGTAGACCGGCACCGACAGCAGTTCCAGACCGATGAACAACCCGGCCAGGTGCTGCGCGCTGACCAGCACCAGGCCACCGGCGGCGGCCATCAGGATCAGCAGGTACAGTTCTTCACGGTTGCCCGGGTAACCCGTGCCGCCATCGCCGAGGTAGGCGTGGGCGAGGGTGACACAAGCAAGGGTGGCGACCAGGATCAGCGCCATGTACAAGCAAGCGAAGCTATCGATTTGCAGCAGTGGGGTCACAGCCAATGGCGCGACCTTCAAGGCTGGCAGGATCGACAGCAACGCCAGGTTCAGACCCGCCACCGACAGCAGGAAGGTCTGGGAGTGGTTGCGGCGCCAGGCGATCGCCAGCATCACCACGATGATCGTGGCGCTGGTGATCAACAACGGCGCAAGCGCGATAAAGTGTTGAGTCGTGAATTCCATAGCGCTCTTACCGGGCCGAAGCGAGTTGAGTGAAGGCGGTGCCGAGCCATTGCTGCACGCCATGCATCGTAGCGGCAGAGGTATCGAGGAACGGTTGTGGGTACACGCCGATGTAGATCAGCAGTGCAGCCAGACCGACCACCATGATCAGTTCGCGACCGTCCATGCCATGCAGCACCGCGTCCGACTTGGCCGGGCCGAAGAAGGCACGGTGGACCATGATCAGCGAGTAGACCGAACCGAACACCAGGCCGGACGTCGCGATGATGGTGACCCATGGGGCGATCGGGAAGGTGCCGATCAGGATCAGGAACTCACCGACGAAGTTACCGGTACCCGGCAAGCCCAGGGACGCCGCCGCGAAGAACAGGCTGAGGGCCGGCAGGTAAGCGATCTTCGACCACAGGCCACCCATCTCGCGCATGTCGCGGGTGTGGGTGCGTTCGTACAGCTGGCCACTCAGGATAAAGAGTGCCGCCGCCGACAGACCGTGCGCCAGCATCTGCATCACCGCGCCCTGCAGCGCCAGTTGGCTGCCGGAGTAGATGCCGATCAGTACGAAGCCCATGTGGGAAACGGACGAGAAGGCAATCAGACGCTTGATGTCGGTTTGCGCGAACGCCAGGAACGCACCGTAGAAGATCCCGATCAGGCCCAGGGCCATTGCGAACGGCGCGAACTCGGCCGAAGCATTCGGGAACAGCGGCAGGGCGAAACGCAGCAGACCGTAGGCCGCGGTCTTCAGCAAGATACCGGCGAGGTCGACGGAGCCTGCAGTCGGCGCCTGGGCGTGAGCGTCAGGCAACCAGGAGTGGAACGGTACGACCGGCAGCTTGACCGCGAAGGCGATGAAGAAGCCGAGCATCAGGATGTACTCGGTGGTCATCGACATCTTGGTCTTCAACAGGTCGGCGTAGTTGAAGGTAATTACGCCGGTGTCGTTGAAGTTGACCAGTACCAGGCCCAGGATCGCCACCAGCATGATCAGGCCGGAAGCCTGAGTGAAGATGAAGAACTTGGTCGCCGCGTAGATCCGGGTTTTCTTGCCGTCCGAAGAACTGTGACCCCAGAGCGCGATGAGGAAGTACATCGGCACCAGCATCATTTCCCAGAAGAAGAAGAACATGAACAGGTCGAGGGCGAGGAACACGCCGACGACACCGCCCAGGATCCACATCAGGTTCAGGTGGAAGAAGCCCACGTGACGCTGGATCTCTTTCCACGAGCAGAGTACCGAGAGGACACCCAGCAGACCGGTCAGCATGATCATCAACAGCGACAGGCCGTCGAGGGCCAGGTGCACGTTGATGCCGAAGCGCTGGATCCAGACGTGCTTGAACTCAAGCGCCCAGGTCGGGTCGGCGCCAGGCGCCGGGGCAAATGAATAATCACCGTTGGCCCACAGCCAGAGGCCGAGGGAGAGCAACAGGGACATGGTGATCAGCGCAATCCAGCGGGGGAGGGTGGCGCCGAAGCGCTCACCCATCCAGCACAGCAGGCCGCCGATGAAGGGGATCAGGATTAGCCAAGGCAGAATCATGACGGGCTCAATTCCTTTCGCAAGTTCGCAAGGTTCATATCAGACCGCTACCAGCACGACGGCGCCGATAACCAGCACGGCACCAGCAGCCATCGAGGCGGCATACCAACGCAGTTGACCAGTCTCGGTACGGCTCAGGGCGGTGTGACCGCCTTTGGCCATGCGCGGGATCAGACCGATGGTCTGGTCGAGCGGGTCTTTGCGCAGGATGTGGCTGATCGCCAGGTATGGCTTGACGAACAGTTTGTCGTAGATCCAGTCGAAGCCCCAGGCAGCGAACCACCAGGCCGAGAGGAAACGGCCGATGCCGCTGTTGGCGATGGCGGTGACGAAGCGACGCTTGCCGAGGAACAGCAACGCGGCCAGCAGGATACCGGCCAGGGCGATGGCGCCCGAGGCGATTTCCAGGCTGTGCTTGGCTTCGCCGCCGGCATGGCCGACGCTTTGCGGCAGTACACCGTGCAGCGGTGGAACGATCATCGCGCCGACGAAGGTCGACAGTACGATCAGCACCGACAGAGGCAGCCAGTGAGCGATGCCGTGACCGGCGTGGGCTTCGGTCTTCGCTTCACCGTGGAACGCGATGAAGATCAGGCGGAAGGTGTACAACGAAGTCATGAATGCGCCGACCAGACCTGCGTAGAGCAGACCGTTGTTGCCGCTGGCGAACGCTTCCCAGAGGATTTCGTCCTTGGAGTAGAAGCCTGCGGTTACCAGTGGCAGGGCCGCCAGGGCCGCGCCGCCGACGATGAAACTGGCGTAGGCCAGTGGCAGCTTTTTCCACAGACCGCCCATCTTGAAGATGTCCTGCTCGTGGTGGCAGGCAACGATCACCGCACCGGAGGCAAGGAACAGCAGGGCCTTGAAGAAGGCGTGGGTCATCAGGTGGAAGATCGCGCCGTCCCAGGCGCCGACGCCCAGGGCCAGGAACATGTAGCCGATCTGGCTCATGGTCGAGTAGGCGAGGATACGCTTGATGTCGGTCTGGACCAGTGCTGCGAAGCCAGCCAGGACCAGGGTCACACCGCCGACGATGCCCACCAGGTGCAGGATTTCCGGCGCCAGGGTGAACAGGCCGTGGGTACGGGCGATCAGGTAGACACCAGCAGTCACCATGGTTGCGGCGTGGATCAGTGCCGAAACCGGGGTAGGACCGGCCATCGCATCCGCCAGCCAGGTTTGCAGCGGCAGTTGCGCGGATTTACCGACAGCACCACCGAGCAGCATCAGGGTGGCCATGACCATCCAGAAGTCGCCGGACTGGAATTTCTGCGGAGCCAGCACCAGCAGTTCCTGAACGTTCAGCGTGCCCAGTTGGGCAAACAGAATGAACAGGCCGATGGCCATGAACACGTCACCGATACGGGTCACGATAAAGGCTTTGAGTGCGGCGTTACCGTTGTTGCGGTTGCTGTAGTAGAAACCGATCAACAGGTAGGAGCACAGGCCCACGCCTTCCCAGCCGAAGTACAGGAACAACAGGTTATCGCCCAGCACCAGGAACAGCATGCTGGCGATAAACAGGTTGGTGTAGGCGAAGAAGCGCGAGTAACCGGCTTCACCGCGCATGTACCAGGACGCGAACAGGTGGATCAGGAAGCCGACGCCAACCACCACACCGAGCATGGTCAGCGACAGGCCGTCCAGGTACAGGGCGAAGTTCGGCGTGAAGCCTTCCACCGCCATCCACTGCCACAACACCTGGGTGTAGTGGCCGCCTTCAGGTGGTGCGACGTTGAATTGCCAGATCACGTAAGCCGCGACGATGGCAGACAAGCCGACGGAACCGACGCCGATCAGCGCCGAAAGGTTTTCCGAGAGGCGGCCGCGAGAAAACGCCAGCAGCAGGAAACCGATGAGAGGGAACAGGAAAGTCAGATAGAGAAGATTCATCCGCGCATCTCACTGGCAGCGTCGATATCGAGCGTGTGGAAGCGGCGATACAGTTGCAGCAGGATCGCCAGGCCGATACTGGCCTCGGCGGCTGCCAGGCTGATCACCAGGATGAACATGATCTGTCCATCCGGCTGTGCCCAGCGGCTACCGGCAACGATGAACGCCAACGCGGAGGCATTCATCATGACCTCCAGGCTCATCAGCACGAAAAGGATGTTGCGGCGGACCATCAGGCCGACCAGACCGAGGCAGAACAGGATGCCGGCGACCGCCAGACCATGCTCCATGGGGATAGCAGGCATCGTCATTGCTCCTTGGCTTCGTTGCGGCCCAAGTGGAACGCCGTGACGGCTGCGGCGAGCAGCAGCATCGAGGCGAGTTCGACCACCAGCAGGTACGGACCGAACAGGCTGATGCCCACGGCCTTGGCGTCTACGGTGGTATGGCCGATGGCTTCACCGGTCTGGTGGGAGAACAGCACGTACAGCAGTTCCACCAGCAGCAGCGCAGCGAGGAGCACCGGGCCGCCCCAGATACCGGGCTTGAGCCAGACGCGCTCTTGCTGAACCGAGGCCGGGCCAAGGTTCAGCATCATCACCACGAACACGAACAGCACCATGATGGCGCCAGCGTAGGCGATCACTTCCAGGACGCCGGCGAACGGCGCGCCGAGGGCGAAGAAGGTCATCGCCACGGCAATCAGCGAAATGATCAGGTAGAGCAGGGCGTGCACAGGGTTGGTGTTGGTGATCACGCGAAGCGTGGACACCACAGCGATACCCGATGCGAAATAGAAAGCGAATTCCATCTTTCTTCCTTAAGGCAGCAAGCTCTTCACGTTGATCGGCTGGGCTTCGTTCTGCGCGGAGCCTTTCGGCTTCCCGGCAATCGCCATACCTGCAACACGATAGAAGTTGTAATCAGGGTTTTTGCCGGGGCCGGAGATCAGCAGATCTTCTTTCTCGTAAACCAGGTCCTGACGTTTGAACTCGGCCATTTCGAAATCCGGTGTCAGCTGGATCGCGGTGGTCGGGCAGGCTTCCTCGCAGAGGCCGCAAAAAATGCAGCGCGAGAAGTTGATGCGGAAGAAGTCCGGGTACCAGCGACCGTCTTCGGTTTCAGCTTTCTGCAGCGAGATGCAACCGACCGGGCACGCCACGGCGCACAGGTTACAGGCGACACAACGCTCTTCGCCGTCGGGGTCGCGGGTCAGGACGATACGACCACGGTAGCGCGGCGGCAGGTAGACCGGTTCTTCCGGGTACTGCAGCGTGTCGCGCTTGCGGAAGGCGTGGCCGAAAATCATTACCAGGCTGCGAAGCTGGGTGTAGAAGCCATGCACGATGTCAAATATGTACTTCATGATTCTCTATCCTCACTGAGCCGCGACGGCGGGCGTGTTGAGCAACACGATCGCAGCGGTCACCAGCATGTTGACGAGGGTCAGCGGCAGGCAGAACTTCCAGCTGAAGTCCATCACCTGGTCATACCGTGGGCGCGGAATCGAAGCGCGCAACAGGATGAACATCATGATGAAGAACGCGGTTTTCAGTGCGAACCAGATGAACGGGATCTGCGGCAGGATGCCGAACGGACCGTGCCAGCCACCGAAGAACAAGGTCACCAGCAGCGCCGAGATCAGCACGATGCCGATGTACTCGCCGACGAAGAACATGCCCCATTTCATGCCGGCGTATTCAATGTGGTAGCCGTCTGCCAGTTCCTGTTCCGCTTCCGGCTGGTCGAACGGGTGACGGTGAGTCACGGCCACGCCAGCGATGAAGAAGGTCAGGAAACCGAAGATCTGCGGAATGATGAACCACAGGTTCTGCGCTTGATATTCAACGATGTCGCGCATGTTGAACGAGCCGACCTGGATCACGATGCCCATCAGCGACAGGCCCATGAACACTTCGTACGACACGGTCTGCGCCGAGGCGCGCAAGCTGCCCAGCAGGGCGAACTTGTTGTTGCTCGACCAGCCGGCGAACAGCACCGCGTAGACCGACAGGCCAGCCATGGCGAAGAAGAACAGGATACCGATGTTGATGTCCGCCACGCCCCAGGTCGGGGTGATCGGGATGATCGCGAAGGCAATCAGCAGGGCGCTCATGGCGACTACCGGTGCCAGGGTGAAGATCATCTTGTCGGCGAATGGAGGCGTCCAGTCTTCCTTGAAGAACATCTTGATCATGTCGGCGGCGATCTGGAACGCGCCGAACGGACCGACGCGGTTCGGACCGTAACGGTCCTGCCAGAGGGCGAGCAGACGACGCTCGACCCAGCTCAGCAGGGCACCGCAAACCACCACGGCGAGCAGAATCACCACGGCCTTGAGGACCGTGATGATGATGTCGATCACTTCAGGAGTGAACCAGGTCATTGAGCTGCCTCCTGCAGACCATCAACGGATTTGCCAAAGATCGCTGGCGGAATGCCGGCGATGCCCGCAGGCAATGCCACCAGACCGGCGCCGAGCTCTTCGTTGATGCGCAGCGGCAGACGCAGGGTCTGGCCAGCGACATTCAAGCTCAGCATCGCGCCGTCATTGACACCCAGGCGGTCGGCTTCGGACTTGGCCAGTGACACGTAGGCGGCCGGGATGCGTTCCTGAACCGGAGCGGCTTTCGAAGAGTTCTCTTCACTGCCGAACAGGTGGAAGAACGGCACGACTTGCCAGGTGCCCTGGGCCGGGTTGAACGCGCGCGGAACACTGGCGAACCAGTTCAGCGAGTCACCGCTGCTTTCGATCAGGCGGGTGCCCGGGTCGCCAGCGCGGATGTGACCACCGACTTCGTCCTGGAACTTGTTCCAGGCCTGCGGCGAGTTCCAGCCCGGAGACCAGGCGAATGGCACTTGCTGACGCGGTTCGACCGAGCCCGAGTAACCTTCCATCGAGAAGTTGAACGCGGTGTCGTTGTCTTGCGGGGCACGCGGTTCGTGCACGTTGATGTCGGCGCGCATGGCGGTACGACCGGAGTAACGCAGCGGTTCGCGGGCCAGTTTCATGCCCTTGATGCGGAACGCGGCGGACGGTGCGGCATCGACGATGCGATTCAGGATCGAAGTGCTGGAAGCGACGGCGGCGGTGGCGTGGTCCAGTTGGGTCCAGTCGATCGGCTGGTTCAGCAGGGTCGCGCGCAGGGCATGCAGCCAGCGCCAGCCTTCGTGAACCAGGATGCTCGCGTCCATGTACTTCGGATCGAAAACCTGGAAGAAGCGCTGGGCGCGGCCTTCCTGGCTGACCAGGGTGCCGTCGCCTTCAGCGAAGCTGGCGGCTGGCAGAACCAGGTGCGCGCGATCGCTGGTGGCAGTCTTCTGATGGTCGGCGACGATCAGCACTTTGGCGGCGGTCAGGGCGGCATCGACCTTGGCCTTGTCGGTACGGGTATACAGATCGTTTTCCAGTACGACGATGGCGTCGGCTTTGCCATCGATCACGGCTTGCAGCGCGGCGTCGACCGATTCGCCACCGAGCATGGCCAGGCCGAGGCTGTTGGCCTCTGGCACGATCAGGCTGATGGAACCGTTCTTCTCGCGCAGCTTCAACGCTTTGGCGATGTTCGCAGCAGCTTCGATCAACGCCTTGGAACCCAACGAGGTACCGGCAATGATCAATGGACGCTTGGCGGCGAGCAGGGCGTCGGCAATGCGCTTGGCCAGTTCGAGTGCTTCAGCATCCAGGCCTTCAACGGCTGGAGCGCTGGCGTCGAGGGCGTGAGCCACGGCGAAACCGATGCGGGCCAGGTCGTCTGGAGCGGCGTGAACGCATTCTTCAGCGATGTCGTCGAGCTTGGTTTCAGCCAGGCTGGCGATGAACAGCGGGTTCAGCGCGTGCTGGCCGATGTTTTTCACCGCGGCGTCGAGCCAAGGCTGGACGCGCATGGCGTCGGCCATGTCTTCGGCCTTGCCCTTGACCGATTGACGCAGGGACAGGGCCATGCGCGCAGCAGTCTGGGTCAGGTCTTCACCGAGGACGAACACGGCGTCGTGGTCTTCGATGTCGCGCATGTTCGGTACTGGCAGCGGGCTGTCTTTGAGCACTTGCAGGACCAGGCGGATGCGCTCCAGCTCGGCAGCTTCGATACCGGAGTAGAAGTGCTCGGCACCGACCAGTTCACGCAACGCGTAGTTGCTTTCGAGGCTGGCGCGGGGCGAACCGATACCGACGATGTTGCGACCGCGCAGCAGGTCCGCGGCTTTATCCAGCGCTTCGTCGAGGCTCAGCTTGGTGCCGCCCGCCAGCTGCGGTTGGCGTGGGCGGTCTTCGCGGTTGACGTAGCCATAGCCGAAACGGCCACGGTCGCACAGGAAGTACTGGTTTACCGAACCGTTGAAACGGTTTTCGATACGACGCAGTTCGCCGTAACGCTCGCCCGGGGAGATGTTGCAACCGCTGGAGCAGCCATGGCAGATGCTCGGCGAGAACTGCATGTCCCATTTACGGTTGTAGCGCTCGGAGTGAGTCTTGTCGGTGAACACACCGGTCGGGCAGACCTCGGTGAGGTTGCCGGAGAACTCGCTTTCCAGGGTGCCGTCTTCAACGCGACCGAAGTACACGTTGTCGTGGGCGCCAAACACACCAAGATCGGTGCCGCCGGCGTAGTCCTTATAGAAGCGCACGCAGCGGTAGCAAGCGATGCAGCGGTTCATTTCGTGGGAAATGAACGGGCCCAGTTGCTGGTTCTGGTGGGTACGCTTGGTGAAGCGGTAACGGCGCTCGTTGTGGCCGGTCATTACCGTCATGTCTTGCAGGTGGCAGTGACCGCCTTCTTCACAGACCGGGCAGTCGTGAGGGTGGTTGGTCATCAGCCATTCGACAACACTGGCGCGGAAGGCCTTGGATTCTTCATCTTCGATGGAGATCCAGGTGTTGTCGGTGGCAGGGGTCATGCAGGACATCACGATACGACCACGGGTGTCGTTCTCGTCGGTGTACTGCTTGACCGCGCACTGGCGGCAAGCGCCAACGCTGCCGAGGGCAGGGTGCCAGCAGAAATACGGAATATCGAGGCCCAGAGACAGACATGCCTGTAACAGGTTGTCTGCCCCATCGACTTCGAGCGCTTTGCCGTCTACGTGGATAGTGGCCATGGTTCAAAGTTCTTCGTTGGCCCGGTGTCAGCGGGCGTGGCTAATGGAATCTTGTTATCCGCGTGAATCAACACAGCCGTTAAAGGCGTCATCACACGAAAAGCGAAGGGCGCGGACCCTTCGCTTTTTAAGCGTTTACGCGCCGACTACGATCGGCCTTGCCAGAGGCGGGACGGCGGCGCTGACAGGCGCGATACCGGCTTCGAACTCATGGCGGAAGTATTTGATTGCGCTGCCCAACGGCTCCACGGCGCCCGGTGCGTGAGCACAGAAGGTCTTGCCTGGGCCGAGGAAACCGACCAGACCCAGCAGGGTCTCGATGTCGCCTGGCTGGCCTTCACCGTTCTCGATGGCCATCAGGAGCTTGACGCTCCATGGCAAGCCATCGCGGCAAGGGGTGCAGAAACCGCAGGATTCGCGGGCGAAGAACTGCTCCATGTTGCGCAGCAGGGACACCATGTTGACGCTGTCGTCCACCGCCATGGCCAGGCCGGTACCCATGCGGGTGCCCACTTTGGCGATGCCGCCGGCGTACATTTGTGCGTCCAGGTGTTCCGGCAACAGGAAACCGGTACCGGCGCCGCCAGGCTGCCAGGCCTTGAGCTTGTAACCGTCGTGCATGCCGCCGGCGTAGTCTTCGAACAGCTCGCGACCGGTGACGCCGAACGGCAGTTCCCACAGGCCCGGGTTCTTGACCTTGCCGGAGAAGCCCATGAGCTTGGTGCCCATGTCTTCGCTGCCTTCGCGAGCCAACGATTTGTACCAGTCCACGCCGTCGGCAATGATCGCCGGCACGTTGCACAGGGTTTCGACGTTATTCACGCAAGTCGGCTTGCCCCACACGCCAACGGCGGCAGGGAAGGGCGGTTTGGAGCGCGGGTTGGCGCGACGGCCTTCGAGGGAGTTGATCAGTGCGGTTTCTTCACCGCAGATATAACGCCCGGCGCCGGTGTGAACGAACAGCTCGAAATCAAAACCCGAACCCAGGATGTTCTTGCCCAGCAGGCCGGCTGCCTTGGCTTCTTCCACGGCACGGTTCAAGTGCTTGGCGGCGGTGGTGTATTCGCCACGCAGGAAGATGTAGCCACGGTAGGTTTTCAGTGCGCGGGCACTGATCAGCATGCCTTCGATCAGCAGATGGGGCAGTTGCTCCATCAGCATGCGGTCTTTCCAGGTGTTGGGCTCCATTTCATCCGCGTTGCACAGCAGGTAGCGGATGTTGATGGATTCGTCCTTTGGCATCAGGCCCCACTTCACGCCAGTGGGGAAGCCTGCACCGCCGCGGCCTTTGAGGCCGGAGTCTTTCACGGTCTGGACGATGTCGTCCTGGGCCATGTCGGCGAAGGCCTTGCGCGCAGCGGCGTAACCGTTCTTGGCCTGGTACTCGTCGAGCCATACGGCTTCGCCGTCGTCACGCAGACGCCAGGTGAGCGGGTGAGTCTCGGCCGAACGCTTGATGCGGTTGGCCGGACCGAAGGAAGTCAGGGTCATACGTAGCCCTCGAGCAATTTGGCAACGCCTGCAGGCTGCACATCACCGAAAGTGTCGTCGTCGATCATCAGCGCCGGCGCCTTGTCGCAGTTGCCGAGGCAGCAGACCGGCAGCAGGGTGAAACGACCGTCGGCGGTGGTCTGACCCAGGCCGATGCCGAGCTTGCTCTGGATTTCGCTGACCACGGACTCGTGGCCGCCGATGTAGCAGACCATGCTGTCGCAGACGCGGATGATGTGACGGCCCACTGGCTGACGGAAGATCTGGCTGTAGAACGTCGCCACGCCTTCAACGTCGCTGGCCGGGATGCCGAGGATCTCGCCGATGGCGTACAGGGCGCCGTCCGGCACCCAGCCACGTTCCTTCTGGACGATCTTCAGGGCTTCGATCGACGCCGCGCGCGGGTCTTCGTAGTGATGCAGCTCGTGCTCGATGGCCGAGCGCTCGGTTTCACTCAAGGTGAAACGGTCTGTCTGGATAAGCGTGCTGTTCATGCTTAGCGGTCCACGTCGGCCATAACGAAATCGATACTACCCAGGTACGCAATCAAGTCCGCGACCATGCTGCCTTTGATCACCGAAGGGATCTGCTGCAAGTGCGGGAAGCTTGGGGTACGAATCCGGGTGCGGTAGCTCATGGTGCCGCCATCGCTCGTCAGGTAATAACTGTTGATGCCCTTGGTCGCTTCGATCATCTGGAAGGATTCGTTGGCCGGCATGACCGGGCCCCACGAAACCTGCAGGAAGTGCGTGATCAAGGTTTCGATGTGCTGCAGGGTGCGCTCTTTCGGCGGCGGCGTGGTCAGCGGGTGATCCGCCTTGTACGGGCCTTCCGGCATGTTGCGCAGGCACTGGTCGATGATCCTGATGCTCTGGCGCATCTCCTCGACACGCACGATGCAGCGGTCGTAGGCATCGCCGTTGGCGGCCAGCGGCACTTCGAATTCGAAGTTCTCGTAGCCCGAGTACGGACGCGCTTTACGCAAGTCGAAATCGCAACCGGTCGAACGCAGGCCGGCACCGGTGACGCCCCATTCCAGGGCCTCTTTGGTGTTGTAGTCGGCGACGCCGATGGTGCGGCCACGCAGGATGCTGTTGTCCAGGGCGGCTTTCTGGTATTCGTCCAGACGCTTTGGCATCCACTCGACGAAGTCCTTGACCAGTTTTTCCCAGCCCCGCGGCAGGTCATGGGCGACGCCACCGATGCGGTACCAGGCCGGGTGCAGGCGGAAACCGGTAATGGCTTCGATCACCGTGTACGCGCGCTGGCGGTCGGTGAAGGTGAAGAACACCGGGGTCATGGCGCCGACGTCCTGGATGTAGGTACCCAGGAACAGCAGGTGGCTGGTGATCCGGAAGAACTCGGCCATCATGATGCGGATGACGTCGACCTTCTCCGGTACCTTGATGCCGGCCAGCTTCTCGACCGAAAGCACGTACGGCAGGTTGTTCATCACGCCGCCGAGGTAGTCGATACGGTCGGTGTACGGGATGAAGCTGTGCCAGGACTGACGCTCGGCCATCTTCTCGGCACCACGGTGGTGGTAACCGACGTCCGGTACGCAGTCGACGATCTCTTCACCGTCCAGCTGCAGGATGATGCGGAACGCACCGTGCGCGGACGGGTGGTTCGGGCCGAGGTTGAGGAACATGTAGTCCTCGTTCGGACCGGAACGCTTCATGCCCCAGTCTTCCGGCTTGAAGCGCGCGGACTCTTCCTCGAGCTGTTGCTTGGCCAGGTTCAGGGTGAACGGGTCGAACTCGGTGGCACGGGCCGGAAAGTCCTTGCGCAGCGGGTGACCTTCCCAGGTCGGCGGCATCATGATGCGCGACAGGTGAGGGTGACCTTTGAAGTCGATGCCGAACATGTCCCAGACTTCACGCTCGTACCAGTTGGCGTTCGGCCAGATGCTGGTGACGGTCGGCAAGCTGAGGTCGCCCTCGGACAAGGCAACCTTGATCATTACGTCACTATTACGTTCGATCGACATCAAGTGATAGAACACGGAGAAGTCGACGCCGTTCGGCAGCCCTTGACGCTTGGTGCGCAGACGCTCGTCCACGCCGTGCAGGTCATAGAGCATGACGTACGGCTTGGGTAGGTTACGCAGGAAGGTCAGGACTTCGACGAGTTTGGCGCGGGCAACCCAAAGCACCGGCATGCCGGTGCGGGTCGGCTGGGCGGTGAACGCCTCCGGGCCAAAACGGTTGTTCAGTTCGACGACCACATCCTGGTCGTCTGCCTTGTAAGGCGGGATGTACAGAGCACTGCCTGTAGTCATGGTTATTTATCGCTTTCGGTCAACGTAAAGAATGAAGCCAGGTTCTCGTTCTATTTAAGAAGCAGATCTGGATCAGACTTCGTCGGGGCTGCGCAGGTTGGTGACTGCGATTCGCTGTTCGCGGCGCTTTTCCTTCTCGGAAGGCATCTCGGCGCGATAGACGCCTTGATCACCAACGACCCAGGAAAGCGGGCGACGCTCCTGTCCAATCGACTCCTGCAACAGCATCAAGCCTTGCAGGAAAGCCTCAGGGCGGGGCGGGCAGCCAGGCACGTAGACGTCCACGGGCAGGAACTTGTCCACCCCTTGAACGACGGAGTAGATGTCGTACATGCCACCGGAGTTGGCGCACGAACCCATGGAGATGACCCATTTAGGCTCGAGCATTTGCTCGTAGAGACGCTGAATGATCGGCGCCATCTTGATGAAGCAGGTACCGGCGATAACCATGAAATCCGCCTGGCGCGGCGATGCCCGGATAACCTCGGCGCCAAAGCGCGCGATGTCGTGGGGCGCCGTGAAGGCGGTGGTCATTTCCACGTAGCAGCACGAAAGACCGAAGTTATACGGCCACAGGGAGTTCTTGCGCCCCCAGTTGATCGTGCCGTTAAGCACGTCTTCGAGCTTGCCCATGAAAATGTTTTTGTGGACTTGATCTTCTAACGGATCGGAAACGGTTTCCCGCTGGCCAATCGGATACTGCTCGTTAGGAGCATCGGGGTCGATCCTGGTGAGATTGTATTGCATTGCCAAAGCCTCATTGTTTCAGCTTCGCTTGCCGCTTGCGCCGAGCTTCCGGAGCCCAGTCAAGGGCGCCCACTCGGAATAGGTAGACAAGGCCTGCCAACAGAATTGCTATGAAAACGAGAGCTTCGACGAATCCGGTCCAGCCGCTTTCGCGGACGGACACAGACCATGCAAAGAGAAAGAGGGCTTCGATATCGAAGATCACGAACAACATCGCGACCAGATAGAATTTGGCTGAGAGCCGCAAGCGGGCGCCACCTGTAGGTAGCATGCCGGACTCGAACGGTTCGTTTTTGCTGCGGCCCCAGGCTTTTGACCCAAGGAGGCTTGAGACGCCCAGCATGAAGGCACAGAGGCCGACGACGCCTAGAAGGAAAATGGCAAAGCCCCAGTTGTGGGCCATGAGTCCTGTCGCTTCGGGCATGCTGGTAATCCTTAACAGAGAGCAAAGGTCTCTGAGCTTGAAAAGAAACAAAAGCAGTGACGATATGTCGCAGCAATCAATCCCGCTGATTTTATGGCTAAACACCCGGCAAGTAAAATTCCTATAGCGAAATTATTTATAGGAATAAGGACATAGCGCGCTTCAAAAGCCCCGCAGGCCTTGCGCCTTGGGCATTAGCCGGCATTTCGTCAATTATGTTTTGTAGGGAATGTAACGAACATAGTTGGCGCTAAATGATAATCAATATTGTTTGGCTTGGTTTTTAAACTGCTTATCCTTCGGATACTCCGGAAGTTGTCTTATATGGGCGTTACAGCAAGTAGCGGCGGAGAGCGTTTTAGCGGATTTTTCTGACGGTCGTAGCGCTCTGGATCAATGTTTTTCCAGGTCACCACCATCCCCTGTAGGAGAGAGCCTGCTCGCGATGGTGGTCAACGATGACGCTGGGGGCCTGACACCCCACGGCGTCCTCAGGTTCATCGCGAGCAGGCTCGCTCCTACAGGGGGGGCGCTCATTGAATCGCAGGCAAAAAAACGCCCCGAACCAGTCGGGGCGTCAGAGGTGCAGCGCTGCGGTTAGCTTTCTATTCGGCCCGCAGCGGCTGATGTCTCAGGCGAAGCAGATCAGTGGAACTGTTCTTCTTCAGTCGAACCGGTCAGTGCGGTTACCGAGGACGAGCCACCCTGGATCACGGTGGTCATGTCGTCGAAGTAGCCGGTGCCCACTTCCTGCTGGTGCGCCACGAAGGTGTAGCCCTTGGAAGCGTCAGCGAATTCCTGCTCTTGCAGCTTCACGTAGGCAGTCATGTCGTTGCGGGCGTAGTCGTGCGCCAGGTTGAACATGCTGTGCCACATGTTGTGAATGCCGGCCAGGGTGATGAACTGGTGCTTGTAACCCATGGCGGACAGTTCGCGCTGGAACTTGGCGATGGTCGCGTCGTCCAGGTTTTTCTTCCAGTTGAAGGAAGGCGAGCAGTTGTACGACAGCAGTTGGTCCGGGTATTCCTTCTTGATCGCTTCAGCGAAGCGACGAGCCTCGTCCAGATCCGGCTTGGCGGTTTCGCACCAGATCAGGTCGGCGTACGGAGCGTAGGCCAGGCCACGGGCGATGGCTTGATCCAGGCCGGCGCGCACTTTGTAGAAACCTTCCTGGGTACGTTCGCCAGTCACGAATGGCTGGTCGTACGGGTCGCAGTCGGACGTCAGCAGGTCAGCGGCGTTAGCGTCGGTACGGGCCAGGATGATGGTCGGAGTACCGGCAACGTCAGCAGCCAGGCGGGCGGCGGTCAGCTTCTGTACGGCTTCCTGGGTAGGAACCAGTACCTTGCCGCCCATGTGGCCGCATTTCTTCACGGAAGCCAGCTGGTCTTCGAAGTGAACGCCGGCGGCGCCTGCTTCGATCATGCTCTTCATCAGCTCGTAAGCGTTCAGTACGCCACCGAAACCGGCTTCGGCGTCAGCCACGATTGGCGCGAAGTAGTCGATGTAGCCGTCGTCGCCCGGGTTCTTGCCGGCTTTCCACTGGATCTGGTCGGCACGACGGAACGAGTTGTTGATGCGCTTGACCACGGTTGGAACCGAGTCCACCGGGTACAGCGACTGGTCCGGGTACATCGATTCGGCGGAGTTGTTGTCCGCAGCCACTTGCCAGCCAGACAGGTAGATCGCCTGGATGCCGGCCTTGACTTGTTGCACAGCCTGGCCGCCGGTCAGGGCGCCCATGCAGTTGACGAAATCTTTCTCAGGACGGAAGGCTGGCTTGGCACCCTGGGTCACCAGGTTCCACAGCTTCTCGGCGCCCATTTTTGCAAAAGTGTGCTCAGGTTGAACCGAGCCACGCAGGCGGACGACGTCAGCAGCGGAGTAAGTGCGTGTCACGCCTTTCCAGCGCGGGTTTTCAGCCCAGTCTTTTTCGAGGGCTGCAATTTGCTGTTCGCGTGTCAGTGCCATGGGAGATAAACCTCGTCGCGTCTTTATGAAAAGTTGTTCTGCGGTGGAAAATTCCTGCGCTCGCTGACCAGAAGCTTAAGCGGTCAAGTCGGATTCGGCGGGGAGGGCGACGGGATGAACGATCGGCTCGAGGGGAAGTGAGCAGGTAAAGGCGAACTGCGGGCGCATTCGGGCGTCGTGGGCCTTGGTGCGAACATCAGTGTGGTGCCGGGTTACCTATTACGCTTCCGTCCCTCGGGACAACTTCGTTCCAGTCGACAACCTCGTCAAACACACCTTGTGGGCGGTACAGACACGAAGCGGTTCGCGGGGTAGGTGCGAACATCGCCTCGAAGGCCCTTGCCAGGGCCTCTGATTAGCGGGAGCGAGGCCATCATGCCTTCGCTTTTTTGGCTCGTCAAACGTTTTGTAGTGCTTTTTTTAAGGCACTACATCTTTGGTCTAATACGACTAGTCAGTCAGTTTTTGGTGCTTTAGTCCAAGGTGTCGACTTTCACCCGCAAAGTCATGTCGTTGCGGCTCTGGGTCGAGTAGCTGCGGGTCAGGCCCTGTTTGTCGGCCTGGGTCTGGCCGTTGACCCCGGCCAGCAGGATCCACTCGCCGAGGTGGCCGGTGACGGTTGTGTCGGTGCTTTGTACGTTCACTACATCGGGACGTTCCTGGCTCATGCGGTCACGGTTGGTACTGATCGACAGGTGGACGATGTCGCCGGTGACGTTTGCGGTGACGTAGAAGCCCTGGGTGACGTTGCGGTATTCGGTCTGGCTGCGCAGGTCGCCGTAGGAATCGGTCTGCGAGCTGGTCAGCGGCACGCTCTGGCCGACCTGGATCAGCGCCGGTGTGCCTTCGCTGGCCTGCACCTGCTGAATGCCGCCGTCACGACTGTCGGTGGTGTAGTTGATGATGCGGGTCTGGCTTGGCTTGGCGCCGTTCACCGAATAACCCTGGTCACCCTGGAAGTTGTTGTCGCTGGTGTCGACGGTGATCAGCAAGCGCTTGGGTGCGGTGTCGAGTTGGGAAAGAAGGGCTTTAAGTTCGTCGATCTTGCGTTGATCGGCGTTGACGATCAATTGATTGCCATAGGCGCTGACCTGTCCGTCCTTGCCGACGAAATCCTGCGCCACCGGCAGCAGGTCGGCACTGGTGTGGTATTTGAGGGGGATGATTTCTGTGGCAGCCAGCACCGAAAAACTGCAGCCGAGCAGTAGGGTGGTGAGCAGGGTGCGTAGGGACATGTCCGTTATCTCCGCGTTCTAAAGGCTTGATATTGCCACTTTGTCGGCCCGGGGTTTGTAGGAGCGAGCTTGCTCGCGATGGGCGTGAACGATAATGCTGGAAGTCTGACACCCCCGCGGTGTTCTCAAGACCATCGCGAGCAGGCTCGCTCCTACAGTTTGTCGGCCCGGGGTGGGGTAAGTTGAATCGTAGACAGCAAAACGCCCCGGTATCCGAAGATAGCGGGGCGTTTTGTGGTGTTCTTCAGGCCGCCATCGCGAGCAAGCTCGCTCCCACAGGGATCGATGGTGTTGCTGAAATCTTCAGCAACTCACAAATCCAATGTGGGAGCGAGCTTGCTCGCGATGGCGGCACCTGGGCCTTATGCCGAATGGCGAACCATGTCCACGTGCGGAATCCCGGCTTCCAGGAACTCCTCACTGACCATGTGAAAGCCCAGCCGTTCATAGAACGCCGTGGCTTGTACCTGGGCGCTGAGCATCTGCTGCTTCAGCCCGCGCTCTTCGGCTTCACCAATCACTGCTTGCATCAGCGCATCGCCGACTTTCAGGCCGCGCCAGTCCTTGAGTACCGATACCCGGCCGACGTGACCGTCAGGCAGCAGGCGGGCGGTGCCAATCGGAAAGTCGCCTTCGAGGGCGAGGAAATGCACGGCCGTTACATCATCGGCATCCCATTCCAGCTCGGGCGGAACGGATTGCTCGGCGACGAACACCGTCTCACGAATGCGCCGGATCTCGGCGTTGTCCTTCTGCCAGTCTGCGACACGTACGTGAATCTTATTCATCGGCAAACCCCAGGCTTCCTTGCTTGACCAGTTCACACAGCAGCCCGCGACCGTCTTCGTCGCTCAGCCAGTCGCCAAGGTTGTCGGCGTGCAGCGCGTCGGCGGCGCAGATCATCTTCAACAATTCGCGCAGTTTGCCCGGCAGGTAACGGCTCTGGCCGCTGGCGAACAGCAGCAGGTCGTCATCGACTTCAGACCACGCCAGGCGTGCGCTCGGGTTGCGAATCAGGATCGCGCCTTGTTCCAGGGCGGACATGAAGTCCTCTTCTTCGACGTCTTCCGGGCCCACCACCAGTTCCGGGTAGCGTGGCTCGGTCATGAACTGGCCGAACCAGGTCAGCAGCAGGCGCTCGTCGCTCATGTGCTCGGCCAGCAGGCCTTTGAGGCGGTCGAGTGCGTCGCGCTGGATCTGGTGAGGATCGGCGGTCGGCAAGGCGTCGGCGTCGGTGTAGCGTTCTTCGTCCGACAGGAACTGGCTGAGGAAGTCGGTGAAGTGGGTCAGCACTTCAGCGGCGCTCGGTGCACGGAAGCCGACCGAGTAGGTCATGCATTCATCAACGGCAACGCCGCAATGGGCCAGGCGCGGTGGCAGGTAGAGCATGTCGCCCGGTTCCAGCACCCATTCATCGGTGGCTTCGAATTCGGAGAGGATGCGCAGGTCGGCGTGGGCCAGCATCGGGCTCTCGGTGTTGCACATCTGGCCGATCTTCCAGTTGCGCTTGCCGTGGCCTTGCAGCAGGAACACGTCGTAGTTGTCGAAGTGCGGACCAACGCTGCCACCCGGTGCGGCGTAGCTGATCATCACGTCGTCGATGCGCCAGCTCGGCAGAAAGCGGAAATTTTCCAGCAGTTCGCTGACTTCCGGGACGAACTGATCCACGGCTTGAACCAGCAGGGTCCAGTCAGTTTCAGGCAGCTTGCTGAATTCATCTTCGGCGAACGGGCCGCGACGCAGTTCCCATGGGCGCTCGCCATTCTCGATGATCAGTCGCGATTCGACTTCTTCTTCCAGCGCCAGGCCGGCCAGTTCGTCGGCGTCGATCGGGCTTTCGAAATCAGGAATGGCCTGACGGATCAGCAGCGGCTTTTTCTGCCAGTAGTCGCGCAGGAATTCCCGTGCCGTGATGCCGCCCAGAAGTTGAAGAGGAATATCAGGATTCATGTGTAACCTATTGAAAAAATGCACTTTTCAGACGGGAATAAAAACGCCCGGCGCGGCCGGGCGTCTTATAAAGGGTCTAGCGGTCGATCAGATGCGTTTGGCTTGTTCTACAGCGTTGCCGATGTAGTTCGCCGGGGTGAGCAATTTCAGCTCGGCCTTGGCGGCGGCTGGCATGTCCAGGCCGTCGATGAAAGTCTGCAGCGCTTCTGGGCTGATGCCCTTGCCGCGGGTCAGTTCTTTCAGCTTTTCGTACGGGTTTTCGATGTTGTAGCGACGCATCACGGTCTGGATCGGCTCGGCCAGTACTTCCCAGCAGGCGTCCAGGTCGGCGGCAATCTTCTGCTCGTTGAGCTCAAGCTTGCTGATGCCCTTGAGGCTGGCTTCGTAAGCGATCACGCTGTGGGCGAAGCCGACACCGAGGTTGCGCAGTACGGTGGAGTCGGTCAGGTCGCGCTGCCAGCGGGAGATCGGCAGTTTGCTCGCCAGGTGCTGGAACAGTGCGTTGGCGATACCCAGGTTGCCTTCGGAGTTTTCGAAGTCGATCGGGTTGACCTTGTGCGGCATGGTCGACGAACCGATTTCGCCAGCGATGGTGCGCTGTTTGAAATAACCCAGGGAGATGTAGCCCCAGATGTCGCGGTCGAAGTCGATCAGGATGGTGTTGAAGCGGGCGATCGCGTCGAACAGCTCGGCAATGTAGTCGTGCGGTTCGATCTGCGTGGTGTACGGGTTGAAGCCCAGGCCCAGCTCGTCTTCGATGAAGGCGCGGGCGTTGGCTTCCCAGTCGATCTCAGGGTAGGCCGACAGGTGGGCGTTGTAGTTGCCGACAGCGCCGTTGATCTTGCCCAGCAGCGGAACGGCAGCGACTTGAGCGATCTGGCGCTCCAGGCGGTAAACCACGTTCGCCAGCTCTTTGCCCAGGGTGGTCGGCGAGGCCGGCTGACCGTGGGTGCGCGACAGCATCGGCACGTCGGCGAAACGGATGGCCAGTTCGCGGATGGCGTTGGCAGTCTGGCGCATCAGCGGCAGCATCACGTCATCACGGCCTTCGCGCAGCATCAGGGCGTGGGACAGGTTGTTGATGTCCTCGCTGGTGCAGGCAAAGTGGATGAATTCACTGACCTTGGCCAGCTCCGGCAACTTGGCCGCTTGCTCTTTGAGCAGGTACTCGATGGCCTTGACGTCGTGGTTGGTGGTGCGCTCGATCTCTTTGACGCGCTCGGCGTGCTCCAGAGAGAAGTTTTCCGCCAGGGTGTTGAGCACAGCGTTGGCTTCGGCGGAGAACGCCGGCACTTCACTGATGGCAGGGTGAGCGGCCAGGCGCTGGAGCCAGCGCACTTCAACCAGAACGCGGGCACGGATCAGGCCGTACTCGCTGAAAATTGGGCGCAGGGCCTGGGTTTTGCCGGCGTAGCGGCCGTCAACAGGGGAAACCGCAGTGAGCGAAGAAAGCTGCATGGGGTGTTCTCGGACAGTCGGGCAACGAAATGGGGCGCGTATCATACATGAAAAAATCCGCCGGTCCGTCGCCAACTGACCGGCGTATTACGCGTATTGCTGAGTTCGGTTCTGTCGATGCGGGTTATTCGTTACGCATCAAGGGGTAAAGCTCTTTGAGCAATTTGCGGCGGCTGATCACCAGTTGCCAGCGATGACCGCCCAATTGCCGCCACAGGCGTGCTGAGCGAATGCCGGCCAGCAGCAGGGCGCGAATTTTCGAGGCGTTGCTCGGTTGTTGCAGGTTGCGCATGTCGCCGTGCACCTGAATGCGCTGGCGCAGCGTGCTCAGGGTGTCCTGATACAGCGCACCGCAGGCGGCGATCACGTTTTCGTGGGCCGGGCCGAAGTGTTCGACCTGGGACTGAATCTGCGGCAGGCGTTTGCCGATCACGTCGAGCATGTCGCCGCGTTTGGCCAGTTGACGCTCAAGGCCGAGCATGGCCAGGGCATAACGCAGTGGCTCGCGCTGCAGGGCACTTGGGTCGCGTTCGAGGGCACCGATCAGCGCGCGGTAGCCTTCGCGCAGGTTGATGTCGTCGCCACCATAGACTTCCAGCGTGTCCTTGGGGTCGCGGATCAGCAGGCTGCCGAGCATGCAGCTCAGGCCGGCTTCGTTGGTCTGGCCGGTCTTGGCGATCCTGTCCACCAGCACCGCGGCGAGAAACACCCCGCCCAGTGCCGTCAGTTGCTCCTGAATCGGGTTCATAGGGCCTGGCCCTTGCTCGTCCACGGCTCGGCTACTTCAATCACGCCGCCGCCGAGGCAGATTTCACCGTCATAGAACACCACGGACTGGCCCGGAGTGACCGCGCGTTGCGGATCATCGAAGGTCGCGCGATAACCGGTGGCGGTTTTTTCCAGGGTGCAGGGCTGGTCGCTCTGGCGATAACGCACCTTGGCGGTCAGTTTGCGCGGCTCGGTCAAATCGATCGGGTTGACCCAATAGATGTCCGAGGCGAGCAGGGCGCGGGAGAACAGGTAAGGGTGATCATTGCCCTGGCCAACGATCAGTTCGTTGTGTTCCAGGTCTTTGATCAGCACATACCACGGCTCGTCGCCGGCGTCTTTCAGGCCGCCGATGCCCAGGCCCTGACGCTGGCCGATGGTGTGGTACATCAGGCCGTGGTGACGACCGATGACTTCGCCTTCGGTGGTCTTGATCTCGCCCGGTTGGGCCGGCAGGTATTGCTTGAGGAAGTCGCTGAAGCGGCGTTCGCCGATAAAGCAGATCCCGGTGGAATCCTTTTTCTTCGCGGTCGCCAGCTCGTACTTCTCGGCAATGGCGCGCACTTGCGGTTTTTCCAGCTCGCCGACCGGGAACAGGGTCTTGGCGATCTGTTCGCCACCGACGGCGTGCAGGAAGTAACTCTGGTCCTTGTTCGGGTCCAGGCCCTTGAGCAGTTCGGTGCGACCATCGATGTCGCGGCGACGCACGTAGTGGCCGGTGGCGATCAGGTCGGCGCCAAGCATCATGGCGTAGTCGAGGAACGCCTTGAACTTGATTTCGCGGTTGCACAGGATGTCCGGGTTCGGCGTGCGTCCGGCCTTGTATTCGGCCAGAAAATGCTCGAACACGTTGTCCCAGTACTCGGCGGCGAAGTTGGCGGTGTGCAGCTTGATGCCAATCTTGTCGCACACGGCCTGGGCGTCCGCCAGGTCATCCATGGCGGTGCAGTATTCCGTTCCATCGTCTTCTTCCCAGTTCTTCATGAACAGGCCTTCCACCTCATAACCCTGCTCGATCAGCAGGAGGGCGGAAACGGAAGAGTCCACGCCGCCGGACATGCCGACAATGACGCGCTTCTTTTGTGTGTCAGAAGGGGCTGGATCACGCATAGGGATTCAATGAGTGTCTTGAAAAAGGACGCGATTCTAGCAGGCTCAGGCTCGCAAGGCTAAAGAGAAGGACGGATCAATTCGAGGCCGAAGTGTTGGCCTGCCAGATAGTCGTCGATGCAGCGGATGATCAGCTCGCTGCGCCAGTTGTCGCGCTGCTCGATTAATTCCTCACGGGTCAACCACTTGGCGCCGACGATGCCGTCATCCAGTTGATAATCCGCGTGGTGTTTCAGTGGTTTGGCGATGAAGCAGACCCGCTGGTAGGTCACGCCATTGCTCGGGGCGGTGTAGAGGTAAATGCCCAGTACGCCGGTCGGATCGACGTCCCAGCCGGTTTCCTCGAGGGTTTCGCGCACGGCGGCTTCGGTCAGGGTTTCGTTCGGATCCAGATGGCCGGCGGGCTGATTGAGCACCACGCGTCCGTGCTTGAGTTCCTCGACCATCAGGAAGCGGCCGTTGTCTTCGACGATGGTGGCGACGGTGATGTGGGGTTGCCAATCCATATGGTTTCCTCGGTTTCCAGTGTTGAAATACAGTCAAATGTGGGAGCGGGCTTGCTCGCGAAAGCGGTGGGTCAGTCAACATCGATGTTGAATGATAAACCGCATTCGCGAGCAAGCCCGCTCCCACATGGGGTGTGTGTAAGGTCTGAAAGCACAAACCCCGGCACAGGGCCGGGGTTTGTGATGTTCCCTTACAACCTTAAACCAGCGCAGCGACAGCCGCGTTGAAGGTTGCGCTTGGGCGCATGGCCTTGCTGATCAGTTCGGCGTCGGCGTGGTAGTAACCGCCGATGTCCACTGGCTTGCCCTGAACGGCGTTGAGTTCGGCAACGATGGTCGCCTCGTTCTCGGTCAGGGTCTTGGCCAGGGTCGCGAACTGCGCTTGCAGTGCAGCGTCTTCGGTCTGGGCAGCCAGGGCCTGAGCCCAGTACAGCGCCAGATAGAAGTGGCTGCCGCGGTTGTCGATGTTGCCGACTTTGCGCGATGGCGACTTGTTGTTGTCCAGGAACTGGCCGGTGGCCTGGTCCAGGGTCTTGGCCAGAACCAGCGCCTTGGGGTTGTTGTAGGTCACGCCCAGGTGTTCCAGGGACGCGGCCAGGGCCAGGAATTCACCCAGCGAATCCCAGCGCAGGAAGTTTTCTTCCAGCAGTTGCTGAACGTGCTTCGGAGCCGAGCCGCCGGCGCCGGTTTCGAACAGGCCACCGCCGTTCATCAGCGGCACGATCGACAGCATCTTGGCGCTGGTGCCCAGTTCCATGATCGGGAACAGGTCGGTCAGGTAGTCGCGCAGTACGTTGCCCGTTACCGAGATGGTGTCCTTGCCGGCGCGGGTGCGCTGCAGGGTGTACTTCATCGCGTCGACCGGTGCCATGATCTGGATGTCCAGGCCGGCAGTGTCGTGGTCCTTCAGGTAAGCCTGAACTTTCTCGATCACTACGCCGTCGTGGGCGCGCATCGGGTCCAGCCAGAAGATCGCCGGGGTGCTGCTGGCGCGAGCACGGTTGACGGCCAGTTTGACCCAGTCCTGGATCGGCGCGTCTTTGGTCTGGCACATGCGGAAGATGTCGCCGGCTTCTACAGCCTGTTCCATCAGCAGGTTGCCCTTGCTGTCGGTGACGCGAACAACGCCGTCAGCCTTGATCTGGAAAGTCTTGTCGTGAGAGCCGTACTCTTCGGCTTTCTTCGCCATCAGGCCAACGTTCGGCACGCTGCCCATGGTAGTCGGATCGAACGCACCGTTGGCTTTGCAATCTTCGATCACGGCCTGGTAAATGGTGGCGTAGCAACGGTCAGGGATCACGGCTTTGGTGTCGTGCAACTGGCCGTCGGTGCCCCACATCTTGCCGGAGTCACGGATCATGGCCGGCATCGAGGCGTCGACGATCACGTCGCTCGGCACGTGCAGGTTGGTGATGCCTTTGTCGGAGTTGACCATCGCCAGGGAAGGGCGAACGGCGTAGACCGCCTGGATGTCAGCTTCGATCTGCGCTTGCTGCTCGGCAGGCAAAGCCTTGATGCGAGCGTACAGGTCACCGATGCCGTTGTTCAGGTTGAAGCCGATCTGTGCCAGCACGTCAGCGTGCTTGGCCAGTGCGTCCTTATAGAACTCGGCAACGATCTGGCCGAACATGATCGGGTCGGAGACCTTCATCATGGTGGCTTTCAAGTGAACCGACAGCAGCACGCCTTGTGCCTTGGCGTCTTCGATTTCAGCCGCGATGAAGCTGCGCAGGGCGTTTTTGCTCAGTACCGCGCAATCGAGGATCTCACCGGCTTGTACGCTGGTCTTTTCTTTCAGGACGGTAGCGGTGCCGTCTTGGGCGATCAGCTCGATTTTCACGGCGTCAGCGGCGTCGATCAGGGCGGCTTTTTCGCTGCCGTAGAAATCGCCGTTGCTCATGTGCGCGATGTGGGACTTGGAGTCCTTGGCCCAAGCGCCCATTTTGTGCGGGTGCTTGCGTGCGTAGTTCTTGACCGACAACGGTGCGCGGCGGTCGGAGTTGCCTTCGCGCAGGACCGGGTTCACGGCGCTGCCCTTGATCTTGTCGTAACGCGCCTTGGCTTCCTTGTCGGCGTCGCAGGTCACGGTTTCCGGGTAGTCCGGCAGTGCGTAGCCCTGGGCTTGCAGCTCTTTGATCGCGGCTTGCAGTTGCGGAACCGAGGCGCTGATGTTCGGCAATTTGATGATGTTGGCTTCAGGCGTAACGGCCAGGGCGCCCAGTTCGGCGAGGTGGTCGGCTACGGCTTTGTCACCCAGTTGCTCGGGGAAGCTGGCCAGGATGCGCCCTGCAAGAGAGATATCGCGGGTTTCAACGGCGATATCAGCCGAGGCGGTGAACGCCTCTACGATAGGCAACAGTGAATAGGTGGCGAGGGCAGGAGCTTCGTCGGTGAAGGTATAGATGATCTTCGAGCGGGTGGGCATATTCGGATTAACTCTCTCTTCTTTGCTAAAGCGTGCGCAGAAACTCGAGGGCGCCGGGTAAGCGCGTTCGTTCAAAGTCATCCATGAGCCGAATATCGAGGTTTCGTTGCTGTGATGTTGGGTGCATCAGTAGGGCGTCAAGTAGCCGGACTGCGATAACAGGCCGGCTTGCCGGGCGGAAAGTCTCATCGTAGAGCACTTCAGCCGTCGTGACCCTGTGGTCAGCGGGCGGCATTATACATAGGTAGCTGGCAATCTGCCGATGGTTCATATGCAACGAATGTCGTCCATTGGTCTAAAGGTCGCAGGGGCGAGCAGGGCGTAAGGTCACTCGTCGTGCTTGGTTTTGGCGCTTTTCCCTTTGCTTTCAGGCTTGTAGCGCGCGAGTTGCAAGGCTTTGCGCCAGATCGATGGAACATAGGGTTTGCGCGCCGATTCAACTGGGTTACGCTCGAACCAAGCCAGATGTTCAATCCAATCAATGGAGTTCAGCATGGGTTACAAGAAGATTCAGGTTCCAGCCGTCGGCGACAAAATCACCGTCAATGCAGACCATTCTCTCAATGTTCCTAATAACCCGATCATCCCCTTCATCGAAGGTGACGGCATTGGTGTCGACATCAGCCCGGTCATGATCAAGGTTGTCGATGCTGCTGTTAAGAAGGCCTACGGTGGCGAACGCAAGATTTCCTGGATGGAAGTGTACGCCGGGGAGAAAGCGACTCAGGTTTACGATCAGGACACCTGGCTGCCTCAGGAAACCCTGGACGCGGTCAAGGATTACGTGGTTTCCATCAAGGGCCCGCTGACCACCCCGGTCGGTGGCGGCATCCGTTCCCTGAACGTGGCCCTGCGTCAGCAACTCGACCTGTACGTCTGCCTGCGCCCGGTGCGTTGGTTCGAAGGCGTGCCTAGCCCGGTCAAGAAGCCAGGCGATGTCGACATGACCATCTTCCGCGAGAACTCCGAAGACATCTATGCGGGCATCGAGTGGAAGGCCGGTACGCCGGAAGCCACCAAGGTCATCAAGTTCCTGAAAGAAGAAATGGGCGTTACCAAGATCCGTTTCGACGAGAACTGCGGTATCGGCGTCAAGCCGGTGTCCCTGCAGGGCACCAAGCGTCTGGCGCGCAAGGCCCTGCAATATGTGGTCGACAACGATCGCGATTCGCTGACCATCGTACACAAAGGCAACATCATGAAGTTCACCGAAGGTGCCTTCAAGGAATGGGCCTACGAAGTGGCGGCTGAAGAGTTCGGCGCGACCCTGCTCGACGGTGGCCCGTGGATGCAGTTCAAGAACCCGAAAACCGGCAAGAACGTCATCGTCAAGGATGCCATCGCCGATGCCATGCTCCAGCAGATCCTGCTGCGCCCGGCCGAGTACGATGTGATCGCGACCCTGAACCTGAACGGCGACTACCTCTCCGACGCCCTGGCGGCGGAAGTGGGCGGTATCGGTATTGCGCCGGGTGCCAACCTGTCCGACACCGTCGCCATGTTCGAAGCCACCCACGGTACGGCGCCGAAGTACGCCGGCAAGGACCAGGTCAACCCAGGGTCGTTGATCCTGTCGGCTGAAATGATGCTGCGCCACATGGGCTGGACCGAAGCGGCCGACCTGATCATCAAGGGCACCAACGGCGCGATTTCCGCCAAGACCGTGACCTATGACTTCGAGCGTCTGATGGAGGGCGCGAAACTGGTGTCGTCTTCCGGCTTCGGTGATGCGCTGATCTCGCACATGTAAGAAAACGCAGGCACACAAAAACCGCCTGATTCAAGTAGATGAGTCAGGCGGTTTTTTTATGGCGCTATGACGGTGTGGACTTACACTGTAACGGTCTGTTGCGGGGCGGATGCCGTTGCTTTCGAAGCGCCCGCCGGGTTGCCGATGTTGACCGCGTGCAGGCCTTTGGGGCCCTGGATGATATCGAATACGACAGCTTGTCCGGCTTTCAGGGTTTTATAACCTTCCATCTGGATGGCGGAGTAGTGGGCAAACAGGTCTTCTGTCTTGCCGTCCTCATTGATGAAACCGTAACCCTTGGCATTGTTGAACCATTTGACCTTGCCGCTGACCTTGCCGCCTGACATACCCAACTCCCTCTGCAACAGACTCCATCACTGGAGTATCATCCAGTACATCCGCAGTCGAATCTGTAAATAAGATTGACTCCGCGGACCTTTTTTACCCACTGTGGGCTCTATTGGTTGTAACACCGTTTTGCCGATAGTCAAGCTGACCCGGCAGTCGGAGTTGAAATCGCTGATAGCCGCCCCCACCACTGTATTTGAACAACTGACGAACCTTTCTTTCCATGCATGCAATCAGCCAGATTCGACTAACATTCAATCAGGATCGCCCGACTCTCCAGAAGGATCGCCCGGAGGAACACGACGACGATTCCGCAGGCATTGCTGTTCAGGAGGCCAAGCCTGCTTTACAGGCGCCGCCGATGTACAAGGTGGTTTTGTTCAATGATGACTACACACCGATGGATTTCGTCGTCGAAGTGCTCGAGGTGTTTTTTAACCTGAATCGCGAGCTGGCGACCAAGGTCATGCTGGCCGTCCACACAGAAGGACGGGCAGTATGTGGAGTGTTTACCCGCGACATCGCCGAGACCAAGGCCATGCAGGTCAACCAGTACGCCAGGGAAAGCCAGCATCCGCTACTCTGTGAAATCGAGAAGGACGGTTAATCGCCGGACACTTGGGTATGAGGTGAAGCTATGTTAAACCGCGAGCTCGAAGTCACCCTCAATCTTGCCTTCAAGGAAGCTCGTTCGAAGCGTCATGAGTTCATGACCGTCGAGCACCTCTTGCTGGCCCTATTGGACAATGAGGCTGCCGCCACCGTTCTGCGTGCGTGCGGCGCAAACCTCGACAAACTCAAGCATGACCTGCAGGAGTTCATCGACTCCACCACGCCATTGATCCCCGTGCATGACGAGGATCGCGAAACCCAGCCAACCCTGGGCTTCCAGCGTGTACTGCAACGTGCTGTGTTTCACGTACAGAGCTCGGGCAAACGCGAAGTGACTGGCGCCAACGTGCTGGTCGCGATCTTCAGTGAGCAAGAGAGTCAGGCGGTGTTCCTGCTGAAACAGCAGAGCGTTGCCCGTATAGATGTCGTCAACTACATCGCCCATGGCATTTCCAAAGTGCCGGGGCATGGCGATCACTCTGAAGGTGAGCAAGATATGCAGGACGACGAGGGCGGTGAGTCTTCTTCCTCAGGCAATCCCCTGGATGCTTATGCCAGCAACCTCAACGAACTCGCGCGCCAGGGTCGCATCGATCCGCTGGTGGGGCGTGAGCTGGAAGTCGAGCGCGTTGCGCAGATCCTGGCGCGTCGGCGCAAAAACAATCCGCTGCTGGTGGGCGAGGCGGGCGTGGGTAAAACCGCGATTGCCGAAGGCCTGGCCAAGCGCATTGTCGACGACCAGGTACCGGACCTGCTGGCCAACAGCGTGGTTTACTCTCTTGATCTCGGCGCGTTGCTGGCCGGGACCAAATACCGTGGCGATTTCGAGAAGCGCTTCAAGGCGTTGCTCAATGAACTGAAAAAACGTCCGCAGGCGATTCTGTTCATCGACGAGATCCACACCATCATTGGTGCGGGTGCCGCGTCCGGTGGCGTCATGGATGCCTCGAACCTGCTCAAGCCGCTGCTGTCCTCGGGTGATATCCGTTGCATCGGTTCAACCACCTTCCAGGAATTCCGCGGCATCTTCGAGAAGGACCGTGCCTTGGCCCGGCGCTTCCAGAAGGTCGATGTGTCGGAGCCTTCGGTGGAAGACACCATTGGCATTCTGCGCGGCCTGAAAGGGCGTTTCGAAAGCCATCACAATATCGAATACAGTGATGAGGCCCTGCGCGCGGCTGCCGAACTGGCCTCGCGTTACATCAATGACCGTCATATGCCGGACAAGGCCATCGATGTCATCGACGAGGCGGGTGCCTATCAGCGCCTGCAACCGGTCGAGAAGCGTGTGAAGCGCATCGAAGTGCCGCAAGTCGAGGACATCGTCGCGAAAATCGCGCGCATTCCGCCAAAACACGTCACCAGTTCCGACAAGGAGCTGCTGCGTAACCTGGAGCGTGACCTGAAGTTGACCGTGTTCGGTCAGGATGCCGCTATCGACTCGCTGGCAACTGCGATCAAGCTGTCCCGTGCCGGCCTCAAGTCCCCTGACAAGCCTGTCGGTTCGTTCCTGTTCGCAGGGCCTACCGGTGTCGGTAAGACCGAAGCGGCGCGTCAGTTGGCCAAGGCCTTGGGTGTCGAGTTGATTCGTTTCGACATGTCCGAGTACATGGAGCGCCACACCGTATCGCGTCTGATCGGTGCGCCTCCTGGTTATGTCGGGTTCGATCAGGGCGGTCTGCTCACCGAAGCCATTACCAAGCAGCCACACTGCGTGTTGTTGCTCGATGAAATCGAAAAGGCGCATCCGGAAGTCTTCAACCTGCTGCTGCAGGTCATGGACCACGGTACGTTGACCGATAACAACGGGCGCAAGGCGGATTTCCGTAACGTGATCGTCATCATGACGACCAACGCCGGTGCCGAGACTGCAGCCCGCGCTTCGATCGGTTTCACCTATCAGGATCACTCGTCCGATGCGATGGAAGTGATCAAGAAGAGCTTCACGCCGGAATTCCGCAACCGTCTGGACACCATCATCCAGTTTGGTCGCCTCAGTCATGAGGTTATCAAGAGCGTGGTGGACAAGTTCCTTACCGAGCTTCAGGCGCAACTGGAAGACAAGCGAGTGTTGCTGGAAGTCACCGATGCGGCCCGCAACTGGCTGGCCGAAGGTGGTTATGACGCGGCGATGGGGGCTCGCCCAATGGCTCGCCTGATCCAGGACAAGATCAAGCGTCCGCTGGCGGAGGAGATTCTCTTTGGCGAACTGGCCGAGCATGGCGGTGTGGTACACATCGACATCAAGGACGGGGAGCTGACCTTCGAGTTCGAGACCACGGCCGAGATGGCCTGACGTTCAAAAGCAAAACAAAAAGGCGCCGAAAGGCGCCTTTTTGCTGTCTGTTGATCGGCATATCCGCTGTCTGTAGGAGCGAGCCTGCTCGCGATGGTCGTTAACGATGACGCGGGAAGTCTGGTTTCACGTGGCGCCCTCGGGTTTTTCGCGAGCAGGCTCGCTCCTACAGGGGGGAGGTAAATTACAGACAAACAAAAACGCCCGGCATAAGCCGGGCGTTTTGTATTGACTTGCTTAGCGAGTGAGCCCTATCTCTGTAGGAGCGAGCTTGCTCGCGATGTTCGTCAATGATGATGCGGGGACTCTGACTTGACGCGGTACCGTCAGGTTTTTCGCGAGCAAGCTCGCTCCAACCTTATCGAGCGCGGTAAGTGATGCGCCCTTTGCTCAAGTCATAAGGAGTCAGCTCTACGCGCACTTTGTCGCCGGTAAGAATACGGATGTAGTTCTTGCGCATCTTGCCGGAGATGTGCGCGGTTACGACGTGCCCATTTTCCAACTCCACACGAAACATGGTGTTGGGCAGGGTGTCGACGACAGTGCCTTCCATTTCGAAGCTGTCTTCTTTCGACATGCAGTAAAGCCCTCGGTGTCCAATGAATGGCCCGGTGCAACTGCGCCAGGCAAAAGCGGCGTGCATTGTGCCCGAAAAATGGGGTTTAAGCCAAGGGGTTTAGGGTCTGCTCTAGTTTAGAACCACCCAGCGCTGATTAATCAGCAACTCGATAGGGCGATATTGAGTCTTGTAGTTCATTTTTTTGCAGTTTTTGATCCAGTAGCCGAGGTAGACCGCATCCAGCCCTAGCCGCCTGGCCTCGGCGATTTGCCACAGGATCGCATAGCGCCCAAGGCTGCGACGCTCTTCGGAGGGTTCGTAGAAGGTGTAGACCGCCGAAAGACCGTTCGGCAGTAAATCGGTGACGGCGACGGCCAGCAGCCGGCCATTCAGGCGAAATTCATAAAATCTTGAAAACGGCAGGTCCCGCACCAGGAATGTCGAAAACTGGTCACGACTCGGCGGGTACATGTCGCCATCGGCGTGACGCTGTTCGATATAGCGCTGGTAGAGGTCGAAGTATTCTTCGTTGAAGCCGGGCTTGGCTGGACGTACCTGCAAATCCACGTTGCGCTTGAAGATGCGTTTCTGTTGCCGGTTGGGCGTGAACTGTCCCACGGGAATGCGCGCCGGAACGCAGGCATTGCAATTCTGGCAATGCGGCCGATAGAGATGATCGCCACTGCGACGAAACCCCATCTCCGACAGGTCTGCATAGACATGCACATCCATGGGCTGGCTAGGATCGAGGAACAGGGTTGTGGCCTGCTCCTCCGGCAGATAACTGCAAGAGTGCGGCTGAGTGGCATAAAACTTCAATCGCGCCAACTCGGTCATGATCAACCCTCGGGATAATGCTTTTGAATAAGTGTAAGCCACCTGCGCAAAAGTCGCTCAGCAAACCCAGCTAGCGCGATTGGGCTGGTCCAGATGCCTGGCCAGATAGTTGGCAAATTCATGGCGGGGTATCGCCCGGGCTCCGAGACTGTGCAGGTGATCGGTGGGCATCTGGCAATCGATCAGTACAAAACCCGAGTCTTTCAGATGCCGCACCAGTGTGGCAAAGCCGAATTTCGAGGCGTTGTCAGCGAGGCTGAACATGGACTCACCGAAAAACAGCTGGCCCATTGCCAGGCCGTAGAGTCCGCCCACCAGTTCGTCCCCGTCCCACACTTCCACCGAGTGCGCGTGGCCACGCCTGTGCAGTTCGATGTAGGCGTCCTGCATGGCCTCCGTGATCCAGGTGCCGTCGGCGTAATCCCGGGGCGCGGCACAGGCGCGGATGACGGCGGCGAAGTCCTGGTCAAAGGTCACTTGATAGCGTTGCTGGCGTAGCAGTTTGTTCAGGCTGCGCGAGACGTGCAATTCGTCGGGAAACAGCACCGTACGCGGGTCCGGAGACCACCAGAGGATTGGCTGGCCCTCGGAGAACCAGGGGAAACAGCCGTGGCGATAAGCCGAGATCAGCCGATCGGCGGACAGATCACCACCGGCAGCCAGCAGCCCGTTGGGGTCGCGCATGGCCTTTTCCAGTGGAGGGAAATGCAAGGTATTGCGTTGTAACCAAGTCAGCATGGCATCCGGGCTTGCAGAAGGGGAGGGCAGTGGCGGGTGTTGGCCCGCCATAAAGTTTGCCTTCAAACGGTTGGAATGTCGTCCAGGTATTTTTCAGCGTCCAGCGCCGCCATGCAACCGGCACCGGCAGATGTAACGGCCTGGCGATAAACGTGGTCGGCCACGTCACCGGCGGCAAACACACCTGCAATCGCCGTAGCGGTGGCATAGCCTTCGCTGCCACCCTTGACCAGCAGATACCCGTCGCGCATTTCCAGCTGGCCTGTGAACAGGTCGGTGTTGGGTTTATGGCCGATGGCGATAAACACCCCGGCCAGCGACAGCTCCCGGGTTTCACCCGTGTGACTGTCCCGCAGGCGGGCACCGGTCACGCCGCTGGCATCGCCGAGCACTTCGTCCAGGTTTTGGTTCCAGTGCAGGCGAACATTGCCGTTGGCGGCCTTTTCAAAGAGTTTGTCCTGGAGGATTTTCTCCGAGCGCAGTTTGTCGCGCCGATGGATCAGGTGCACTTCTTTGGCGATGTTCGACAGGTACAAGGCTTCCTCGACCGCCGTGTTGCCGCCGCCGACCACGGCAACCACTTGATTGCGATAGAAAAATCCATCACAGGTCGCGCACGCCGAAACCCCTTTGCCGGCGAACGCTTCTTCCGACGGCAGGCCCAGGTATTGCGCGGAGGCGCCGGTGGCAATTATCAAGGCGTCGCAGGTGTAGGTGCCGCCATCGCCGATCAGCTCGAACGGTCGTTGTTGCAACTTGGCGGTATGGATGTGGTCGTAAACGATCTCGGTGGCAAAGCGTTCGGCGTGTTTTTGCATGCGATCCATCAGCACCGGTCCGGTCAGGCCTTCAACGTCGCCTGGCCAGTTATCCACTTCGACGGTGGTGGTGAGCTGGCCGCCTGCCTGGATGCCGGTAATGACAACCGGCTTGAGGTTGGCGCGGGCGGCATAAACTGCCGCGCTGTAACCGGCAGGGCCGGAGCCCAGGATAATCAGGCGGGAATGCTTCGCTTCACTCATAAAAAACACCTCATAAGCCTTTGTCACCAAAGAGAATGCATGCTCAAATTGAATGGCATGTCATGTGCTGTTGACTATGCTGCATCCAAGGGTCTCAAGCATGGCGTCGTGCGTACAAACCCGTACAATGCCCTGCGTGTTACATATATTCAGTGTGCGCCGTGTTTATAGAAACAGGGGTGCAGTGTTAAAAGTAGTCCCGGTTACACGTGTTAACTTTATTACCTGCCTGGATTGGGCAGTTTTTTCGCGGTTTTTATAGACATTCACCAGATGGACGCGCCATTGGCGCAGGAAAAGAAGCGTTTTGAAGAAATCCACCGCAGCACCCAAACCAGCCGTCGTGCCGCTCTGGCGCCAGCACTTGCACTACCGACTCAAGGAAGGTGCGCTGATCGCCATCGGTGCCTTGTGCCTGTTCCTGATGATGGCCTTGTTGACCTATGGCAAGGATGATCCGGGCTGGAGCCATAACAGCAAGATCGACGACGTGCAGAACTTCGGCGGGCCAGCGGGCTCCTACAGCGCCGATATCCTGTTCATGGTGCTGGGTTACTTCGCCTACATCTTTCCGTTGCTGCTGGCCATCAAGGCGTACCAGATCTTCCGCCAGCGTCACGAACCGTGGCAGTGGAGCGGGTGGCTGTTCTCCTGGCGCCTGATCGGCCTGGTGTTCCTGGTGCTGTCGGGCGCCGCTCTGGCCCATATCCATTTTCATGCCGCGACCGGTCTGCCGGCCGGTGCGGGCGGTGCGCTGGGGGAAAGCCTCGGCGAACTGGCCAGGAACGCCCTGAATATCCAGGGCAGTACGCTGTTGTTCATTGCGTTATTCCTGTTCGGCCTGACCGTGTTTACCGACCTGTCGTGGTTCAAGGTGATGGACATCACCGGCAAGATCACCCTCGACCTGTTCGAACTGTTCCAGGGCGCCGCCAATCGCTGGTGGGCGGCCCGTACCGAGCGCAAACAGCTGGTTGCCCAGTTGCGTGAAGTCGACGACCGTATGGATGAAGTGGTTGCGCCGACCGTCACCGACAAACGCGAGCAGGCCAAGGTCAAGGAGCGCCTGATCGAACGTGAGCAAGCCCTGAGCAAGCACATGTCCGAGCGCGAGAAGCAGGTGCCGCCGGTGATTGCGCCCGCGCCGCCAAAGCCCGCCGCACCGAGCAAACGCGTCGAGAAAGAGAAGCAGGCGCCGCTGTTTGTCGACAGCGCCGTGGAAGGCACCTTGCCGCCGATTTCGATTCTCGATCCGGCGGAAAAGAAACAACTCAATTACTCGCCTGAATCCCTGGCTGCGGTTGGCCACTTGCTGGAAATCAAGCTCAAGGAATTCGGCGTTGAAGTCGCAGTGGATTCGATCCACCCGGGCCCGGTGATCACTCGTTACGAAATCCAGCCGGCGGCCGGGGTAAAAGTCAGCCGAATCTCCAACCTGGCCAAAGACTTGGCCCGTTCCCTGGCCGTGACCAGCGTGCGCGTGGTGGAAGTGATTCCGGGCAAGACCACGGTCGGTATCGAGATTCCCAACGAAGATCGGCAGATCGTGCGTTTCTCCGAGGTGTTGTCGACTCCGGAGTACGACAACTTCAAATCCCCGGTCACCCTGGCCCTGGGCCATGACATCGGCGGCAAGCCGGTCATCACCGACCTTGCGAAAATGCCGCACTTGCTGGTCGCCGGTACCACCGGTTCCGGTAAGTCGGTGGGTGTGAACGCGATGATCCTGTCGATCCTGTTCAAGTCTGGCCCGGAAGACGCCAAACTGATCATGATCGACCCGAAAATGCTGGAACTGTCGATCTACGAAGGCATTCCGCACCTGCTGTGCCCGGTTGTCACCGACATGAAGGACGCCGCCAACGCCCTGCGCTGGAGCGTTGCCGAGATGGAGCGACGCTACAAGTTGATGGCCAAGATGGGGGTGCGAAACCTGTCGGGCTTCAACGCCAAGGTCAAGGAAGCCCAGGACGCCGGCGAGCCGTTGAGCGATCCGCTGTACAAGCGCGAAAGCATCCACGACGAAGCGCCACTGCTGCAGAAGCTGCCGACCATCGTGGTCGTAGTCGACGAATTCGCCGACATGATGATGATCGTCGGCAAGAAGGTTGAAGAACTGATCGCCCGTATCGCGCAAAAGGCTCGTGCGGCCGGTATCCACTTGATCCTTGCGACCCAGCGTCCGTCGGTGGATGTGATCACCGGTCTGATCAAGGCCAACATCCCGACCCGCATGGCGTTCCAGGTATCGAGCAAGATCGACTCGCGGACCATCATCGACCAGGGCGGCGCCGAACAACTGCTGGGCCACGGAGACATGCTCTACATGCCGCCGGGTACCAGCCTGCCGATTCGTGTTCACGGTGCTTTCGTGTCCGACGATGAGGTTCACCGCGTGGTGGAAGCCTGGAAGCTGCGGGGTGCGCCGGAATACAACGACGACATCCTCAATGGCGTCGAAGAGGCGGGCAGCGGCTTTGAAGGCAGCAGCGGTGGCGGCGACGGTGACGATCCCGAGGCCGACGCGCTGTACGACGAAGCGGTCCAGTTCGTGCTGGAAAGCCGTCGTGCCTCCATTTCCGCGGTTCAGCGCAAGCTGAAGATCGGCTACAACCGCGCTGCGCGCATGATCGAAGCCATGGAAACGGCCGGGGTCGTGACGTCCATGAACACCAACGGTTCGCGAGAAGTCCTGGCCCCGGGGCCGGTGCGCGACTGACCCGAGTATGAAAGGGGGGGCGCCTTTTGCGCCGCCCGCACTCCCACGAATGTTATGAGGACTCCCATGCGTCTGATCCGCATGCTGTTGCTGCCGGTACTGGCCTTGACCACGCTCCAGGCTAACGCCGATGACAAGGACGTGGCGCGCCTGACCCAACTGCTGGAAAAATCCCAGACCCTGACCGCACGTTTCTCGCAACTGACCCTTGATGGCACAGGCACTCAATTGCAGGAAACCGCCGGCGAGATGTCCTTGCAGCGTCCGGGCCTGTTCTACTGGCACACCGATGCGCCGGCCGAACAGACCATGATCTCCGATGGCAAGAAAGTCACCTTGTGGGACCCGGACCTGGAACAGGCCACCATCAAGAACCTCGACCAGCGCCTGACCCAGACCCCGGCCTTGCTGTTGTCCGGTGACGTGTCGAAGATCAGCCAGAGCTTCGACATCAGTGCCAAGGAAGCCGGCGGCGTGATTGACTTCACCTTGAAGCCGAAGACCAAGGACACCCTGTTCGACAGCCTGCGCCTGTCGTTCCGCAATGGCCTGGTCAATGATATGCAACTGATCGACAGCGTCGGCCAGCGCACCAATATCCTGTTCACCGGGGTGAAGGCGAACGAGCCGATCCCTGCGTCCAAGTTCAAGTTCGATATTCCCAAGGGCGCGGACGTCATTCAGGAATAAACGGCTGATGCAAAACCTGTGGGAGCGAGCTTGCTCGCGATAGCGTTGGGTCAGTCGACATAAATGTTGAATGTGATGCCGTAATCGCGAGCAAGCTCGCTCCCACAGGGTCAGCGTTTTGGCCCGCAGGTATTAAGTAACCCGAGGTTTTCAACGTACGCCATGGATCTGTTTCGCAGCACCCCCATCGCCCAGCCATTGGCCGCCCGCCTGCGTGCGGCCAATCTGGACGAGTACGTCGGTCAGGAACACGTGCTCGCTCGCGGCAAGCCCCTGCGCGAAGCGTTGGAGCAGGGTGCCCTGCATTCGATGATTTTCTGGGGGCCGCCGGGCGTGGGCAAAACCACCCTGGCGCGATTGCTCGCGGAAGTCTCGGACGCGCACTTCGAAACGGTCTCGGCAGTGCTGGCCGGGGTCAAGGAGATCCGCCAGTCGGTGGAAATCGCCAAACAGCAGGCCGCGCAGTACGGCCGCCGCACCATTCTGTTCGTCGACGAAGTGCATCGATTCAACAAGTCCCAGCAGGATGCGTTCCTGCCCTATGTCGAAGACGGTACGCTGATTTTCATCGGCGCAACCACGGAAAATCCCTCGTTCGAACTCAACAACGCCTTGCTGTCGCGGGCGCGGGTCTATGTGCTGAAAAGCCTCGACGAAGCGGCCCTGCGCAAACTGGTGCACCGCGCGCTGACCGAAGAGCGTGGCCTGGGTAAACGTAACCTGACCCTCAGCGACGAAGGCTTCCAGATGCTGCTGTCGGCCGCCGATGGCGATGGTCGGCGCCTGCTCAACCTGCTGGAAAACGCCTCGGACCTGGCAGAAGACAACAGCGAAATCGGCACCGACCTGCTGCAAAGCCTGCTCGGTGATACCCGCCGGCGGTTCGACAAGGGCGGCGAAGCGTTCTACGACCAGATTTCCGCGCTGCATAAATCGGTGCGCGGCTCCAACCCCGACGGCGCCTTGTACTGGTTCGCACGGATGATCGACGGCGGTTGCGACCCCTTGTACCTGGCCCGGCGCGTGGTGCGCATGGCCAGCGAAGACATTGGCAATGCCGATCCCCGCGCCCTGAGCCTGTGCCTGGCGGCCTGGGAGGTGCAGGAGCGCCTCGGCAGCCCCGAAGGCGAGCTGGCGGTGGCCCAGGCCATCACCTATCTGGCCTGCGCGCCAAAGAGCAACGCGGTGTACATGGGCTTCAAGACGGCATTGCGCGCCGCCGCCGAGCACGGCTCGCTGGAAGTGCCGCTGCACCTGCGCAACGCGCCGACCAAGCTTATGAAACAATTGGGCTACGGCGATGAATACCGTTATGCCCACGATGAGCCGGACGCGTATGCCGCTGGCGAAGACTATTTCCCGGAAGAACTCGACCCGATCCCGTTCTATCAGCCCGTGCCCCGTGGCCTGGAGTTGAAGATCGGTGAAAAACTCAATCACCTGGCGAAACTTGACCGTTTAAGCCCAAGGCAGCGGAGAAAATAGTGCTTCCCTTGATCGTTGCGGTTTCCGTCGGCGGGATGGCCGGCACGTTGTTGCGCTTCGTCACGGGCAACTGGATCAACGCGAATTGGCCGCGGCACTTCTATACCGCGACGCTGGCCGTTAATATCGTGGGCTGTTTGCTGATCGGCGTTCTATACGGTCTGTTTTTGATACGCCCGGAGGTGCCCATCGAGGTGCGTGCCGGGTTGATCGTTGGCTTCCTCGGGGGGCTGACGACTTTTTCATCCTTTTCACTGGATACGGTGCGCCTGCTGGAAAGCGGGCAAGTGCCGCTAGCCCTGGGCTATGCGGCGCTCAGCGTATTCGGCGGGCTGCTTGCCACCTGGGCCGGCCTGTCCTTGACCAAACTTTGATAAACGAGAAACCGACATGCTCGATTCCAAACTGTTACGTAGCAACCTTCAGGACGTAGCGGACCGCCTGGCATCCCGTGGCTATACCCTGGATGTTGCGCGCATCGAAGCGCTGGAAGAACAGCGCAAGACCGTCCAGACCCGCACCGAAGCACTGCAGGCTGAACGTAATGCGCGCTCCAAATCCATCGGTCAGGCCAAGCAGCGCGGCGAAGACATCGCGCCGCTGATGGCGGACGTCGAGCGCATGGCGGGCGAATTGAGCGCGGGTAAAGTCGAACTGGACGCGATCCAGACCGATCTGGACTCGATCCTGCTGGGTATCCCCAACCTGCCGCACGAATCGGTGCCGGTCGGCGAAGACGAAGACGGCAACGTCGAAGTGCGCCGCTGGGGCACCCCGACTGCCTTCGATTTCCCGGTTCAGGATCATGTCGCCCTGGGCGAGAAGTTCGGCTGGCTGGACTTCGAAACCGCCGCCAAGCTGTCCGGCGCCCGTTTCGCCCTGCTGCGCGGCCCGATTGCCCGTCTGCACCGCGCCCTGGCGCAGTTCATGATCAACCTGCACATCACCGAGCACGGCTACGAAGAGGCCTATACGCCTTATCTGGTCCAGGCCCCGGCGCTGCAAGGCACCGGCCAGCTGCCGAAGTTCGAAGAAGACCTGTTCAAGATCGCGCGCGAAGGCGAAGCCGACCTGTACTTGATCCCGACCGCCGAAGTGTCGCTGACCAACATCGTCGCCGGCGAAATCGTCGATTCGAAACTGCTGCCAATCAAGTTCGTCGCCCACACGCCGTGCTTCCGCAGCGAAGCCGGTGCATCGGGTCGTGACACCCGCGGCATGATCCGCCAGCACCAGTTCGACAAGGTTGAAATGGTGCAGATCGTCGAGCCATCGAAATCCATGGAAGCGCTGGAAGGCCTGACCGCTAACGCCGAGAAAGTCCTGCAATTGCTGGAACTGCCTTACCGCACTCTGGCGCTGTGCACCGGCGACATGGGCTTCAGCGCGGTCAAGACCTACGACCTGGAAGTGTGGATCCCGAGCCAGGACAAGTACCGCGAAATCTCGTCGTGCTCCAACTGCGGCGACTTCCAGGCCCGCCGCATGCAAGCGCGTTTCCGCAACCCGGAAACCGGCAAGCCGGAACTGGTACACACCCTGAACGGCTCCGGCCTGGCGGTGGGCCGTACCCTGGTCGCGGTGCTCGAGAATTATCAGCAGGCCGACGGTTCCATCCGTGTGCCTGAAGTCCTCAAGCCCTACATGGGTGGCCTTGAGGTCATCGGCTAAATGAACTATCTGCCGCTGTTTCACAACCTTCGCGGCAGTCGTGTGTTGGTCGTCGGCGGGGGGGAGATTGCCTTGCGCAAATCCCGCCTGCTGGCCGATGCCGGTGCGCTGCTGCGGGTGGTTGCACCTGAAATCGAAGCGCAATTGCGCGAGCTGGTTGCCGGCAGCGGTGGCGAGTGCCTGTTGCGTGGCTACGCCGAGGCGGATCTGGACGGTTGCGGGCTGATCATTGCCGCCACCGACGACGAAACGCTGAACGCACAAGTTTCCGCCGATGCCCATCGGCGTTGCGTGCCGGTCAATGTGGTGGACGCGCCGGCCCTGTGCAGCGTGATCTTCCCGGCCATCGTCGACCGTTCTCCCTTGATCATTGCAGTGTCCAGCGGCGGCGATGCGCCGGTGCTGGCACGCTTGATTCGCGCCAAGATCGAAACCTGGATTCCTTCCACCTACGGTCAATTGGCCGGGCTGGCTGCGCGATTCCGTCATCAGGTCAAAGGCCTGTTTCCGGATGTGCAGCAGCGTCGGGCGTTCTGGGAGGATGTTTTCCAGGGCCCGGTTGCCGATCGGCAACTGGCTGGGCAGGGCGGTGAAGCCGAGCGGTTGCTCCAGGCGAAAATCGATGGTGAGGCGCCAGTGGCAACCGGTGAAGTCTATCTGGTGGGCGCAGGGCCAGGTGATCCCGACCTGCTGACGTTCAAGGCATTGCGTCTGATGCAGCAAGCCGACGTGGTGCTGTACGACCGTTTGGTGGCACCGGCGATTCTCGAACTGTGCCGTCGCGACGCCGAGCGGGTTTACGTCGGCAAGCGCCGATCCGATCACGCGGTGCCGCAGGATCAGATCAACCAGCAATTGGTGGATCTGGCCAAGAAAGGCAAGCGTGTGGTGCGATTGAAGGGCGGCGATCCGTTCATCTTCGGTCGTGGTGGCGAGGAGATCGAAGAGCTGGCGGCCCATGGCATCCCGTTCCAGGTCGTGCCGGGGATCACGGCAGCCAGCGGTTGCGCGGCCTATGCCGGGATTCCGCTGACCCACCGCGATTATGCGCAGTCGGTGCGTTTCATCACCGGCCACCTCAAGGACGGCTCCAGCGATTTGCCATGGGCCGATCTGGTCGCCCCGGCGCAAACCCTGGTGTTCTACATGGGGCTGGTGGGCTTGCCGATCATCTGCGAACAGTTGATCAAGCATGGTCGCGCCGCCGATACCCCGGCGGCACTGATCCAGCAGGGCACCACGGTCAACCAGCGGGTGTTTACCGGCACCCTGTCGGACCTGCCACGACTGGTGGCGGAGCATGAAGTGCATGCGCCGACCTTGGTGATCGTGGGTGAAGTGGTGCAACTGCGCGAGAAACTGGCGTGGTTCGAAGGGGCTCAGGGGCAGGTCTGAGACCGAGTTGCCCTCATCGCGAGCAAGCTCGCTCCCACAGGTGATTTGTGAACGACACAAATCAATTGTGGGAGCGAGCTTGCTCGCGATGGGGCCTTCAAAACCTGCACAAATCTCAAGCTCTGCGCCAAACCCCTTTCCCACTCAACCGCTCCCGATCATGGGCCGCGGTGAAGTCCTGCGCCGGCCCTTTCGGCACCACACCCGTCGGGTTGATGGTGCGGTGGCTGGCATAGTAGTGGTTTTTGATGTGGGTGAAGTCGACGGTCTCGGCAATCCCCGACCACTGATAAATCTCCCGCAGCCAGTTCGACAGGTTCGGATAATCCGCAATCCGCCGCAGATTGCACTTGAAGTGCCCGTAGTACACCGCATCGAAGCGAATCAGCGTGGTGAACAGGCGGATGTCCGCTTCGGTCAGGTACTCGCCCGCCAGATAGCGGTTGGCGCCCAGCAGCAGCTCCAGTCGGTCCAGCTCGGCAAACACCTCATCGAAGGCTTGTTCATAAGCCTGTTGCGAGGTAGCAAACCCGGCGCGGTACACGCCATTGTTCACCGCCGGGTAAATCCGCTCGTTCAACGCATCGATTTCTCCCCGCAGCGGCGCCGGGTAGAAGTCCAGGTCGTTACCGGTCAGATCGTCGAAGGCGCCATTGAACATGCGGATGATTTCCGATGATTCATTGTTGACGATGCGCTTTTGCTGTTTGTCCCACAGCACCGGTACGGTGACGCGACCGGTGTAGTCGGCGGTGTCGGCGGTGTAGCGCTGGTGCATGAATTCGAAGTGGTCGAGCTTGTCGCCGGTCGACCCCAGGTGCTGGTCGAAGGTCCAGCCGTTTTCCAGCATCAACCAACTGACCACCGAAACGTCGATCAGGTTTTCGAGGCCTTTGAGTTTGCGCAGGATCAGTGTGCGATGGGCCCACGGACAGGCCAGGGACACGTACAGGTGATAGCACCCGGGTTCGGCCGCGAAACCGCCGATGCCGGTCGGTCCCGGCTTGCCGTCAGCGGTCAGCCAGTTGCGACGCTGCGCCTGTTCGCGCTGGAACGCGCCGTCCTTGCTGCTTTCGTACCACTTGTCCTGCCAGCGGCCATCCACTAACAAACCCATGTTCAAGACTCCCGAAACCCATAATCGATGGAGTCGAGTCTATTCCGATGAGTTCGAACAAAAAGCGCAAAGATCGGGCGCGAATGATCGATTAAATCGATTTGTCCCGCGCGGCCCAGTATTTTTCAGCGGTTTCGAAGGCCTGTTCGCGGGTCTGGCCAAGGCCACGCAGGGCCAAGGCCATGGTCGAGATCAGGGCCATTTGCGGGTAGCTGTCGACCACGTCGCCACGCCAGACCGCTTTCAAATGCTCAGGATCAAGCGAGGCAGGTTTGACGTGACGCTGCGCCGACAACTGCGGCCATTCCTCGTCCCAGCTCTCGCCCCCGGTGGTGCCGTACAGGTGACTGTCGGCGTCCGGGTTGATCTCGATCTCGCCGCCATCGCCCTTGATCACGATGGCGGTATCACCGAGCAATCCACTGGCGTCGCGATGCACGGCCTGATAACCCGGGTGGAAAATGCTCTGCAGGCCGCAACGGGCGCCCAACGGATTGAGGATCCGCGCCAGGGAGTGGATCGGCGAGCGCAGGCCCAGGGTGTTGCGCAGGTCGATCATGCGTTGCAGCTGTGGCGCCCAGTCCATCAATGGCATGAAGGCCAGGCCGCCGTTATCCAGCGCCGAACCCACCTGTTGCCAGTTACGGCACAACGGGATGTTCAATTCGCCCAGCAGTTGCTCGCTGTACAAGCGTCCGGCCGTGTGGGCGCCGCCGCCGTGCATGAAAATCCGCACGCCGTTTTGCGCCAGGCACTTGGCCGCCAGCAGATACCACGGCAAGTGCCGCTTCTTGCCGGCATAGGTCGGCCAGTCCAGATCCACTGCCATTGCCGGAGGATTCAGGCGTTCGCGCAAGGCTTCGGTGAAACCCGCCATCTCCTCGAAGCTTTCTTCCTTGTGCCGCAACAGCATCAGGAATGCGCCGAGCTGGGTTTCCTCGACCTTTTCATCGAGCACCATGCCCATGGCTTCCCGGGCCTCGACCCGGGTCAGGTCACGGGCGCCGCGCTTGCCTTTGCCAAGGATCCGTACGAACTGGGCGAACGGATGCTCGGCGGGTGTTTCGAGTGTCAGTGCTGGGTAATCGGTCATAAGCAATTCGTCGGTTTGGGCAGGCCCGCCAGTTTCGCGGCGAGTTTGGCGGGAGTGCCTTTGAACAGTCGGTTCAGGTGCAGGCTGTTGCCTTTTTCCGGGCCGAGTTTCAGGGCGGTGTACTTGATCAACGGGCGGGTGGCCGGTGACAGCTGGAATTCGGCGTAGAAACTGCGCAGCAGTTCGAGGACTTCCCAGTGTTCGGGCGTCAACTCGATGTCTTCGGCCGCCGCCAGGGCACTGGCCACATCGGCGGACCAGTCACTCAGTTCGACCAGGAAACCGTCCTTGTCCAGTTCGATGGCGCGGGGGCCGACCGTCAATGCCTTCATAGCCAACTGTTGACCTTGTCGTAGTGAATCGACAGCTCGACGAAGGCCGGGTAATCGATGGCACTGGCCCAGTCTGGAACCGCAAGCGCACGGGCCTGGGCATCTTCGGCCAGCACGAACAGCTTCAGGCCGCGCGTGCTGAGCGCAGTGAACGGCGCGGTGCCTGGTTGCAACGCATAGGCGGCATCACCGGACAACAGCAACCCGTCGTTGGCGCCGATCACGCGCAGGCAACTGGTCAGGCGTTCGTCGCCGAACGGGGAATGAGACAACACATGCAAAGTCGACATCAGAGGGTGATCACCTGGTCGTAACGGTCAATGAGGGCGGTGATTTCGTGGGCGGCCAATACCTGGGCTTCTTCCAGCGACAGGCCGCTGGGGTCCAGGCCACGCTGGGTGATGCTGTCGCCACAGGCAAACAGTTCCTCGACACCGAACATCGGCAGGGCTTGCAGGTTGGCGCTCAGGTCTTTCTGTTGCAGGGCCTTGGCGTTCTGACCGGCGGCCAGCTGGAACACGCCGTCATCGAGAAACAACAGGCCGATCGGCAGATCGAAAGCGCCCCCGGCCAGCACGATATCCAGCGCTTCCCGCGCGCCTGGGCCGGACCATGGCGACTGGCGGTTGATGATCAATATGGATTTGGCCATGTCATGCGCCTCCGAAACAGATCAGACGGTCGGCATCCTGCGCCGCGTCATGCAATTGGCCGAGGCCGGACAATTCCCACGGTGCGCCGACGGCTACAGCCTCACGCTGATAGCGCCTGGCTTCTTCCTCGTTCAACACGCCACGACGCAGCGCGGCGGCGATGCACACCACGCCATCGAGTTGATGGTCACCGACAAAGGCACGCCATTGCTTGGGCAGGTCCAGTTCATCCTGGGGCGTGACCACGCTGGCGGACGCGTTGTAGACGCCGTCCTGATAGAAAAACAGCCGGACAATCTCGTGCCCGCCGGCCAGCGCGGCCTGGGCGAACAGCAGGGCTCGGCGCGAGGAGGGCGCATGGGCGGCGGAAAATACGGCGATGGCGAACTTCATGACGGACTCGATCAGCGAAACTGCCGCCATGATAATGCTTTATCGGCGGGGCGGCTAAAGTGATGTTGTCTGGGCGGGCCTCATCGCGAGCAAGCTCGCTCCCACAAGGGATTTGCGTCGGACACAAAATCAGCAACCACCACAGGTCCACTGTGGGAGCGAGCTTGCTCGCGATGAGGCCCGCCCAGACAACACCAGACTCAGCGCGGCATATACCCCAACTGCCAACGCCGCGGGATCTTCAACGACAGCACCCCGAGCCCGGCAGCCAGCAGGCCACTGGCAAACAACGCCTTGAGCCCCAGGTGGTGTTCCAGCACGGCACCGAGTACCGCGCCGGCGAACATGCCGGTCCAGGGGATCAACTGCACCCGCCAGCCGCTACGGCGCTCGCCGAGCATCCAGCGGCCCAGCCCGCGGCCGAAACGCGACAGGGCACCGGTAACGTAGGTCAGGCCCACCGGCAGGCCATTTACTTCTTCCACCGCGGCGTTGAGCATGCCCATGGCGATGATCGCCGCCAGCAGGGCTGGCAGTTGCTCGTCATACGACCAGGCCGCGGCGGCGCACAGCAGGGCGGCAATGCACAGTAACAAGGGCAGGGTCCGGCGTCTGCCCAGGCGGCTGACGATAATGCCCAGCGCGTTGCCGACGATGAAGGTGGCGATGAGGATCACCAGGCGCAGGGTCAACCCAAGGTCACCAGTACTGATGGCGACCGCCATCCGGGTGGTATTGCCGCTCATGAACGAAACGAAGTCGCCGCTGGCCATGAAGCCGATGGCGTCGGTCATGCCGGCGAGTACCGAGAGCATGGCCACCAGGCTCAAGCCTATGCGCCCGCGCCATTTCTGTGTGTGCAAATGACCGGGGCTGGCGTGGGTCCTGGCGGTGTTGGGCAGCATCGGCGATGGCCTCCATGAACAGTGTTTACGGTTTTATCCCATTCAACTCGCAATATTCCAGCCAGTCCATGCCGGCCATTTCCGCCACTTCCCGGTGTACTTCAAGGCGCTGCGCTTCGTAGTCCCGGGGCGTGGCGGCAGTTAACTGCAACGTCAGTTCCCAGGCGAACAACTGCTGGCGTTCTGCTTCAGCTTCAAACGCTTCGTGCAGCCGTTCTTCGCGATACTGTGCCGCCGTTTCACCCTTGGCCTGGGCCAACAGCGGGTTGAGGTGGTCGAGTTCTTCGCGCAACTCGGGGCGCGCATCGAGAAACCGCTTCAGTGCCTGCTCATGTTGCTGCTCGGTTGCCGCCATGGTCGCTCCTTGGATGGGATTACGAAGACTACTTCTTGCTGGCCTTGGCCGCTGCCGCCAGGCATTCGAGGGCAAACTGTTCGATGTAGGTCATCTGGATCGGCGTGGTTTCGCCTTTGACGGTTCTTTCGCCGTCGAGGATGTAACGAATCCGCTTGTCGGTGACGCCGATTCGCTTGGCAATCCAGGAGGGCGTCTGACCGATCTGGCTGATCAGCTTGTCGGCATATTCAGTGCTCGGTTTGTAGAACTCGGCATTAGGTGTCATCAGGTTTCCAGTCATGGGTGCGATGGGGCGATATTGGCGCGACAGGGTGCGCGAATCGTTGCGCGCTGTCGCGGTATAAATGCAGTAAAGCAGAACGGTACGGCCCGCCGGGGTGATAAAGTCCGCTTTTTCCTGATGAGTGAATGCAATGCGAATTCTGATGGTGGCGCTGGCCGTGACGTTGCTGGCCGGATGCGCAGGCTCGGCGATGAACGACGCCCGCACCAAGGCCCCGTACAAGACCCTGAACTCGGAAAAACCGGGCAAAGACGTCGCCCAGTGCGTGCAGTTTTCCTGGCAGGACGAGGCCGTGTTCGGCGTCGATGCCGCTGCCTATCTGCAACCGGGGGAGAAGGGCGGCACGACGGTTTACACCCGTTCGGCGGAGTCCTTCGTCGACGTGACCACCGATGCCTCGGGCACGGTGTTGAGCTACTACGCTCAGAAGGATGATTTCGTGGCCAAGCGCCGGTTGGCGGCGTTGGCGACTTGCCTGTGATTCGAAGGCTTGCGCAGTAACTTGTGGGAGCGGGCTTGCTCGCGAAGACTTAGTGTCAGTCGCTATCAATGTTGGTTGATAGACCGCTTTCGCGAGCAAGCCCGCTCCCACAGTTGTTTTGTGTGTGGTCAGTAATTCAGGCGCTTCTGGAAGAAGAAGTGCTTGTGGCCCGGCGGGTAATCGGCAATGTGGCCGATCTCGCTGTAGCCGCATTTCTTGTAGAACTCCGGCGCCTGGAACTCGAAGGTTTCCAGCCACAGACCGACGCATTCCTTTTCCCGTGCAAGGTCTTCGGCCATCTGCATCAACCGGGTGCCCATGCCTTGTCCCCGGGCCTGTTCCGGCACCGCCAGCAAGTCTATGAACAACCACTGATAGAACAACCGGGCGTAAACGCCGCCGACGATTTCGTCGTTGTCGTCGCGTATCAGTAACGCGATATGTTCCGGTGGCGGGCTTGCAGACTTCGAGGAGTTGTAGGCGCGTAACGGCACGAGGATCGCCTCGCGCTCTTCGGTGCTGGGGTTGTGCTTGCGTTCGATACGCAGGTTCATGGCTATATCCTTATGGCAGTGAAACCGCAGCCTATCCCGGTTGTCGCGATTGTTCCATCCCCGGAAAAGTTGAACCGTGGCCAATGCGCAGCTGTCATTCCTTAAGACGCGTCACTCCAGAACGCAGCTGATGAGGACAACCACCCCGTGAACATTTTTGAAGCCTTGCGTGAAAGCCACGAACGCCAACGGACCTATGCAAAAGCGCTGATCCATACCAGCGGCGATACGCCTGAGCGGGTCGAGGCGTACAAGCAACTCAAGTCTGAATTGCAGGCACACGCCACGGCCGAAGAGCGGCATTTCTACATCCCGTTGATGGAGGTCGACAACGGTATCGACCTCAGCCGTCATGGCATCGCCGAACATCACGAAATGGACGAAATGATGGAGGAACTGGACGACACCGAGATGTCCAGCCCGGCGTGGCTGGTGACCGCGAAGAAACTCTCGGAGAAAGTGCATCATCACCTCGAGGAAGAAGAGCAGAAGTTCTTCCAGATGGCTGGCAAGCTGCTCAACGACAAACAGAAAGAGTCATTGGCCGGACAATACGAGAAGGAGTACAAGGCGCAGCTTGCCTGAGGGGGCAAAGGCTGTGCGTTTTCACTTAACATGTGGACCCTCAGACAAATCACAGGACGCGTTGTCATGTCGAACACAGCCGAGCGGGTCAACATCCTTGAGTCTCAGGTATTGTCCCACGACTGGTACCTGCTCAAGAAAATCACCTTCGATTACCAACGCAACAACGGCGAGTGGCAACGCCAGGTCCGGGAGGTCTACGACCGTGGCAATGGCGCGGCGATTCTCCTGTACAACCGCGAAAAGAAAACCGTGGTACTGACCCGGCAATTTCGCCTGCCGGTATTCGTCAACGGTCACGATGGGCTGTTGATCGAAGTGGCGGCAGGGCTGTTGGAAGGCGCGGCACCTGAAGACCGCATCCGCGATGAAGCGGAGGAGGAGACGGGTTACCGCGTGCACCATGTGCAGAAGGTGTTCGAGGCGTACATGAGCCCCGGTTCGGTGACGGAAAAACTGCACTTCTTCATTGCCGAATACGACGCGAAGTCGAAAGTCAGCGACGGTGGCGGGCTGGAGGCGGAAACCGAAGAGCTGGAAGTGCTGGAGTGGACGTTCGAGGACGCGCTCGAAGCGTTTTACCGTGGCGAAATCTGCGACGCCAAGACCATCATGCTGTTGCAGTATGCGGCGATGAAAAACCTCTTCGCCCCAACCTGACCCTGTGGTGGAAGGGCTTTTGTGGCGAGGGGGCTTGCCCCCGTTCGGCTGCGAAGCAGTCGTCATCGCGGAGCGTGCGAACGTCCAGAATAAAAGTACAAATGCTTTTGGGACCGCTGCGCAGTCCAACGGGGGCAAGCCCCCTCGCCACAAAGATGCAGTGCGTCCCTAAAACAAATCATCCATGCGACTGGCGCCTGACCACTCGCAGCCCTCCAGGGTCAGCAACAACGCCTTCGCCTCAAGCCCACCGGCAAACCCGGTGAGCTTGCCCGACGCGCCAATCACCCGATGACAGGGCGCCACGATCGAAATCGGGTTCTTGCCATTCGCCGCACCCACCGCCCTGACTGCCGCCGGGTTGCCGATCTGTTCGGCGATCTGGCTGTAGCTGCGGGTCTCGCCGAACGGGATGGTCAGCAGCGCCGCCCAGACCTTCTTCTGAAATTCCGTGCCGGCAAAATCCAGATCCAGTTCGAAGCGATCGCGGGTGCCGGAAAAATATTCGTGTAGCTGCGCAGCCGTGCGCACCAGGATCGGATTGTCCGGCGCTTCGCTCATCGGTCCCAGGCACACCCGCCCGGGTTTGTCGTTTTCCCAGAGGATGGCCGCCAGTCGTGAACCGTTCGCGACCAGCTTCAACTGGCCCACGGGGGAGGCCACGGTGGTGCAGGTATAGGTCATGCCAGGGCTCGCGCAAAATTGCTGAACAGGCGTTAAGGATACTGCCTCGGCGGGGAGGCGCAATACGTAATCCCGACCATACTTGCCTACTGCTTTCGAAACGTTCCCCTGTTTAATAACAAGAAGAGACCGACTCATGAAGTACGAACCTTTTGCCAAATCGCTGATTGCGACCTCCTTGGCGCTCAGCTGCCTGACCGCCCATGCCGCCTCCGTGGCCCCGGCTACCGGGGAAAACGGCATGGTGGTCACGGCCCAGCACCTGGCCAGCCATGTGGGCGTGGATGTGCTCAAGAACGGCGGCAATGCCGTGGATGCGGCGGTCGCGGTCGGCTATGCGCTGGCAGTGGTGTACCCCGCGGCAGGCAACCTTGGCGGCGGTGGTTTCATGACCATTCAACTGGCGGACGGGCGCAAGACCTTCCTCGACTTCCGTGAAAAAGCCCCGCTGGCCGCAACCGCCAACATGTACCTGGACAAGGAGGGCAATGTCGTCCCCGATCTGAGTACCCGTGGCCACCTGGCCGTGGGTGTGCCGGGCACGGTATCGGGCATGGAACTGGCGCTGTCCAAGTACGGCACCAAGCCGCGCAAGGAAATCATCGCCCCGGCCATCAAGCTGGCCGAAGACGGTTTCGTGCTGGAGCAGGGGGATGTCGATCTGCTGGACTACGCCACCGACATGTTCAAGAAGGACATCAAGGATTCCGGCTCGATCTTCTTGAGTAACGGCGAGCCGATGCAGGTCGGCCAAAAACTGGTGCAAAAGGACCTGAGCAAAACCTTGCGGGAGATCTCCGAGAAAGGCGCCGACGGTTTCTATAAAGGCTGGGTGGCCGACGCCATCGTCACCTCCAGTCAGGCCAACAAGGGCATCATCACCCAGGCCGACCTCGACAAATACAAGACCCGTGAACTGGCGCCCATCGAGTGCGACTACCGTGGCTATCACGTGGTTTCCGCACCGCCACCGAGCTCCGGCGGCGTGGTGATCTGCGAGATCATGAACATCCTCGAAGGCTACCCGATGAAGGAACTGGGCTACCACTCGGCCCAGGGCATGCACTATCAGATCGAGGCAATGCGCCATGCCTATGTGGACCGCAACAGTTACCTGGGCGACCCGGATTTCGTGAAGAACCCGATTGCCCATCTGCTGGATAAAAACTACGCGACCAAGCTGCGCGAGGCGATCAAACCACAAAAAGCCGCGGTATCCAGTGAACTCAAGCCCGGCGTAGCGCCCCATGAAGGCAGCAACACCACCCATTACTCCATCGTCGACAAGTGGGGCAACGCGGTGTCGGTGACCTACACCCTCAACGACTGGTTCGGTGCTGGCGTGATGGCGAGCAAGACCGGGGTCATCCTCAACGATGAAATGGACGACTTCACCTCGAAGATCGGCGTACCGAACATGTACGGCCTGGTGCAGGGCGAGGCCAACGCCATCGCGCCCGGCAAGGCGCCGCTGTCGTCCATGAGCCCGACCATCGTCACCAAGGACGGCAAAGTGGTGATGGTGGTCGGCACTCCGGGCGGCAGCCGCATCATCACCGCGACATTGCTGACCATGCTCAACGTGATCGACTACGGCATGAACATCCAGGAGGCGGTGGATGCACCGCGTTTCCACCAGCAGTGGCTGCCGGAGGAAACCAACCTGGAAGCCTTCACCACCAGCCCGGACACGGTGAAAATCCTCGAGAGCTGGGGCCACAAGTTCGCCGGTCCCCAGGATGCCAACCACCTGGCGGCGATCCTGGTCGGCGCGCCATCCCTGGGTGGCAAACCGGTAGGCAATAACCGTTTCTACGGGGCGAACGACCCACGGCGTAACACCGGGTTGTCGCTGGGTTATTGAGGGTTGTGTCCGGAGGGGGACGGGCTTATGTTCGTCCCCTGATCCCTCGACATATCAAGGAAGGAAATCATGACCACTGCGTTATTAATCATCGACGTCCAGCAAGCTTTGTGTTCCGGGGAGTACGAGTGCTTCGAGATTGGACGGGTCATCAACACCATCAATGACCTGTCTGCCCGGGCGCGCAAGGCCGGCGTTCCGGTGGTGCTGATCCAGCATGAAGAAGAGGGTGAACTGTTGAAACACGGTGCCCCAGGCTGGCAACTGGCCGAAGGGCTGCAAACATCGCCCGAAGATCATCGCGTACGTAAAACCACTGGCGATTCGTTCTATCAGACCAACCTGCAACGGTTGTTGCCGGTAGAAGACTTCGAAAGGCTGGTCATCTGCGGCCTGCAAACCGATTACTGCGTGAATGCAACCCTGCGTCAGGCGCATCAATTGGGCTATGACGTGGTGTTGGCCGCCGACGCGCACTCCACCGTCGACAATGGCAATGTCACTGCCGAGGACATCATTGCCCAACACAACAAGGATTGGGCAGATCTGAGCGGCTCGGTGGCCCGGATCGATGTGGTCCCGGCTGCTGAAATCCGCTTCTGATAACACCATTGCGCCCCCCTTGTAGGAGCGAGCCGGCTCGCGATGGACGTTAACGATAACGCGGGGGGCCAGATACCCAGCGGTGCCCGGAAGTCCATCGCGAGCAGGCTCGCTCCTACAAGGGTGAACCGAAAATCTCGATCAGCTCGTTCAGGAACGCACTCACCAGGTCCCGCTGCCGCGCCGAATGCCGCACCGCCGCATGAAAGCTCACCTCATAGCGCAGCAGGTCAGGGTTCAGCGGGTGCAACTGCCCCAGCTGTTCATGCCGGGTCGCGTAGTGCTGCGGCAGAAACCCCAGGTGCTGGCCGGACAGAATCAGCAGGGCCGCGCCGTCCATGCTGTCGGTGAGCACGGTCAGGCGCTCGATGGAGGTGGGGGCCGGCATTTCCGGCAGCGGATGGCTCGGCCAGACCCAGTCAAACCCGCTGACATCTTCCCGGGTCAGCGCGCCAACCTGGTCGAACAGTGGATGCGAGGGCGCGCAGTAGGCAATCTGGGTTTCCGGGAACAGCGGGAAATAATCGATGCTGGGCAAGCGGTGCCAGAAGTAACCGATGGCCAGGTCGATATGGCCGTTGATGATTTTTTCTTCCAGCAGGGACGACGACAGCTCGGTGAAATGGAAGTACAGCCCCTCGTGCCGAGCCCGCAATCGGGCAATGGCCTGGCCGATTTTCCTGTTCGCCACCGGGTCGATTTGCCCTAGCAAACCGATGTTGATACTGCCCGAGACTTTGCGGTTGATGTGCTGCACCTCGACCCGAAAACCTTCGGCCGCCGCCAGCAAGCGCCGGGCTGCCTCAATGAATTGAGTACCTTTGGGCGTCACGGAAAACCCGCCGCGTCCGCGTTCGCACAGGCGGAAACCGACCCGCGCTTCCAGCGTTGCCAGTTGCGCGCTGATCGTGGGTTGCGTGGTGTTGAGAGCGGTTTGTGCCGCCGAGATGCCGCCCGCTTCGACGACGGTCAGAAATACCCGGATCAGACGCAGATCCAGCTCCGTAACAGTTCCCAGCATGGGGGCTCCCGATTCTCGCTTACATAGATACCGATCTATGTGAACAGTGTGCCTGCGATATTTTACTGCCAGAACTCACGCCCTACATTGCCGTGAAACCAGCGTCATCGTCAGCTTTTTCTGGAGTTTCACCTGATCTGGACGTCGTAGCGAGCGCTGTACCCACAAAAACAACAAACAACAGCATAGGAACAATCGTATGTCAGGTTCCCCAGTGTCTGCGCACGCCACCGAGGCGAGCGGCGGGTTGGCCATCGAAGGCCACTCCATCGATTACATTCCGGAAAACGAACGTCACGCCAAACTCGGCAGCCAGGGCCCATTCTGGTTCCTCGGCAATTTCCACTTCTTCACCATCTCCATCGGCTTTGTCGGCCCGAGCCTCGGCTTGTCGGCGCTGTGGACCATGCTCGCCGGTGCCCTGGGCATCATGTTCGGCACCATTTTCATGGCGTTCCACGGCTCCCAGGGCCCGGAAATGGGCCTGCCGCAGATGATCCAGTCCCGTGCGCAGTTCGGTTATCGCGGGGTGATCCTGGCGTTGATGGCGACGATGTTTGTGTTCGTCGGTTTCAATGTGGTGAACATCTCGCTGATCATGAACGGCCTTGAACATGTGTTTGGCATCGACCCGACCATCGTGGCCGTGGCCGTGGTAATGATCGGCGCGCTGTTGTCGATCTACGGCCACGACCTGATGCACAAGGCCTTCAAGTGGGCCTTGCTGGCGACCTTGCCGCTGTACGCACTGGTGACCATCGCCCTGATGTTCGGCGCAGGTTCCGAAGGCGTCACCCCGGCAACCGACCTGGGCTTCAACTGGGTGGCCTTCGCCACGTTGTTCGCCATCGGTGCCAGCTACAACATTTCCTATGCACCCTACGTGTCCGACTATTCCCGTTACCTGCCGAAAAACACCAGCCGGACGAAACTGATTGCGGCGGTGTTCATCGGCGCCTCGTTGTCGGGCAGCTGGATGATCGGCCTCGGTGCCTGGCTGGCGCAGCAATTGAAAGCGGCGGATGCGCTGGTGGCGTTGAATCAGGTCGGCTCGTCGATGATTCCGGGGCTGGGCAATCTGCTGGTGATCGTTTCGGTGGCGGGCTTCCTGCCGATCATCGCGCTCAACACCTACAGCGCCATGCTGACGCTGCTGACCGGCGTCGACTCGATCAAAAAAATCACCCCGACACCCCGCGCCCGTGTGCTCTCGATCAGTGTGATCAGCGTCATCCTGTTGACCTGCGTGCTGTCGATCAAAGGTGACGGCATCGCTCTGCTGAACACCTTCCTGGTGTTGCTGCTGTACTTCCTCGTGCCGTGGACCGCCGTCAACCTGGTGGACTACTTCTTCGTGCGCAAGGGCCGTTATGCGATCCCGCATTTCTTCACGCCAAAAGGCATCTACGGCGCCTGGCAATTTCGCGGCATCGTTTCGTACCTGATCGGCTTCGCCGCGATGGTGCCGTTCTTCTACATCTTCAACGCAGCGGCCAACAAGGAAGTGTTCGTTGGTCCGCTGGCGCGGATGCTTGAAGGCGTGGACATCGCCTGGCTGGTGGGGCTTGTGGTGTCGGGGCTGACCTACTACCTGCTCAGTCGCTCGATTGATCTGGCCGCCGAACGCCGGGTGATCGACGCGCTGAGCGAAAGCGACATCGTCGCCATGACCCATTCATCTGCGGAGACAGTGCGTTGAACAACGCTAAAAACACAGTGGTCGCCTGCTGCCAACTGGCACCGAAAATAGGCGACCTGGCCTACAACCGCACGCTCACCGAACGCGCGATTCGCCAGGCAGCCTTTCAGGGCGCGCAAGTCGTCGTGCTGCCCGAACTGGTGCAGAGCGGCTATCTGTTTGCCGACCGCTTTGAGGCGCTGGGCCTGGCGGAAACCGTTGATGGTCCGGCCTTGCAACTGTGGCAGGCCCTGGCCCGTGAGCTGAACCTGGTGATAGTCGGCGGCTTCTGCGAGCGCCTGCCCGCTGATGAACTGGCCAACAGCGCGGCGATGATCGATGCCAACGGCCTGCGCGCGGTGTACCGCAAGGCGCATCTGTGGGATGTCGAGAAGGACATCTTCACGGCCGGCGATGCGCCACCGCCGGTGGTCGAAACTGTGCATGGACGGCTCGGCATGCTGATTTGCTACGACCTGGAGTTCCCCGAGTGGGTGCGTCTTGCGGCGCTGGCCGGGGCCGAACTGTTGTGCGCGCCGGTCAATTGGCCCGACGGTCCGCGGCCGCAAACCGAGCGCCCGGCCGAAGTGCTGCGGGTGCAGGCCAATGCCTCGGTCAACCGCATGTTCATCGCCGCCTGTGATCGCTATGGCCATGAACGTGGAGTTGGTTGGGTCCAGGGCTCGGTCATCGTCGATGCCGACGGCTATCCGTTGGCCGGGCCGGCGGAGCAGGGCGGTGAGCAGATGTTGCTGGCCACGCTGAACCTCGCCGAGGCGCGCAACAAGCGCATCAGTGCGCGCAATGACCTGCATCAGGACCGGCGGCCGCAGTTGTACGGCTGAGCGGTTGTTGTAACTGCTGATGTCACGGCGAACTGGACGCCATTCCCGGCGCTATGGCATCGTCCCGGCAACAGACCATGCAGTGAACGGGATCGTCATGATGGAGGAGGGGAACAAGGTCGGCGACGACGGGTCGTTGGCCACGCTGAAGGCGTTCAATCATTGCGTATTGCACCTGGGCCGGCTGGCGCGGGAGAGCGGGGCGTCGCGGTTCATCGCCGATGGCCTGCAGGCATTCGGTCAGCTGGTGCCCTTCGCATCTGCCTGGTGGGGCGAAATGTCTGCACCAGGTCCTGAGGTGCCCATGCAAAGCTGGATGCATGGCAGCATCAATCTTCCTGAATCCTTTGCCGCCGAATGGCATCCGGTGGCGGCCAACGATCAGTTCTCCTACGCCACGCTCAATCGTCCCGGTGAGGTGGTGTGCGACACGGGTTTCAACGACCCTTGCGAGGCGGTCAATGATTTCGCCCGGCGCTTCGACCTCTATCACCTGATGAGCATCACCTACGAATTGCCCGAAAGCGGCCTGATGTTTTTCGTCTGCCTCTACCGGGGGCAGGATGAACAGGCGTTCGAGGAGAACGAAGCCGAGCTGTTTTCGGCGTTCTGCGATCACCTGTTCCAGCTGTGGCGGTTTCAGGTGCAGGACATGATTCGCTTCGACAGCGAAAACGGCGCGAGTGATTTTGGTGTCGCGCGCATGGACGGCAGTCTGCTCTATGTGGGGGCCAGGCTGTGCGTCGCCATCCAGCGCGAACTGCCCGGCTGGAGCGGTTCCACGCTGCCACCGGAGGTAATCGCGCAATTGTCCAAAGCCCCCTGCGTGATTCGTCTGGGCCGCTGCGCCCTGACCCTGAGCCCCAACGCCGAACACGTCATCCTGTCCCTCGAAGCACCGTCGGGCGGGGACGGCCTGGCACCTCGGGAGCGCACGGCGGCGATGCTGTTCGCCGCGGGCCACTCCTACAAGGAAATCGCCAGAATGCTCGCCTTGAGCCCGTCGACCGTGCGCACCTACCTGCGTAACTGCTACTTGCAGCTCGGTGTGAAAAGCAAGGTGGAACTGGGCTCCGTCCTGCGTTCACCGGGTGCGCTGACGGAGTCCGTGCGCCGGGACTGATCCCCGCCGTTTCAATTATTTGCCTGACCCCTCCTCATTTGCAGAGGTCCATTCGCGCGCCGCGCCCTATAGGGTAGGCCCTGTCTATACAAGGGCTTGCGCAGTCGCTTCGGGCCGCTTCAAAACAATAAGAACAGGGGTGAGGCATTTGAGACTTTCCAGGTTGTTCATCGCCGTTGCGTCGACAACGGCGTTTTCCTGCATGGCATTGGGCGCGGCGCCCGCCGACACGGTCATGCGCAATGGCTACGTCTACACCGTCGATGGCCAGAATTCCGTGCAGCAGGCCATCGCCATTTCGGGTGGCAAGATCGTCTACGTCGGCAGCGATGCCGGGGTCGACGGCTACATCGGCAAGCAGACACAACTGATCGACCTGGCCGGACGCATGCTGATGCCGGGCTTCGTCGATGCACACATGCACCCCGGGGATGGTGGTCGCGCCATGACCTTGTGCGACCTGAAATACCAGACCATGACCCGCGCGCAGTTTCAGGCGAGCATCCAGGCCTGCCTCGATGCCGACAAGGACAAGGGCCCGGACGTCTGGCTGGAAGTGGGCAGCTGGGACCGCATGGGCATGACCGGGCTCGACGGCGACGCCGACAAATCGACCCTGGACGCGCTCAAGACCCAGCGTCCGATCCAGGTGCGCTCCACCGATTTCCACACCGTGCTGACCAACTCCCGCGGGCTGGAACTGGCCGGGATCAACAAGAACACCGCCGACCCCGAGGACGGCAAATACCGACGCGACAGCGCCGGCAACCCGAACGGTATTTGTGAAGACGGCGCCGCCGAATCGTTGGCCGCCGTGGTGCCGCCGGCGACCGACGCGGAAAAACTCAATCAGATGCGAGCGGCGCTCGACGCCATGCGCCAGCAAGGCATCACCAGTTTCTTCGATGCGCTGGCGGGGCCGGAAAACGGCAAGGCCTTCACCCGCCTGCAACAGTCCGGCGAACTGACCGCCCGGGCCTTGCTGGCGATCAAGCTGGACCCGGCCGCCGCGGCCGCCGACCCGGTGAAAACCATCGCCGAGGCCAAGGCCCTGGCCAGCACCTACGACCAGGGTGAGGTGAAGGTCGCACCGGGCGTGAACATGCGCCACGTCAAACTGTTCATGGACGGCATCATCAACGCCCCGGCGGACACCGGCGCCATGTTGACCCCGTACCTGCACAACAGCGGTACCGACAAGGCGCCGCAGTGGACGCCGGGCAAGAACCTGGGCGAGCTGTACTTCCCGCCGCAGGTGCTCAATCCGCTGGTGCTGCAAGCGGTCAAGGCCGGTCTCGATCCGCACCTGCACGCCACCGGCGAGCGCGCGGTGCGCGACGCTCTGGACAGCGTTGCCTACGTGCGTCAGCAACTGCCCGGTCAAGACTTCCGCCCGGCCATCGCTCACGCCGAGTCAGTCGACCCTGCCGATTACGCACGTTTCAAGGCACTGGACGTCACCGCCACCATGTCGTTCCAGTGGGCGCAGCAGGCCCCGTCCACGGTCGACGGAACCAGCGATCACCTCGGTGCCGAGCGATTCGAGCGCATGGAGCCTTCCGGCAGCATCGCCCATGCCGGCGGCCGAGTGGCGTTCGGCAGCGATTGGCCGGTCGATCCCCTCGACGAGTTCCTGGCGCTGAAAGTCGGTGTCACCCGTTCGGGCGATCCGACCAATCCGCACAGCTATGGGCCCAAGTATGCCGGGCGACTCAACGCCGATCCGGCGCTGTCGCGAGCCGAGGTGCTGCGCAGCATCACCCTCAGTTCCGCCGAACAGCTGAAGCTGGACGCGGTGCTGGGCTCGGTCGAAGTCGGCAAGTTCGCTGACCTGATCGTGCTCGACAAGAACTTCATGCAGGTGCCCGAGGAGGAGCTGGGCCGTAATGACGTGCTGCTGACGCTGGTCGGCGGCAAGGTCGTGTGGGCCAAGGCGCCGTTCCTGGGACTGGCGCCACAGGTTGTTTCCCAAGTTGTCACTTCTCGATCCGTCCAATAAAAACTAGAGAGCGTTCCGATGCGATTCATTCCAAACCTGTTGGCCGCCGCGTTGGCCTTGTCGTCGGTGCAGGCGATGGCCGCCGCTGACCTGGTGTTGTTCAACGGCAAGGTCTTTACCGCCGAACCCGGCCAGGCGCTGGTGCAGGCTGTTGCGGTGCAAGACGGCAAGATTCTGAAAGTGGGCAGCGATGCCGAAATCAATGCCCTGGCCGATGCCAAGACCCAGCGCATCGACTTGGCGGGCAAAGTGTTGATGCCGGGCATGATCGACACCCACAGCCACCCGGTGGTGGGCGCTTTCGACAGCATGAAAGCCAACCTGCTGGACGAGGTCAAACCCTTGCCGGAACTGGAGCAATGGTTGATCGAGGAAGACAAGGCTGGACGCGCACGCGCCGGTGATGTGATCAGCGTGGCCGGGGTCAGTTCGGCTTACTGGGAGAAAAGCCGTGAACTGGGCAAGGTGTTCAACCAGGGACGCTGGGCGGATCAACCGATTGTCTTCAGTGGCATCGACGGGCACACCGGTTGGGCCAACAACGCGATGCTCAAACGCCTGGACATCGACGCGGCGCTGGTCAAGAGCCTGCCGGAAAAGGAACGCGGTTACATCGGCCATGAAGCGGACTTCACTCCTAACGGCTACTTTGCCGAATCCCGCTGGGACGTGGTGCGTAACGGGATTCCGGCGCCCAGCCCGGAGGCCATGCTCAAGGCCGCTCGCGAGGCGGTGAAGATCAACAATCAATTCGGCGTCACCGCCTGGATGGACGCGGCGGCGAACGGCGGCAGTGAGGATTCGCTGTTCGATTTCCATGCCACCGCCGAAAGTGTCGGCGTGCTGCCGCTGTACAAGGAACTGGCACAGAACGGCGAACTCAGTGCCCACGTCGCCGCGCTGATGGTCACCAATCCGAAGAGCAAACCTGCCGACCTGGAGGTGATCGCCACAGTAATGAAACAGTTCGAGGGCGTGCCTAACCTGACGTTCCCCGGCGTCAAGGTGTTTGTCGACGGCATTCTCGAATTCCCGGGGCAAACAGCGGCGGTCGTCGTGCCGTACAAGAACAGCCACAAGGACGGTCAGCTGCTGACCGACCCGGCGCACTTTGGCGAACTGGTAGTGGCAGCGGAAAAACGCGGCTGGATCGTGCACATGCATGCCGTCGGCGACCGCGCGGTGCGTGAAGCGCTCAATGGCGTGGCGTATGCGCGCAAGCTCAGCCCGACACCTGTGCCCCACAGCATCGCGCACCTGCAACTGGTCAATCCCAAGGAGTTTGCGCGCTTCAAGCAACTGGGCGTGATTGCCTCGATGCAGCTGCTGTGGGCCACTGGCGAGTCCTACACCGTCGAGCTGGTCAAGCCTTACATCAGCGCCTTTGCCTACGGTTACCAGTATCCCGCGCGGTCCTTGCATAACGCCGGCGCGACGATTGCCGGTGGCAGCGACTGGCCGGTGTCGAGCGCCAATCCGTTCAACGCCATTGCCCAGGCCAGCACGCGCAAGGGGCCGTTGGGTGTACTCAATGCCAAGGAAAGCATCGACCGCCAGACCATGTTCTACGCCTACACCATCAACGCGGCGAAAACCCTGCGCCTGGATCAGCAGATCGGTTCGCTGGCACCGGGCAAGCAGGCCGACCTGATCATCCTCGACCGCGATGTGTTCAAAGTCAGCGATGACGAACTGTTCGAAACCAAAGTCCTGAACACCTTCTTCGCCGGCAAGCAGGTCTACGCCCCCGCGTCCTGACCTGCGTACACCCAGCACACGCAAAAACCGCCAGCCCCTCGTAGCGCGAGGGGCCTGGCATCGCCATGCCTGAAATTCCCGTACGCCATAACAACAAGAGAATTGTATGAACGCACTTTCAGCATTGACCCTCGCGACACTGGCATTGATCCCCCTGAGCAGCCAGGCCCTGACCCTCAACGATGATTTCAGCCTGGACATGACCTTGGGCGTGGTCAGCGATTACCGCACCCGGGGCATCTCGCAAACCCTGGGCGATCCGGCAGTACAGGGCGGCGCAACGCTGTTGCACAGCAGCGGCCTGTACATCGGAGCCTGGACCTCCAACGTGGATTTCGGCGGCGGCTTCGATACCCGCCAGGAGCTTGAGTACTACGCCGGTTATTACTGGCAGGCGACGGATGCCATCAGCCTGGATCTGGGCTACATCAAGTACGACTACCCGAAAAATTCCGACTTCAACCTCAGCGAGGTCTACGCCGTCCTCGACCTGTACGGCGTGAAGCTGGGTGCCTATTACTCCAAGGACACGCCGAACTTCTTCGGCGAGGACCAGGACACTCTTTACACCTACCTGGGCTACAAAATCGATTTGCCGGCCGAAGTCGGCCTGGACCTGCGCTTTGGGCGCAACGATGTAAATGACCCCGCGTTCTGGTCCGCCAATGGCGATAGCCGTGAGTCTTACTACGAGTGGGAAGCCAAGCTGACCCGCGACTTCGTCGGCGTCACCTGGGGCCTGAGCTATATCGACACGGACTTGTCGAAAAGCGAGTGCGCCAGTTGGTACGGGTATGACGACCTCTGCTCTGCAACGGTTGTAGCCAGTGCAACCAAGACGTTCTAACTTCCATCCCTGACAACAAAAACAGTTCCTCAAAGGAAACATCGTCATGAGTGCGCAACGAAGTCCGCTGATCGAGACTCGCTCGATCGATTTCATTCCCGAGGCTGAGCGTCACGGCAGCCTCTATAGCCAGTTCACCTTGTGGCTAGGCGCCAACCTGCAGATCACCGCCATCGTCACCGGCGCCCTCGCCGTGGTGCTGGGCGGCGATGTGTTCTGGTCACTGATCGGCTTGCTGATCGGGCAGGTGCTGGGTGGTGCCGTAGTGGCGCTGCACGCGGCGCAAGGTCCGAAGCTCGGGCTGCCGCAAATGATCTCCAGCCGAGTGCAGTTCGGGGTGTATGGCGCGGCAATCCCGATTGTGCTGGTGTGCCTGATGTACCTCGGTTTCAGCGCCACCGGCGCGGTGCTGTCGGGGCAGGCGATTGCGCAATTGATCAGCGTCAGCGACAGCGCCGGCATCCTGATTTTCGCCGCGTGCATCGCGTTCCTGACGATCTTCGGTTATCGGGTGATTCACTTGGTCGGGCGGGTGGCCAGCGTGCTGGGGATCATCGCGTTCGCCTACCTGTTCACCCGGTTGATGACCCTCAACGACATCGGCTTGCTGCTCGACAATCGTCATTTTGGCTGGAGCACCTTCCTGCTGGCGGTTTCGCTCTCGGCATCCTGGCAGATCGCCTTCGGCCCCTACGTGGCGGACTACTCACGTTACCTGCCGAGCAAGACCTCATCGTGGAAAACCTTCGCCGCCGTGGGCCTTGGCACCGTGCTGGGGGCCCAGACTTCGATGGTGCTGGGGGTGTTCGCCGCCGCACTGGCCGGGGCGAATTTCCGTGGGCACGAAGTGGCGACCATTGTCGGCCTGGGCAGTAGCGGTGTGATCGCGTCCTTGCTGTACCTGAGCATTGTGTTCGGCAAGGTCACGGTGTCCACCCTCAACGCCTATGGCAGTTTCATGTGCATCGCCACCATCATCAGCGGCTTTCGTCGTCGCCTGGAAATCACCGCCCGCCAGCGCATGCTGTTTGTGCTGCTGATCGTCGCGGCGTCCACCGCGCTGGCATTGCTGGGGCAGTACTCGTTCCTCAACTCGTTCAAGTACTTCATCCTGTTCTTGCTGACGTTCTTCACCCCCTGGAGCGCGATCAACCTGGTGGATTACTACTTCATCAACAAGGAACGTTACGACATTCCTGCGTTGTCCGACCCGAACGGGCGCTACGGTCGCTGGAACGTGCTGGGGATCAGCGTGTACGTGATCGGCGTATTGATCCAGTTGCCCTTTGTCGACACCCATTTCTACTCCGGGCCGATGGTTGCGCAGCTGGGCGGCGTGGATATTTCCTGGATCGTCGGGTTGCTGGTGCCGGGTGTGATCTATTACGCGCTGGCCAAGCCGTCGATGAGTGGCGTGGTGGTTGAGCGGGGTTAATTCCCGCATTTGTGGCGAGGGGGCTTTTGTGGCGAGGGGGCTTGCCCCCGTTGGACTGCGTAGCAGTCCCTTTTTTGGGTGCACTTCGTGCCCCAACGGGGCGATGCGGCGTTCCGACAAGCCCCCTCGCCACAGGGTTCAGCGTTTACTCGCGTTCGGGAAGTTCCCAGCGCTGGCGCAACTGTTCGTACTGCGCTTCGGGCAATTGCACCAGCATCGGGGATTTTCCCGGGTCCAGCCAGTTGAACAACCGCGCGATATCCGCCGGGGCCATGGCGGTGCAGCCGCGAGTCGGTGCGGTGGGTCCGCGCCAGATGTGGAAGAAAATGCATGATCCGGCAGCGGGAGTGGCCAGGGTGTTGTGCCGGATGAAAATGCCCTGGCGATACAAGTCATCGCTGCGGCGCATGCGTTCGGAACTGTTCCAGTCTCTTGCAATGACCGAGCTGTCGACCAGCTCGTTGTAGCGAGCCGACTGGCTGTCGTCCACGCATTCGATGGTCGCTGTCAGCGCCAGGTAGGGCAGGCGGGTATTGGCCGAAGGCTCGTAGCCAAACGCCGTGCCCAGGCTGAACATCCCGGCCGGCGCCTTGCCGTCGCCTTCCTTTTTGATCGGCCCTTCAGGCCGCCCGGGGTTGAGTTGGCCCTTGCCCCAGCCCATGCCATTCTTGCCGAGCACCACTGCAAAGGGCGCTTCGAACTTCTGCAAGGTCTGCCCGTGCCGTTCATAGCGTTGGGCAGTACCCTGGATGTCATCCCAGCCTTTACTGGTGACCACGATCAGTTGGTCACTGCCGTCGAGTCCCTGGGCCATGGCGGCCAGCGGAAAAAACGCCACCAACAGGGGCTTGAAGAGAATGTTCATGGTGCGAGCGGCGTGATGGGGAAGTTCATGACGTCCGGCTTCGGCGGATTCCCACTGTACGTGAAGTGCCACCACTCGGCCGAATAACCCACAAAGCCTTCCTTGGCCATGGCACTGGTCAGCCGCTGGCGATTGGCCTTGGCCGTGGCGTTGATCAGCGCCGAGTCGGTGTGCGCCCGCTCATCGAAGCAATCGAAACCGGTGCCCATGTCGAGCGCGCCGTCGTGCCAGCGCTCGCCATAGGGGGCGGTGCAATCCGCCGGTATCGCCGAAGGTGTCCAGGTGTCGGCGGGCAGGGCGTCGGGGCCGGTCAGGGTCAGGTCGACGGTGTTGCCTCGAGAGTGATTGGACACCCGCGCGACATAACCCAGGCGCCAGAAGTCCTGCTTGTCGACCCGTGGATAGAACTCGGTCTTGAGCGGGTCGCCGGGTTCGCTGGCGAAGCGGCCCATGTCCACCACCGCGCGGGTCGGGCGATAGCAGTCGAATACCTTCAAGCCGTAGCCTTCGGCTTTCAGTGAGTTTTGCACTCGGGCTAACGCCTTCGCCGCGTCCTGCGACAGCAGGCACTCCGCCGCCTGGTAGCCGTCGAGCGGGTGCCCGGTGAAGTTGTGCGCGCTAGCGTAGCGGATGTCCTGCGCGATGCCCGGGTCGACGCTGCGCACATACACCATGTGCCCGGGTTTCGACTCGTCGGCCATGCACGGCGTGGCAAGGCTCAGGCACAGCAACATCAGACAGGGTGAACGCGACATCGGGAACGGCTCCATGCATGACCAGTCATTCCATCATGGCTTGAAACCGTCCGTACCTCCATGGAGTTGTTGATCGGCGTGATAGGACGAACGCACCAGCGGCCCGGACGCCACGTTCTTGAAGCCCATGCGCGTGCCTTCTTCGGCAAACCAGGCAAAGGTGTCCGGGTGCACGAAGCGCTGTACCGGCAAGTGACTGCGGGACGGTTGCAGATACTGACCGAGGGTCAGCATGTCGATGTCGTGCTCGCGCATGCGCTGCATGACTTCGATGACTTCTTCGTCGGTCTCGCCCAGACCCAGCATCAGGCCGGACTTGGTCGGAATGTGCGGCATCATCTGCTTGAATTTCTGCAGCAGGTCCAGCGACCACTCGAAGTCCGAACCCGGCCGCGCGGCCTTGTACAGGCGCGGTACCGTTTCCAGGTTGTGGTTGAACACATCCGGCGGCTCATGGGCGGTGATCGCCAGGGCCACGTCCATGCGTCCGCGATAATCCGGCACCAGGGTTTCCAGTTGAATGCCGGGCGACAGCTTGCGGATCTCGCGCAGGCAATCGACAAAGTGTTGGGCGCCGCCGTCGCGCAAATCGTCACGGTCCACCGAGGTGATCACCACGTACTTCAGGCGCAGCTCGGCGATGGCCACGGCCAGGTTCATCGGCTCGTTGGCGTCCAGCGGCTTGGGCCGGCCATGGCCGACATCGCAGAACGGACAGCGACGGGTGCAGATGTCGCCCATGATCATGAAGGTCGCGGTGCCACCGGAGAAGCACTCGCCCAAGTTAGGGCAGGACGCCTCTTCGCAGACGCTGTGCAGCTTGTGTTTGCGCAACAGTTGCTTGATGCGGTCGACCTCGGGAGAGATCGGCATGCGCACGCGAATCCAGTCGGGTTTGCGCGGGAATTCATCCGTGGGAATGATCTTCACCGGAATCCGCGCAACCTTTTGCGCACCGCGCAGTTTGGTGCCGACCTCCACTTTGGCTGGGCTGTTGCCGGTCGACTCGACAATGGCGTTCATGATGCTTTCCTTTTGCAGCAATGGGCACGAAACCTGTGGGAGCGGGCTTGCTCGCGAAGAGGGAGTGTCAGTTGAAATTAATGTTGACTGACACACCGCCTTCGCGAGCAAGCCCGCTCCCACAAGGGGTTTTGTGTGGTGTGATCAGTCGCGGTAGACCGGGAAGTCCGCGCACAAGGCAGCAGCTTGTTGAGCGACCTGAGCCTCCACATCGGCATCACCCAGGTGATCGAGGATGTCGCAGATCCAGCCGGCCAAGGCAATGCTCTGCGCCTCCTTGAAGCCACGGCTGGTGATCGCCGGGGTACCGATGCGCAGGCCGGAGGTCACGAACGGCGATTGCGGATCGTTGGGCACGGCGTTCTTGTTCACGGTGATGCCGGCGCGACCGAGGGCGGCGTTGGCGTCCTTGCCGGTCAGGCCCTGGCGGATCAGGCTGACCAGGAACAGATGGTTGTCGGTGCCGCCGGACACCACGTCATAACCACGCTCGATAAACACCTGCGCCATGGCCTGAGCGTTGCGGATCACCTGCGACTGATAGGTCTTGAATGCCGGCTCCAGCGCTTCCTTGAAGCACACGGCCTTGGCGGCGATCACGTGCATCAGCGGGCCACCCTGACCACCTGGGAACACCGCGGCGTTGAGCTTCTTCTCCAGTTCCGGATTGGCCTTGGCCAGAATCAGACCGCCACGGGGGCCGCGCAGGGTCTTGTGGGTGGTGGTGGTGACCACGTCGGCGTAGGGCAGGGGATTGGGGTACAGACCGGTCGCCACCAGGCCGGCGACGTGGGCCATGTCGACGAAAAAGTACGCGCCGACCTTGTCCGCGATCTGACGGAAGCGCGGGAAGTCCAGGGTCTTCGAATAGGCCGAGAACCCGGCGATGATCATCTTCGGCTTGTGTTCGACCGCCAGGCGCTCGACTTCGTCGTAATCGATCAGGCCCGTGGTGGTGTCGATGCCGTATTGCACGGCGTTGTACAGCTTGCCGGAAAAACTCACCTTGGCGCCGTGGGTCAGGTGACCGCCGTGGGCCAGGCTCATGCCGAGCACGGTGTCGCCGGCTTGCAGCAGGGCCAGATAAACCGCCGCGTTGGCCTGGCTGCCGGAGTGCGGCTGGACGTTGGCATAATCGGCACCGAACAGCTGCCTGGCGCGGTCGATGGCCAGTTGCTCGACCACATCGACGTGCTCGCAACCGCCGTAATAGCGCTTGCCCGGATAGCCTTCGGCGTACTTGTTGGTCAGGCCGCTGCCCTGGGCTTGCATCACCCGCTGGCTGGTGTAGTTCTCCGAGGCGATCAGTTCGATATGGTGTTCCTGCCGTGCATCCTCGGCGTTCATCGCCGCCAGCAGTTCGTCGTCATAGCCTTTGATCTGGTCGTGCTTGCTGAACATGGTGTGGTCCTTTTTCGGATTCGGGAAATGCGTAGGGGGCTTCAAGCGTCGGCGTGTTCTGCGGTCAGGCGTTCATAGGCGTCTTGATCCAGTAGATCGCTCAACGCCTGGACATCGACCGGTTTGAAGCGAAAGAACCAGCCTTCGCCCAATGGGTCTTCGTTGACCAGTTCCGGGGTGTTCTCCAGTGTCGCGTTGATCTCGACCACTTCACCGTCCAGCGGCATGCCGATACTGCTGGCGGCTTTCACCGATTCCAGCACTGACACTTCAGCGCCTGCATCGAAGGCGCCCAGCTCAGGCACCTGAACGAATACCACATCCCCCAGCGCCTGCTGGGCAAACGCCGTGATGCCGACGGTGACCAGGCCATTGCTCTCAAGGCGCAGCCATTCGTGATCGACGGTAAAACGCAATTCGCTCATCTCAACTCCTTATTGTTTTAAGGCTCGTGGCGGGGCGACGAGCGGGGTTGGAGGAGTGATAGCAAGGGTGGTGCCAATGTTTTTTATTTGTTTTAAATCAATGGCTTGAAGTGATTCTGTAAGGCGTTGGAGATTTCGGCTGTATTGAAATGAATACAGGAAACCCGGGCTGTGGGTGCGGACGCCGTAATTGTGGGTGGAAAAGGTTTTGTCTTGATTTCGCTACGCTGTATCGATTTGAAGACGGAGAGCTCGGCAACAACACTGAGCCCCTGTGGGAGCGGGCTTGCTCGCGAAGGCGTCATCGCAGCCAATATCGATGTTGTCTGACCGACCGCTTTCGCGAGCAAGCCCGCTCCCACATTTTTGACCGAGCCAGGTTCAGGGTTTATTGGGAATCCCGTACTTGCGCAGGCGAATCGCAATGGCGCTATGGGACGTCTGCAACCGCGCCGCCAGCAACCGACTGGACGGATAGCTGCGATAAAGCTGTTCCAGCAGGTTCTTCTCAAAGTCGCCAACGGCCTCTTCCAGGCTACCGACTTCGCCGTCGTTCTGCCGCTCTACCGCCGTGCGGGCGATGTCCAGATCGTCGATGTCCACCAGCGGATTTTCGCAAATCGCCGCTGCACGGAAGATCACGTTCTGCAATTGCCGCACATTGCCCGGCCAGCGGTTGCCGAGCAGGGCGCTGAAGGTGCTCGGTGCCAAACGACACGCCGGTCGCTGGATCTGCGCACAGGCCTGTTGCATGAAGTGATTGGCCATCAACAGGATGTCGTGACCGCGCTCGCGCAGCGGCGGTACTTGCAGGTTGAGCACATTGAGACGGTAGAACAGGTCTTCGCGAAAACGCCCTTCGGCGACCATTTTTTCCAGGTCGCGGTGGGTCGCGCTGAGCACCCGCACATTGACCCGGACCTCTTTATCGCCACCGACCCGACGGAAGCAGCCATCGCTCAAAAAACGCAGCAACTTGGCTTGCAGGTACGGCGACATTTCCCCGACTTCATCGAGGAACACCGTGCCCTGGTCCGCCAGTTCCAGCAGGCCGAGCTTGCCACCCCGTTGCGCGCCGGTGAAGGCGCCGGGGGCGTAGCCGAACAGCTCGCTTTCGGCCAGGCTCTCCGGCAGTGCCGCGCAGTTCAGGGCCAGAAAAGGCGCGTCGTGCCGTGGGCTGATGGCGTGGCAGGCGCGGGCCACCAGCTCCTTGCCGGTGCCGGTTTCGCCCTGGATCAACAGCGGCGCATCGAGGGCCGCCACCCGTTGCGCACGCGCCTTGAGCGCGCGAATCGGCGGTGATTCGCCGAGCAGTGCATCGAAGCCTTCGGCATGGTCATGGTGCAGTGCCGACAGGCGTTCGCCGATGCGATTGGGTTGATACAAGGTGAGCAGGGCGCCGGCGTCGGTGATCGGCATCGCGTCGAGGAGCAAGGTCTGGCCACCGAGGCTGACCTCGTGCATCGGCAGGCGGAAATGGTGAGCGATCAAGGTGCGTTGCAAATCGGCATCGTCGAACAGCGCGGTCAGCGATTCACCGGCCGGTTCGCGCCCGCACAGGGCGATCAGCGCCGGGTTGGCCAGCAGCACATGACCTCGGTCATCCACCGCCAGCACCGGGTCGGAACTGGCTGCCAGCAACGCGTCCAGTTGCAGGCGCCGGCGTTGCCCCGGAAGGATGTCGACCATGGTCACCGCTTGCACGCCGCGCACACCGAAAAGCGCCTCGCGCAACTCCTCCAGCACCTCGGCGCCGAGGGTTGGCGCATCGATGTAGACGTTCGGCGGCACCATCTCCACGGCGTCCAGATTGAAACTGCGTCCACCGAGCAGGGCCAGCACTTCCTGGGTGATTCCGACGCGGTCGATGAAGGTGACGTGGATGCGCATGACGGGCCTGCAAGGTTGGCGAACCGAATCAGTATGCCCGGCAAATTTTCAATTTGGCGAGTGTCACATCACAGCTGGCCGGTTTTACGGGCGCTGGCGGCCAGGTCTTCCAGGAACGCCTGGAGGATCGGCGGTGGTGCCGTGCCGCGACGGGTGATCACGTCGAACGGTGATTTCAGGCGCAGGCTCGCGGGTGCCAGTTGGTGCATCTCGCCGCTTTTCACCCACTGGCTGGCGAAGTGCTCCGGCAGGAAACCCACATAAGCGCCGGAGATGATCAGGATGGCCGACGCCTCGATGTTGTCCACGGTGGCCGCCGCTTTGGTGATACCCAGGTGTTCCAGGTCGTATTGCTGCATGTAGCCGCGCACGACGATGCGCCCCGCGCCGACCTCTTCGAGCAGCTCGGCGCCCTCGGCCTGGCTGCCGAACAACGGGTGTCGCCGGCCGCAATACAAACCCAGCGCTTCCTGGTACAGCGGTGATTGCAGCAGGCCCGGCACATGGATCGGGAAGTGCCCGATGGCCAGGTGCAGGCGACCGTCGAGCACCCGTTCTTCGAGTTCCGCCGGGGTGCCGACGTACACGTTCAGGTGCACGTCATGCCCGCGGGAGACGAAGCGCTGTGTGGTGCGCGGAATCGGCGAGTCGGGGTCGGTAATCGTGGTGTCGATGATCCCCAGGTTGAGCTTGCCGCTGATGTGCTGCTTGAGCACGTCGGCGTCCATGCAGAAGTTTTCCACCGCCGACAGCAGGCGCTGGGTGGCTTCATGAATCGCCACCCCTTGTTCGGTCAGGCGAAAGCCGCTGCGCCCACGCTGGCAGAGTTTCACCCCAAGACGGGTTTCCAGGTGGGTCATCTGTTCGCTGATGGTCGACTGTCCGGCATTCAACGCTGCCTGCGCGGCCGAGAAACCGCCACAGCGCACAATCGTGGCAAACACCCTGAGCAGTTTCAGGTCGACGTCGTGCAGCTGGATCATCTTGAACCTCCGGCATGTGGATGCATCGGGAATGCCGATATGAGTATCTGATGTTTAGCATTTTTTCCACGAAAACCTGCGCCCATAGTCTTTCCAACGGCGGTCGCCTTGCAGTCCGTCAAGCCGATAACAAGAAGTGGAGAGGCTAGAAATGTCGAACAACGGTTATGAATCCGGTCGCCTGAACCTGCCATTCGTGGGTCATTGCACCTTTGGCAAATCCCCGGTGTGCACCGATTGGGATGCACTGGATGCCGACGTCGCGGTGCTCGGCGTGCCCAACGACATGGGCACCCAGTGGCGCTCCGGCGCACGCTTCGGACCACGCGGGATTCGTGAAGCATCGACGCTGTTTTCCTTCGGCCACGCCGGCGCCTACGATCATGAAGATGACGTGATGTACCTCACCGCATCGGACGTGCGCATGGTTGACGTCGGTGATGCCGACATCGTCCACACCGACATGGCTACCAGCAACAAGAACACCGAATACGCCGTGCGCAAGATCCTCGACGCTGGTGTTATGCCGGTTGTTCTCGGCGGCGACCATTCGGTGCACGCACCAGTGATCAAGGCCTTCGAAGGCCGAGGCCCGATCCACATCATTCACTTCGATGCGCACCTGGATTTCGTCGACGAGCGCCACGGTGTTCGCTATGGCCACGGCAACCCGCTGCGCCGCGCCTCGGAAATGAACCACATTGTCGGCATGACCCAAATGGGCATTCGCAACGTGTCGTCGTCCAACCGTGATGACTACGAAGCGGCCCACGAAGCCGGCTCGAAAATCCTCTCGGTGCGCGATGTGCGTCGTCTCGGTGTCGAAGGCGTGCTGGCGCTGATCCCGCAGAACATCAACTACTACATCACCATCGACATTGACGGTTTCGACCCGTCCATCGCCCCCGGCACCGGCACCCCGAGCCACGGTGGCTTCCTCTACTACGAAGTGCTGGAAATCATCCAGGCCCTGGCCAAGCGCAGCAAGGGCAACATCGTCGGCATGGACCTGGTGGAAGTGGCTCCGGTCTACGACCCGACCGGCATGACCTCGATCCTGGCCGCACAACTGCTGCTCAACAGCATCGGTTTCATCTTCCACGAACGAGGCAAGGTGCGGGCGGCCGCCGAAAGCGAAACCGCATCAGCCTGATCATCGAAACCAGTGACCCGGCAGGCCCTGACTGCCGGGCAGAGAGAACAAAAATGGACACGATCGTCAAAAGTTACCTGCAAAAATTCGGCGTCAGCGAAGCCACCCAGACCTTCCTCGGCAAGGTCCAGAAAATGTTCATCGGCGGCGCCTGGGTCGAGGCCAGCAACGGCGAAACCTCCGATGTGATCGAGCCCTCGACCGAAGGCCTGATCACCCGCATTCCCATGGGCACCACCGATGACCTGGACCGCGCCGTGCAAGCCGCCCGCGCCCAGTTCGACGGCGGCGCCTGGCGCCAGGCCAAACCTGCGGAACGCGAGCGCATGATGCAGCGCCTGGCCGACCTGATCGAGCAGAACGCTGCTGAGCTGGCGCAAATCGAATCGATCGACATGGGCAAATCGGTTGCCTTCGCCAAGGACGTTGACATCCAGGGCACCGTCGATACCCTGCGTTACTTCGCCGGCTGGGCCACCAAGTTGCACGGGCGTACCGTCGAACCTTCGCTGCCGGGTAATTACCTGGCCTATACCCGCAAGGAAGCGGTGGGTGTCGTCGGCGCCATCGTGCCGTGGAATTTCCCGCTGCAAACCATGGCCTGGAAACTCGGCGCGGCGCTGGCCACCGGTTGCACCGTGGTGGTCAAGCCCGCCGAACTGACTTCGTTGTCGGCCCTGCGTTTCGCTGAACTGGTGCAGGAAGCGGGCATCCCTGACGGCGTGATCAACATCGTCACCGGGCGCGGCAGCGTGGTCGGCGCGGCCATGGCCACCCATCCCGGCATCGACAAACTGACCTTCACCGGATCGACCCCGGTCGGCCAGACTGTCGGCCGCGCAGCGCTGGATGACATGAAGCGGCTGACCCTCGAACTCGGTGGTAAATCACCGGTCATCGTCTGTGCCGACGCCGACATCCCGGCCGCCGCCCAAGCAGTCGCCAACGGCGTGTTTTTCAACTCCGGGCAGGTATGCGACGCCGGTACACGGGCCTATATTCATAGCAGTGTCTACGACGAATTCCTGCGTGAGCTGATCGCCTACACGCGCACCCTGAAAATGGCCCCGGGCCTGGACCCGGACTGCTTCATCGGCCCGCTGGTCTCGGCGCTGCAAAAGCAGCGCGTGACCGAGTACATCGAAACCGGCAAGGCCGAAGGCGCCGAACTGGTCTACGGCGGTCAACCGGTCGATGGCCCTGGCTTCTTCGTCGAGCCGACCATCTTCGCTAATTGCCGTAACGACATGCGCATTGTCCAGGAAGAAATCTTCGGCCCGGTACTGGTCACCGCACCGTTCGACGACGAGGAAGAAGCGCTGGCCCTGGCCAACGACTCGCCTTACGGCCTGGCGGCGGCACTGTATTCCAACGACCTCGGGAAAGTGCACAGCCTGATCCCGCGCCTCAAGGCCGGTTCGGTCTACGTCAACGCCCACGGCACCCTCGATCCGTCGATGCCGTTCGGTGGCTACAAGCAGTCCGGATTCGGCAAGGACCTGGGCGCCGAGCAGCTCGACTACCTGCTCGAAACCAAGGCGGTGTGGATCACGCTGCCAGGCTGACCCGCCCCTTGTGGGAGCGGGCTTGCTCGCGAAGAGGCCGGCACATCCAACATTGATGTCGGCTGGTGCTCCGCTTTCGCGAGCAAGCCCGCTCCCACAGGTTTTGCACTAGGGCTGAAGGCAATCGAGCCTTTGAAAAACGGGAACGGCAAGGAAGCTCCCGGGCGTCGTTCACCCGAAAGAACGCGGTTATCTCGTCATGATCTTCCAACAATAAGAGTCCGTCATGAACACTAACGCCAAGTCCGCCACGAGCGTGTCCGCCCTCGACGAAAAATCCGTCGTCGAGGGGCATTCGATCGACTTCATCCCCGAGAACGAGCGCACCGACAAACTGTCGAGCCAGGGCCCGTTCTGGTTCCTCGGCAATTTCACCTTCTTCACCATGACCATCGGCTTCGTTGGCCCGAGCGTCGGCCTGACCGCGCTCTGGACCACGCTCGCCGGCACGCTGGGCATCATGTTCGGCACGCTGTTCATGGCGTTTCACGGCTCGCAAGGCCCGCACCTTGGCCTGCCGCAGATGATCCAGTCCCGCGCGCAGTTCGGTTATCGCGGGGTGATCCTGGTGCTGTTGGCGACGCTGTTCGTGTTCGCCGGTTTCAACATCGTCAACCTGGTGCTGATGATGCAGGGGCTGCACACGCTGTTCGGCTTCAACCCCGCGGTGATCGCGGTGGCGGTGACCATACCGGCGGCGGTGCTGGCGATTCTCGGCCATGACTGGATGCACCGCAGCTTCAAATGGGCGTTGTTCCTGTCGCTGCCGCTGTATGGCCTTGTCACTGTGGCGGTGTTGATGGGTTGGGTGCCGGACGCGGTAATGCCGGCGCTGGCGGCGGGCGAAGTGGCCCGGGAGCCGCTGGGTTTCAACTGGACCGGTTTCATCGCGCAGTTTGCGGCGGCCGCCAGCTACAACATCGCCTATGCGCCTTATGTGTCGGACTACTCGCGCTACCTGCCGAAGAATACTTCCAGCGGCAAGCTGATCGCCGTGGTGTTCCTTGGGGCGTCGCTGTCCGGTGCGTGGATGATTTCCGTGGGTGGCTGGCTGGCCGATCACCTGCACTCCACTGACGTGCTGGTGGCCCTCGGGCAAGTCGGCAACACCGTGTCGCCGCTGGTGGGCACGGCGGTGGTGGTCGTCACCATCCTGGCGTTCCTGCCGGTGATCGCGATGAACATCTACAGCGCCAAGCTGACCACGCTGACCTGCGTCGACTCGATCAAGCACATCGAGCCAACCCGCAAGGCACGCATCCTGGCCATCGGCTTCGTGATCCTGCTGCAACTGGGCGTGGCCCTGAGCATCCAGAGTTCCGGCAAAGGCCTGTCGGTATTGGGGATCTACCTGGTGGTGATGCTGTACTTCCTGGTGCCCTGGACCTCGGTCAACCTCACCGACTACTTCTTCGTGCGCAAGGGCCGCTACGCCATCCCGCACTTCTTCATGCCCCACGGCAACATTTACGGCAGCTGGGGACTGCGCGGTATCGCCGCTTATGCCATCGGTTTTATCTCGATGATCCCGTTCTTCTACATCTTCGACGGCGTTGAACAGCGCGAGGTGTATGTCGGTCCGCTCGCCAAGGCGCTGGGCAGCATCGACATCGCCTGGCTGGTCGGGCTGATCGTATCGGGCCTGGCGTACTACTGGCTGAGCCGCTCGATCGACCTCAAGCGCGAAGAAGCGGTGATCCAGCAGATTGAGAAAAACTCCCCGCAATACACCACCGGCGACACGCTGACCCACAAGCAGCAGCCTATGCCGGTATTCACTGAATCGACGGTCGGGAGATGACCATGGCTACGCAAAAATACGACTACATCATCATTGGCGCAGGCTCGGCAGGTTGTGTGTTGGCCAACCGCCTGAGCGAAGACCCGGCCACCTCGGTGCTGGTCCTGGAATTCGGCGGCAGTGACAAGAGCGTAGTGATCCAGATGCCGAGCGCATTCTCGATCCCGATGAACACCAAGAAGTACAACTGGCGCTACGAAACCGAGCCGGAGACCCACCTCAACGGCCGGCGCATTCACTGCCCACGGGGCAAGGTGCTGGGCGGCTCTTCGTCGATCAATGGCCTTGTGTACATCCGTGGCCATGCACTGGACTTTGACGAGTGGGAATCCCTGGGTGCTGAAGGCTGGGGCTATCGCAACTGCCTGCCGTACTTCAAGCGCGCCGAGAGCTACGAGTCGGGTGGTGATAGCTATCGCGGGCAAACCGGGCCGCTGCACACCACCAACGGCAATCACATGAAAAACCCGCTGTACGGTGCCTGGGTCGAAGCCGGCGCGGAAGCTGGCTACATCAAGACCGAAGACTGCAACGGCTACATGCAGGAAGGTTTCGGTGCCATGCACATGACTGTGAAGAACGGCGTGCGCTGCTCCACGGCCAACGCCTATCTGCGCCCGGCCATGGGCCGTCCGAACCTGACGGTGATCACCCATGCGATGACGCGCCAGGTCATCCTCGAAGGCAAGCGTGCGGTGGGGGTCATGTATGACCACGGCGGCCAGACCCACCAGGTGTATTGCAACCGCGAAGTGCTGATCTCGTCCGGGCCGATCGGTTCGCCGCACCTGCTGCAACGCTCGGGCATCGGCCCGGCGGACGTCCTGCGCAAGGCCGGGATCGGCGTACGCCATGACCTGCCGGGGGTAGGGGAGAACCTGCAGGATCACGCCGAGGTGTACATCCAGTTCGGTTGCAAGGAGCCGGTGACCCTCAACAGCAAGATGGATCCGCTGAGCAAGCTGATGATCGGTCTGCGCTGGCTGCTGTTCAAGGACGGCCTGGGCGCCACCAACCATTTCGAGGCCGGTGGTTTCATTCGCTCCGAGAAGGGCCTGCGCTGGCCGGACATCCAGTTTCACTTCCTGCCGGCAGCGATGCGCTACGACGGCAACAAGCCGATCAAGGGCCACGGCTTCATGGTGCTCACCGGGCCGAACAAACCGAAAAGTCGTGGTTACGTGCGGGTGCGCTCGGCCGACCCTTACGAGCATCCGGAAATCCGCTTCAACTATCTGGAGCGGGAAGAGGACCGCGAAGGTTTCCGCCGCTGCATCCGCCTGACCCGCGAGATCATCGGCCAGAAAGCCATGGACCGCTTCCGCGACGGCGAAATCGCCCCGGGGGCGCAAGTAACCAGCGATGAAGACCTCGACGCGTTCGTGCGCGACAACCTGGAAAGCACCTACCATCCGTGCGGTTCGTGCCGCATGGGCGAGGACGACATGGCGGTGGTCGATTCCGAGTTGCGCGTGCGTGGTATCGCCGGTCTGCGGGTGATCGATTCGTCGGTGTTCCCGACCGAGCCGAACGGCAACCTCAATGCGCCGACCATCATGCTCGCCGAGCGGGCATCCGACCTGGTGCGTGGCGTGCAGATGTTGCCGTCGGCGGATGTGCCGGTGGGGCTGGTCGAGGGCTGGGAAAGCAGCCAGCGTACTTCGCTGCCGGGGCGTAATGTGCGGGTCTGACCGCAATCCGCAATCCAATGTGGGAGCCTAATGTGGGAGCGGGCTTGCTCGCGAAAGCGGCGTGTCATTCAACATTTATGTCGACTGACACGGCCTCTTCGCGAGCAAGCCCGCTCCCACAGTAGGCGGCGGTGTTTTCAGAAAATTTTACGTCGCTGTTGCCTCGCCATTGCTAGTCTGTAATTCCTTGAGACCGCAATGGAGCACCCTCATGGCTATTCAGGCCCTGCGCGCCGACGCATCGCACATCGACCAGATCGCCCCTTTGTTTGACGCCTACCGGATGTTCTACAAGCAGCCGTCGAACCTTTCGCAATCGCGCGCCTTTATCGCCGAGCGCCTCGCCCGGGATGAATCGGTGATTTTTCTTGCCCGGGACAGCGATGGTGAAAACCTCGGCTTCGTCCAGCTGTTCCCGACCTTTTCCTCGATCGACGCCCATCGCACCTGGCTGCTCGGTGACCTGTTCACCACGCCCGCCGCCCGGGGCAAAGGCGTCGGCACCTTGCTGATGAACACCGCCCGGGATTTTGCGAAGCTGGCCGGTGGCAAAGGCATGACCCTGGAAACCGCCACCGACAACGTCACCGCCCAGCGTCTGTATGAATCCCTGGGCTGGGTGCGCGACCCCGGTTATTACACCTATTGCCTGGATCTGCAAAAAGGCTGACTCAGCGCGCCTGCTCGCCAAACACCGGCCGCATGAATGAACGCTCGTAGCTGAGGATGAATTTCTTCTCCTCGGCGTACTTGAAGGCCGCGATGCACTCTGGATCGTTCATCGACTGCTGCCGGTAATGCTCGTACGCCGCCAGGCTGGGGAAGGTGAACAGCGCCAGGGCGATGTTGTTGGCGCCCTCCGACGGCAAAAAGTAGCCATGGTGCTGGCCGCCGAACTTTTCCACCAGGGGAATCCACATCTTGCCGTAGTGCTCGAAAGCGTCGAGCTGGTAGGGGTCGAGCACGTATTTCAGGTAGCAAGTGACCATTTTTTCGTTCCTTGATCAGGTTTTGAGGGCAGTCGCCACTGTAATGAACAGTGGGCGTGCGGCACAGCCGCTTGTTCGACATTGACCGGTAATTTTGCGCCAAAGGCAGCTACTGGCGCCGCAGCACTATTGGTTCAGTCAATAGTCACCATCAAGAATCGCAAGTTCTGTTTTTTGCGCAAAGGCGGAAAATTGCCTGCATTGAACACGCTGCTCAAGGAACCTGCGCGATGAAAATCTTGACCCGACTGGCTGTGATTGCCCTGTTGCTGGGCAGTGTTGCGTCCACCGCATCGGCCTTTGCCGAAGATGCACGCGCCTGCCATCTGCCGCCGATCACCGGCGGTCACAGCGGGCTGCAATACGGTCAGACGGTCGGGGTGCTCTACAGCGACAACACTGTGGAAAACCTGCAATACCTTGAGCAATACCACTCGGTGGCCATCAACGGTGCGAAAAACGCACTGGATACGCGGATTCGCCAGGCGTTCGTCAACAGTTCCGATCCGGACCTGGCCATCGACTGGTTGATGGGTTCGTTGCACCACACTTTTCTGTCGGTGACGGTCTACGAAAATCTCGATGCCCTGGTGCAGGCCCATCCCGATGTGGTGGTGATGCTCGATACCCACAACCAGTTGCTGACCCAGCGTAACGACCGGGTCGAGGCGCGTTTCGCCGCGCGATTCTACGACGCCAACCTGCAGTACATCGGCAAGGCCGAAGGCGCGGTGGAAAAACAACTGCCGTCGGTATGGGTGCATGACAAGACCGCGCCCGAGATCGCCGCGCAAATCGAACAGCAACGGGACCTGCAACTGACCGCGCTGAAACAGTTCGATGCGTCGTTGAAGGCGCTGGTAACCGCCGGATTGACCGCAACAACAAATTAATCAGCCCGACGTCCATTGAGCGGCGGGCAACCCGATCCACCGTGGATTTCTATTCAGGACCTGATACATGCGCACTGTTTTTGCCCCGACCCTGGCCTTCGCTTCGCTGCTGCTGGCCGGTTGTGCCACGCCGAACGATCCGACCATGACCTTGCAGACCAGCAAGTCACCGGAGGAGTACACCCATTGCGTGGTGCCGAAGTTGCAGCACGATGCGCTCAACCCAACGGTGTCGCAGACCCAGCGCAGCTACCGGATCGTCGTATCAAGCAAAGTGTCGGCGGACAACGTGCTTGAAACCTATAAAGCCTCGAACGGCGGCAAGGTATTCCTGTACGAGCGCAAGCTGCTGGCGTCGACCTTCGTGCCGTCGACGTTCGAGCGTGCGGCGCAAGAGTGTTTGTAAGGGCAATTTCAGGCAAAAAAAAGCTGCCGGGACTGGCAGCGGAAAGTTAAAGCACGCATTGGATGGACTGAGTATGGCGCTCGGTTCATGACGATTCGATGACAGCTTGATGGCCATCCATCAGGATGCCGAAAATCCTGCCACTGTTGTGGTGTGGCTCAGAACTCCAGGCCTGTCATCCGGGTGTCATCAAAGCAATGGCAAGATCCTCGCAATCCGCCTTGAGTGCCCCGGTGGCCGTCTGAACCGGGTCTGCGGTTTGGCGTTCTGCATGGATTGATGAGCAAACACTAAAAACCTGCCAGCCGAGGAAAACCCATGACCGACCCCCGTCGCGTGCTGTTCGTCTGCGCCCGAAACGATGTCCGCTCACCCATGGCTGAAGCCCTGCTTCGCCACACCGATCCTGCCGATTTCCAGGCCTTCAGCGCCGGGCTTGAGGCCAGCGAGATCGACCCGCGCACATTCGAATCCCTCGATCACATCGGTGTCGATGCCAGCGGCTTGCGCAGCAAGTCCCTCGAAGATTTCGAAGGTCAGGAATTCGACTACGTCATCACCCTGTGCGACAAGTCTTGCGAAGAGGCCTCACGCATGCCGTTTACCGGTGAAGTGATGGTCTGGAGCTTCGAAGACCCGACCACCAGCGAAAGACACGACCCGTTCCGCCATACCCTCCAGGAAATCGGCGACCGCATCAAAATGTTCGTCACCGTGAAAACCCGCCCCATGCCCCAGGCGCCGTCAGTCAGCGACTCCTGAAACCCCTCGAACACCGTCTACCCTCATCGGTCACAACCATCATGATGAGCACAGGCCCCCTGTGGGAGCGGGCTTGCTCGCGAAGAGGCCTCCACATTCAACATCGTAGGTGGCTGGACTACTGCTTTCGCGAGCAAGCCCGCTCCCACAGGGATTGCGTCCATTTGACCACTTGGGATATCCCCGACCCGCATGTTCCAATAGCCATCCGGCAACACCCGACTGGAAACGGAACATGAAGAAACTCGCAGCACTGACCCTCGCCTCGGCGCTCACCGCGGGCCTGTTCAGCACACCCACCCTTGCTGCAGGCGATGTCCAGGCCGGGGAGAAAGTGTACAAGCGCCTCTGCAGCGGCTGCCATCAGATCGGTGAATCGGCTCGTGCCTTCTTTGGTCCGCAACTCAACGGCGTGATCGGTCGCCATTCCGCCGTCACCACGGACTACGTGTATTCCGACGCGATGAAATCCGCCAACCTGGTCTGGGACCGCGAAACCCTGATCGCCTACCTCGAAGCGCCGAAGAAAGTCGTGCCCGGCACCCGCATGATTTTCTGGGGCCTCAGCGACCCGGAAAAAATCGAAGACCTGCTGGCCTACCTGCAAACCTTCCCCGCGCAATGATCACGCCGTGGTCTGCTGCTCGGCCGCCAGGTTGTCGACCAGCCACTGGGTAAAGGCCCGGGCCATCGGGATGTTCTCGCTGTCACGGTGGGTCAGCAGCGCCCAGTTCGGGCCACGGATGGTTTGCTCCACCATCGGCTGCAACAGCCCGGTGGCCCGCGCCTGCCGACTCAGCAACTGGCTCACCAGCGCAATGCCCAGTCCGGTACAGGCTGCGTCCAGCAGCAAACCCGGATCGGAAAAATTCAGCCCCTGATCCATCTGCCCCACATCTATGCCCGATTCCACCGCCCAGTGGCTCCAGTCCATTTCCCGCTCGCCATGCAGGGTGGTGCGCTGTTCCACGGGCACGGCCAACAGGCTCGGGTGACAAGCGGGGTAGAGGCGGTCGGCGTGCAGGACCTTGAAACTGCATTCGGCCTGGGAACTGATGTCGTCGCGCACCGCCAGGTCGATGGTCTGGCTGGCCATGTCCGGCACTTCATCGGTGCTGAAAATCCACAGATCGACCTGCGGATGCTGCCGGCGGAAATCCCCCAGGCGCGGCAACAACCAATGCCGGGCAAACGCCGGGGTGGTGTTGAGCACCAGTTGATTGGGCTTCTGGTATTGCCCCAAGCGGCGAATGCCCACCGCCAGTTGCTGCAACAACGCCTGGGTGGTGCTCAGCAGATCGTGCCCGGCATCGGTCAGGCTGACGCTGCGCCCGCTGCGATGGAACAACGGTTGTTCCAGGTAGGCCTCAAGGCTGCGGATCTGCTGGCTGATCGCCGATTGGGTGAGGTGCAACTCGTCGGCAGCCTTGTGAAAACTGCCCAGCCGGGCGGCGGCTTCGAAGCCGCGCAGGGTGCTCAGGGGCGGCCAGTGTTTGAGCATATCGATAAGCTCCTCTAATCAGTTGTCTGCAAAATCCATCGTTTGTTTGCCCGTTTTTCCAGCCGTAGCATGCATGCCAAGACCGCCAAGGCCATTTTCATTGAACACAATGACTTAACTCAGAGGTGCTTGTCATGCAGCAGAACATAATTCAAAACAGCGGTTGGACGATGCCGGCCGAGTGGGTCACTCACGCCGCCACCTGGATGGTCTGGCCGCACAACAAGACCCTGTGGGAGTCAGGCTGGCGGGTGACACTGCCACAGGTTCAAGAAGATTTCGCCCGGGTGGCCAACGCCATCGCCCGCTTCGAACCGGTGAAACTGGTGGTCGATCCTTCAGCCGTCGCCAGCGCCAAGGCGTTGTGCGGGCCGAACATCGAGTTGATCGAACTGGCGGTCAACGACAGCTGGTGCCGCGACTCCGGCCCGAGCTTCGTCTGCCACCCGCAGCAAGGCCTGGCCGGTGTGAGCTGGCGCTTCAATGCGTGGGGCGGCAAGTCGGCTCACGATCTGGACGAAAGCCTGGCCCGCCGTGCGCTCAATCATTTGGGACTGGAGTGCTTCGGCACGGCGTTGAGCAACGAGGGCGGCGCGATTCATGTGGACGGCGAGGGCACGCTGATCACCACTGAATCGGTGTTGCTCAACCCCAATCGCAACCCGGGCGTGAGCAAGGCCGAGATCGAAGAGATCTTCACCCGCCTGCTGGGCGTGAAGAAAACCATCTGGCTGCCGGGCGATCCCGACTATGTGACCGGCGACATGACCGACGGCCACGTCGATGGTGTGTGCGCCTTTGCCCGTCCCGGCGTGTTGCTGGTGGACGCCACCCACGACAAGCAATCGGTGTACGCCGAAGTGGCCCGGGAGAACCGCCGCGCCCTTGAACTGGCCACCGACGCCCAGGGCCGCCAGTTCGAACTGATCGAACTGTTCGAAGCCACCGATGCGGTGGACACCGAGGCCGAAGTGTTCTGCGCCTCCTACACCAATTTCTATATCGCCAACGGCGCGATCATCATGCCGGCCTACGGCATTGATGCCGACAAGGTCGCTGCCGAAGTGCTGGCGCAGGCGTTCCCCGGTCGTGAAGTGGTGCCGGTGCGGATCAACCATCTGGCCCATGGCGGTGGCGGTGTGCATTGCATCACCCAGCAACAGCCGGCCTGGCCGGTGCGGGGTTGATGCCATGACACTGCTGACCATCGCCACCACCCAGATGCCCTGCACCTGGGACCTGAAACACAACCTCGACCAGGCCGAGCAACTGGTCCGCGAAGCGGCGGCCAAGGGCGCGCAGGTCATCCTGTTGCAGGAGCTGTTCGCCACGCCGTATTTCTGCATCGAGCAACACCACAAACACCTGGCACTGGCCGAGGAGTATCGCGACAGCCACGTGCTCCAGCGCTTCGCCGCATTGGCGAAAGAGTTGGGCGTGGTGCTGCCGCTGAGCTGGTATGAGAAGGCCGGCAACGCCTACTTCAACTCACTGAGCGTGGCCGACGCCGACGGGCGCCTGTTGGGTGTGTACCGCAAGACCCACATCCCCAACGCCATCGGCTATCAGGAGAAAGAATACTTCAGCCCCGGCGACAGCGGTTTCCGGGTCTGGGACACCGCGTTCGGGCGCATCGGCCTGGGCATCTGCTGGGATCAGTGGTTCCCCGAAACCGCTCGCTGCCTGGCGTTGATGGGGGCCGAAGTGCTGTTGTTCCCGACGGCCATCGGCTCCGAACCGGGTTGTGCCACTCTCGATTCCCGGGATCACTGGCAGATGACCATGCGCGGCCACGCCGCCGCCAACCTGCTGCCGGTGGTGGCGGCCAACCGGGTCGGCCGGGAAGCGGCGACCACCGACCCGACTCTGCAAATGAGCTTCTATGGCTCGTCGTTCATCTGCAACCACAAGGGCAAGTTGCTCGCCGAAGCCGACCGTGACAGCACCGGCGTGCTGGTCCACAGCCTGGACCTGGCGGCCATGCGCGAGGACCGCCTGACCTGGGGTATCTACCGCGATCGCCGTCCGGAAATGTACGGCGCCTTGTTGACCCAGGACGGTCGTCAGATCCATTCACGCTGGGCAACCCAAGGGGTGTGACATGAACACGATCGACAAGCTGTGCCTGGCCATGGGGCTGGCGCTGAGCTGTGCGGTGCCTGCGTTGCACGCCGAAGAGAAAACCCTGCGGCTGTACAACTGGGCCGACTATTTCGCCGAGGACACCTTGAGCAAGTTCACCGCCGAAACCGGGATCAAAGTGATCTACGACGTGATGGACGGCAGTGAAACCCTGGAAGCGAAAATGCTCGCTGGCGGCAGCGGCTACGACCTGATCTTCCCCGGTGACACCGTGGCCGAACGCCTGATGCGCGCCGGCAGTTTGCAGCCCCTGGATCAGTCAAAACTTACTGCTCTGAATGACGTCGAGCCAGGGTTGCAGAAATTGCGCTCGCACTACGAGCAGTCGCGCCAGGCCACGGTCCCGTACACCTGGGGCACCATCGGCCTGACCTACAACGCCGGGCAGATTGCCCAGCGTGCGCCGGATGCGCCGGTCGACAGCCTGGACATGCTGTTCAAACCGGAACTGGCGGCGAAATTCGCCGACTGCGGCATCTCGATGATCGACTCGCCGGACGAAGTGCTGGCCGTGGTGCTCAATTACCTGGGCCGCGACCCGCGGAGCGCCAAACCGGCGGACCTGGCGGCGGCCAGTGACTTGCTGATGAAACTGCGGCCGTACATTCGCAAGTTCCAGTCGCAACCGGTGACCGACCTGGTCAACGGCAACCTGTGCATGTCCCTCGGCTACAGCGGCGACATGACCCAGGCGCAACGCACGTCTGATAGTGCCGGCAAGAAAACCGCCTTCCACTACCGCATCCCCCGCGAAGGCACCACGGTGTGGATGGACACCATGGCCATTCCCGTCGACGCCCGGCATCCGGAGTACGCCTACGCGTTCATCAACTTCGTGATGCGCCCGCAAAACATGGCAGCCATCAGCAACTTCACCGGCTACCCGACCTCCAACGCCAAGGCACGCCCGGATGTCGATGCCGCGATGCGCAACAACCCGGACATCTACCTCGATGATGCCACCTACGCGCGGCTGATTCCCGGCAAGGACATTCCCCAGGCCGACATGCGGGCACGCATGCGCACCTGGACCAAGTTCAAGACCGCTACAGTCAAATGATCATCGGCCGGCCCGAGGGCCGGCCAAACCTCGATTTCAGGAAATCACATGCCGACACGTCGAACATTCATCAAGCAGGTATCGGTCGCTGCCGGACTGGGCGCGCTGGCGTCCATGGGATTGGGCTTTGCCTCCCAGCCGGTGCGAGCGGCCGGTAAAGGCAACTGGTACATGCCCGATGAAGGGGACAAACACCAGCGGGCCTTCATCGCCTTCGGGGCACAGGCCGCGATCTGGGAGGACTTCACGCCCCATGTGCAAGACGCCCTTGGCCGGATCGCCCGCAGCATTGCCGAACACGAGCCGGTCACCGTGTTCTGTCGCCAGAGCGAACGGCGCCTGGCCGAAGCCAAATGCGGCAGCCACAACACCACCTTCGTGATCACCGAACTGGACGACATCTGGATGCGCGACATCGGCGCCAATTTTGTCGTCGACGGAAGCGGCGGCCTTGCTGCCGTGGACTTCAACTTCAACGGCTGGGGCAACAAACAGCAGCATGCGGACGATGCGCAACTGGCCGCCCTGGTCGCCGAAAACGCCAAGGCGGATTACCAGCAAAGCGAACTGGTGGGCGAGGGCGGTGGCATCGAAGTGGATGGCCACGGCACCGGGATCATGACCGAAAGCAGCTGGATCAACCGCAACCGCAATCCCGACTGGAGCAAGGCCGAGGTCGAGGCAGAGCTGAAAGAGCGTCTGGGGCTGCGCAAAATCATCTGGCTACCAGGCATCAAGGGCAAGGACATCACCGACGCCCACGTCGATTTCTATGCGCGCTTCGTCAAGCCCGGCGTGGTCATCGCTAACCTCGACAATGACCCCGAGTCCTACGACTACAAGGTCACTCGCGCCCATCTGCAGATCCTGGAAAACGCCACGGATGCCGATGGCCGCAAGTTGCAGGTGCATACCGTGTCGCCGCCACTCAACCCGCGCAACAGCCGGTTCAGCAAGGACAACCCGGATTTCGCCGCCGGCTACATCAACTACTTCGTGATCAATGGCGCGATCATCGCACCGCAATTCGGCGACAAGGAAGCGGATGCCAAGGCCTTCGACCTGCTGTCCGAACTCTACCCGGACCGCGAAGTGGTGCAACTCGACATCGATGCGATCTCTGCAGGCGGTGGAGGGATTCACTGCGTGACCAGCCACCAGCCGATGGTTTAACGGTTTGCCCCTGATTTCAGGCTAAACACAAATCCTGTGGGAGCGGGCTTGCTCGCGAAAGCGGAGTGTCAGTCAACATTTTTATCGACTGGTTCGCCGCCTTCGCGAGCAAGCCCGCTCCCACAGGGATTTTTGGTGAGTCAGTTAAGTCAGGCCTTGCTGGCCTTCAGGTAAGCACCCAGACGCCGCCCCATTTCCTCACCCAACGCCTGCAAGCCACTGAGCGGTCGCACCATCACTTCAAACTCGACAATCTTGCCCTGTTCGTTGAAGCGGATCATGTCGATGCCCTTCAGCTCTTTCTCGCCGACCCTGGCGCTGAATTCGAGAATCACGTTCAAGCCATCCGCCGTCGCCAGCTCACGGTGATAGGCAAAATCCTCGAACACGTCCATGACCGTATTGAGGATCATCGACACCACCGGCGCTCCCGGATACGGCGTGTGCGCCATCGGCGAACGGAACACCGCCTGCGGATCGAGCATTTCGGGCAAACCGCTCAAGTCGCGGTTGCCGAGCATCGCGTGCCACTGCTTCAGGGACGCTGCAACATTGGGGTTCAGTTTCAGCTCAGACATCTTCAACTCCTGTTTTTATTGTTGTGGTGCGAAAGCGTTGGTCGATCACCCTGGCGGCATCGTCGGCCCATTGCCGATAAAGCATCGGCCCCGGATGAAAACCATCGCTGGCCATCAAGCCCGGTTCGGGCGCCAGCGGGGTGGTCAGCATCGTACATTGATCCAGGCATGCGGCCAGATCCGCAAGATGTGCATTGAACCGCCGCGCCCTGAAACCCAGAAACCAGCGCAGCGGCTGGGGCAGCGCGGGGAACAAATGCATCGGCGGAAGCGGCGACACCACGATCTGCCTCACCGCGTATTTATCGCACAGCAGCGCCATCAAGCGCCGTTGCCGAGCGAGCCACTGATCCAGGGTGAGAGAGCTGGTGACATCGTTGACACCAATCGACAACAGCGCCACATCGAACGGCTCGGGGGCGTGCTGTTCGAGCAGCTCCAGCAACCCTTGTGAATCCAGCCCCGAGTGCGCCCAGAGTTTCCACGACAACTGGTAATCATCGGCCAGGCGCGCGACCAGCCGACCACTGAGGGCTTCACCTTGAGTCGCCGCACCCACCCCCGCTGCGGCGCTGTCGCCGACAATCAACAAGCGCAGCACGTCACCGCTGCCGGCCTCGCCCTGGCGGTCACCTTCGGCCTCCGGCAACTTGGGCGTCACCCGCCGCGTATACAGGCCCTGCGCCAGCAACAACGGGCCGAGCAGGATTTTGGCGAGGGTTTCAATGTGGCTCATTTGACGTTATCGCCCTGCAATACACAGCTCCCCGGTCGCACGAATCATCGCCTGGCCATGCAAATAATCCTTGATCAGCGCGGAACGTTCGGTGGCCAGCCATTGCGGGCAGTTCGGGTCGTTGCGGTAGGGCAGGAACGCGGCGTACTGCGTGAGCAGCAGGTTCTGCAGGTTGTCGAGCTTGGGCCGGATGTCGTTGCCCAGGTCTGGCCGTGGCGTGTCCGGTGCCTTGTGCGCCGCTTGCCATTGTGCGAGCCGGCCGTATTGCACCAGTTTGCTGGCTTCAATCTGGGCGGCGATCAGGACGGCGACATCGTCGGGGTCAAGCTGGCGTTGGGCCGCCTGCTTCCTGGCGTTGGCGATGACTTGCGCTTCCCGGGTGTTGTCCTGGACCGGTTTGCCGCTGTCCCACTTGGTCAGCGCCACCAGTTCGCTGATGTTCAACCGCTCATTCATCGTCGCCAGCAAGGGCTGCAAGGCATCTGGCGCCGGGGGTGTCATGCCAGCTTGGGCGCTGCCAGCGAGCAAGCCGAGCAGGGCGCAGGCCAGCCAGTGCGGCAGGCGCAGGGAATGGGGCATGGGCAGAACCTCCTTGGACGCGAAAATCACTCCGGCTTGTGTATCACAAGTGCGGCCAGGGAACGACAGGTTGCGAAAGATTCAGGTCAGTAGCCGTTCAATCTGCGCCAGCTCCCAGGTGCTGAGCAAACTCACCGGGTCGGTGCCGAAGCGCTGCCCGTTGTCGAACACATATTCACGGCCATCGGGGCTTTGGCCGTGCAGGCAGTGGCGCAGGTGACCGGCGTCGACGTCGAGCGTCAGGCGCCAACCGTCGATGTCGACCTGTACATGATCAAACTCGCAGGCGTTGTCGACTCGCTTGAAGGTGCAAATACCTTGAGCGGCATCGCGCAACGGCTGGTAAACCTCGCGGGCGGTGAGGGCGGGCACAGGTGTCTCCGGGGCGGAATCGGGGAGGCACAGGATAGATCATCAGCCTGCAAAAAAGCCCGGAAACGCCAAACAACCTTGTGGGAGCGAGCTTGCTCGCGATTAGGCCGGCACATCCAACATCGATGGCGCCTGACACACCGCCATCGCGAGCAAGCTCGCTCCCACAGGGGAATGCAGCCACCCGCAAATCCCGGAAACGCCAAACAACCTTGTGGGAGCGAGCTTGCTCGCGATTAGGCCGGCACATCCAACATCAATGGCGCCTGACACGCCGCCATCGCGAGCAAGCTCGCTCCCACAGGTTAATCAGCACTCGCCTATTTCCTGTCCAACGCCGCCTCCGCCGCGGCAATTTCAGCCTGGCGCTTGACGATCATGTCGCCCACCGGTGGCCCCTGGAAGCGCCGGGCTTCAAAACCGAACCAGACGATGGCCGTCAGGATCAGGAAACCGATGGTGATGTACAGCGCCCAATCGTTCGGTGGCTGGATGCCGATGACGAAAATGATGATCATCGCCAGGATCGAGAGGATGGCGAACACCGAGTACCAGAAACGCCCCATGTTCCACGGCCCCATGGTCGGCCACTTCGACGTCCCAAAGGTAAACAGGCCGAGCGCGATGGGAATGGCGAAGGAGAAGAACAGGAAGATCACCGTGCAGGACACCACGATGGTATAGACCGGCGTTGTCCCGATCGAGATCACCGACGATCCCCAGACGAACAACACCGCTAGGGTGGCACCGGTCCAGATCGCTGCCACCGGGCTGCGATGGGTCGATGAGACCGAGGACAGCGCTTTTGAGCAGGGCAGGCCTCCGTCCCGGGAGAACGCGAAGATCATCCGTGAAACCGAGGTGACGGTGGCCAGTCCGCAGAGCACCTGCGAGATGAAAATCGCCACGAAAAGCACCAGTTTCAGTGTCGGGTCGACCTGGGTGTTCATGGCCCAGAAAAACACGTTCCAGCCTTGCTTGGCCGCCTCGTCCATGTTCGGCAGCATCAGCACGAACGCGCTGAGCATCAGCCAGCCGAACAGCAACGACCAGACCACCGACATGACCATGCCGCGCGGCACCGACATGGCCGCGTTGCGGGTTTCCTCGGAGGTATGCGCAGAGGCGTCATAGCCGGTGATGGTGTAGATCGGCAACAGCAGGCCGAGCATGAAAACCCAGCCGTTGGAGACCTGCGGCCAGACGCTGCCACCCGCTTCGCCGGAATAGTTGCCGAAGGTCCACAGCCGTGCGAATTCATAGCTGGGTGCCGATATCAGGCAGACGATGGTCAGGGCCAGCGCCGTGGCGAAGATCAGGTAACCTGAGAAGTCAGTGAGTTTGGCGGTCAGGCCGATACCCAAGTGGTTGCACAAGGCCTGCAGGCCGGTGAGGATCGCCAGGAAAATCACCCTGACCGTGGTCGTGTCTTCCATGCCCAGTGCCGGCCCGAAGGCACCGAAAAAGAAGTAATAGGTACCGACGTTGATCGCGCCCAGCACCGTGACCAGCCCCAGCAGGTTGAACCACGCGGTCAGCCATCCGGTGAAGCGGTTACCCAGGATCGAACCCCAGTGGTACAGGCCGCCAGCGGTGGGGTAGGCCGAGGAAATCTGCGCCATGGCCATGGCGAATACCCCGGAGATCAGGCAACCGATTGGCCAGCCGATGCCGATGGATATACCCCCCGCGCCCGAGGTGCCCTGGGCCAGCGAGTTGATGCCACCGGAAAGGATGCAGATGATCGAAAAGGAAATGGCGAAGTTGGAGAAAACCCCCATTCGTCGTGAGAGTTGCTGGGCATAGCCCATGCTGTGCAGCACCTTGACGTCATCGTCGTGCGTTTCGGTGCCCGGCTGGCTTGCTGGGTTCATGATGTGTGCCCCTTTTCAGGTTTTGGACAGGCCGAACTAAGCCGCCGTAGGCTCGACCTTGGTTTTCTGTAGGAGCGAGCTTGCTCGCGATGAACGTCAACGATGACGCGGGGAGCCTGACCCCCCGCGTCATCCTCAAGTCCATCGCGAGCAGGCTCGCTCCTACAGACGGCCGTGAAGTGCCGCGTCGAAAATCTTTGCCACGCCGTCCCGGGTCAATGGCAGCGGGTTGCCGCCAGCGGAAGGGTCGACAATCGCCATGTCGGCGATCAGGTCGGCCTGCCGGTCATCAACGCCCAGTTCAACCAGGGTATGGGGCACGCCGATGTCCTTGCGCAGCTTGAGGACGAAGGCCAGGAAACTGTCGAACCCCGGGGAGGGCAGGCGCAGGTACGCCGCCAGGCGGGTGATGCGCTCCTCGATGGCCGAGCGATTGAAGTGCAGGACATAGGGCATGAAGGTGGCATTGGTCATGCCGTGATGGGTGTCATACAACGCACCCACCGGATGGGAGAGCGCATGCATCCCGCCCAGGCCTTTCTGGAATGCCGTGGCGCCCATGGCCGCCGCCGCGAGCATTTGTGCGCGGGCCTCAAGGTCCGACGGCGTGTGTACCGCCTTCACCAGTGAGTTGGCCACCAGGCGCATGCCTTCCACGGCAATGCCATCGGCCAAGGGGTGAAAGCCGGGGGCGCAGTACGCTTCCAGGCAATGGGACAGCGCGTCCATGCCGGTGCCTGCGGTGATTTTGGCGGGCATGCCGACGGTGAGGGCCGGATCGCTGATCACCACGCGGGGCATCATTTTCGGGTGGAAGATGATGCGTTTGGTGTGGGTGCGCTCGTCGATGATCACCGCCGCACGGCCGACTTCGGAACCGGTTCCCGCCGTGGTCGGCACGGCAATGACCGGGGCGATGCGGCTGTCGTCGGCGCGGGTCCAGTAGTCGCCGATGTCTTCGAAGTCCCAGACCGGACGGGTCTGGCCGCTCATGAAGGCAATGAGCTTGCCCATGTCCAGGCCACTGCCGCCGCCGAACGCGATCACGCCGTCGTGCTGGCCCGCACGCCAGGCATCGAGCCCGCCGGCCAGGTTGGCTTCCACCGGATTGGGCTTGAGGTCACAAAACAGCGCCACGCCAAGACCGGCGGCGCGCAATGCGTCCAGTGCCGCCGTGGTGATCGGTGCACGGGCCAGGCCGCTATCGGTCACGAGCAAAGGTCGCTGGATACCCTGGCTGCGACAGACCTCGGCCAGTTCGGCGATGCGCCCGACACCGAAACGAACGCTTGTGGGGTAGCTCCAGTTTCCTGTCAGGTTCATGGTCTACACCTCGTGACGCAGATGAAAGGATTTGGCCCGGGTCAGGTGCTCGTAGCCCAGTGGCGACAGGGTGACGCCGCGCCCGCTGTTCTTCACGCCGGTCCAGGCCAATGCCGGGTCCAGGTAGTCGCAGCGGTTCATGAACACCGTGCCGGTGGCGATCTCGTTGCCCAGGCGTTCGGCCGCTGCGAGGTCCCGGGTCCAGATGGAAGCGCTGAGCCCGAACTCACTGTCATTCATCAAGGCGATGGCTTCTTCATCGCTGGCCACCGGCATGATGCCGACCACCGGGCCAAAGCTTTCGTCGCGCATGACCGACATTTGATGGTTCACGTCCACCAGCACTTGCGGTGCCAGGTAGGCGCTGCCCGGCACGTCGGCGGGAAAGGACTTCGGATCGATCAGCGCTTTGGCGCCCTGGGCCAGCGCATCGGCAATCTGGCCGCGAACGAAGAATGCGGCGCCCGGTGTCACCAGCGGACCGAGGGTGGTGGCTTCATCCAGTGGGTTGCCCAGCACGTACTGGCGGGTCAGTTCGGCGAAACGCTCGACAAACACCGGGTAGATTTTCTGGTCGACGTAGATGCGTTCCACGGCGCAGCAACTCTGCCCGGAATTGAAGAAACTGCCGTCCACCAGATTTTCCACCGCCTGTTCAAGGTTGGCGTCTGCCCGGACATAGGCCGGGTCTTTTCCGCCGAGCTCCAGGCCCATACCGAGAAATTGTCCGCTGGCGACGCTTTCCATGACTTTTCCAGCCTCCACGGAACCGGTGAAGTTCACTTGCTGCACGCGCCCGCAAGCAATGATCGCCCCGGTCGACACATGGTCGAGCAGCAGATTCTGGAACAACCCCTCGGGCAGTTTTGCGCGACGCATGGCTTCGGCGAAGCGCTCGCCCACCAGCAGCGTTTGCGACGCATGCTTGAGGATCACGCTGTTGCCGGCCATCAGTGCCGGGATAATCGTGTTCACCGCCGTCAGATAGGGGTAATTCCACGGAGCGACCACCAGCACCGTGCCCAGCGGTTCGCGTTTGATATAGCGGCGAAATCCCGCGACAGGCTCGGGTTCTACCCGATCAAGGACCTGCGGTGCGATAGCGATCATGTGCCGGGCGCGTTCGGCGAAACCGCGCAGTTCGCCGGCGCCATAACGCACCGGGCGGCCCATCTGCCAGGCCAGCTCCGGCACGATGTCGGCCTGCATCGACAGCATTGCGTCCACCGCGGCAGTGCAAAACGCCGCGCGTTCGCTCAGTGAGCGGCGTTGCCATGCCGCCTGTGCGCTGGCAGCGGCCGTCAGCGCCTGCTCGACCTGCGCCGCATCGGCCACCTCGCGTTCGGCGTACACCCGGCCATCGACCGGGGAGATCAATTGAACCTTCGCAGTCATGATGTTCTCAATAGCGCTCGAAGCCGCGCTGCAATTCCCAGTCGGTGATACGCCGGTCGTACTCTTTCTGCTCCCACTCGGCGGTGTGCACGTAATGGTCGACCACCTCATCGCCGAACGCCTTGCGCAACATGCCGGAGGCCTTGAGTGCGGCGCTCGCCTCGCGCAGGGTCTTGGACACTTCCGGCAAATGCTCATCCAGGTAGGCGTCGCCTTCGAACGGCGGCGCCAGATCGAGCTTCTCGTCGATACCGGCCAGGCCCGCCGCGATCAACGCAGCAAACGCCAGGTAGGGATTGAGGTCGGCACCGCCGATGCGGCATTCGATGCGGATGGCCTTGCTGCCTTCGGCACACAGGCGAAAGCCGGCGGTGCGATTGTCGCGGCTCCAGACCGCCCGCGTCGGCGCAAAAGTGCCAGCCTGGAAGCGCTTGTAGGAGTTGATGTAGGGCGCAAGAAAACAGGTGATGTCGTTGGCGTACTTGAGCTGGCCGGCGACCCAGGAGCGCATCAGTTTCGACATGCCGAACTCGGCTTTCGCGTCGAAGAACAGCGGCTTCTTGGCGTTCTTGTCCCACAGCGAATTATGGATGTGACTGCTGGAGCCGGCAGCGTCGTAGCGCCACTTGGCCATGAAGGTGATCGCCTTGCCCTGCAATTGCGCGATCTCTTTGCAGGCGTGCTTGATGATGACGTGGTGGTCAGCCATGGTCATGGCATCGGCGTAGCGGATGTTGATCTCTTCCTGGCCGGGGCCCCATTCTCCCTTGGAGTTTTCCACGGGAATGCCCGATGCCTGCAAATGCTTGCGAATCGCCCGCAGCACCGGCTCTTCGCGGGTGGTCTGGAGGATGTTGTAGTCCTCGATGTAATGGCCGGCGGTTTTCGGTTTGTGATAGTTGCGCCTGTGGATCGCCTCGTAACTCTCATCGAACAGATAGAACTCGAGCTCCGAGGCAAACATGCCGGTGTAACCACGCTCGCGCAGGCGCTCGACCTGTTTTTTCAGAATGGCCCTTGGGCTGTGGGGCAGGTCCTGGCGATGGTGATGATCGAGCACGTCGCACAGCACCAGCGCCGTGCACTCAAGCCAGGGCACGCGCCGCAGGGTGGACATGTCGGGCTTGAGCACGAAATCGCCGTATCCCTTGCTCCAACTGGCCGCGGCGTAACCCGGCACCGGCTCCATGTCGATGTCATCGGCCAGCAGGTAGTTGCAGCAGTGGGTTTCTTCGTGGCCGCTGTCGATGAAAAACTCGACCTGGAATCGCTTGCCGACCAGGCGTCCCTGCATGTCGACCATGCAGACCAGTACGGTATCGATTTCGCCGGCAGCCGCGGCGCGCTTGAGTGCATCAAAGCTGAGGAGGGGCTCTGTCATCACGGCAATCCTGCGTGAAAGGTTTGGGCCAGTCTGGGATAGCTGTTGCAGACGCTCTCCAGAAAAACCCAAAACCTGCAGAACCGAGCATCATGAGCAACGAGTTGCTCAAAGCTTAGCCTACCGTTGCAATTGTAGGAGCGAGCTTGCTCGCGATGGATTTGAAGACACCGCGACTAATCAGAAAACCCGCGTCATCGTTGGCGACCATCGCGAGCAAGCTCGCTCCTACAAGGTGAGGGGAGTCGTCTTCACTCCGGTAGCCCGGCCAGCCGCAGTCCATCGACGAAACGGGCGAAATCCTCAGGCCGTTGAATGGGCAGCCAGTCCTTGAGGGTGCACAGACGCAAAGAAGGATCCAGCTTTTGCAGACGCTGCATCGCCAGATTCGCTTTTTCCATTCGACCGCCGAGCGCATCACTGGCCGCCACCAGCGCCGCCGCGACCAGCAGACTGGGCAGGTTACCCAGGGCCTTTTCCGCCCACTGCGCAGCGGCATCGAAGTGCCCGGCGAAGAAATGCGCGAGCGCCATCCCCACCTGCATCCTGAACATTTCCGGATCCAGCGGACTCAAGCGAACGGCATGGTTCAAATGCTCGATGGCGGCGTCTGTTTCGCCGTGCAGTGCCCGCAGGATACCGCCCAGAAACCAGGCGGGGGCGAGGTTGGGATTGAGCAGGCGCGCCCTGTCGAGCAGCGCAATGCCGCCGTCGACCTCGCCGGCGAGATGAGCAAGCGCATGTCCGCCCCGGGTCAACGCGACGGCATCGTCGCGGCCGAGGGTCACCGCCAGACGCGCCAGCCGTATGCCCTCGGCGATTTCTGCGGGTCGATCGCTCATCCAGCCATTGAGCTTGCGCCAGAAGTGGCACCAGGCGGCCATGCCATAGGCCGAAGCAAATTCCGCATCGAGTTCGATGGCCTGGTAGAACATCGGCAGCGCCTGCTCGATGGCTTCCCGGCTGCCGCTGTGCAGTTTTGCCATGGCCCGCAGGTAGTAGTCGTAGGCGTCCAGGCTTTCCGTCGGCTTGCGCTTGGCGCGTTCGATTTCTGCCCGCTCCAGTTGCGGCGCGATGGCACCGACGACGCTTTCGGTGATTTGGTCCTGCAGCTCGAAGAGGTCGTCGAGCAGGCCTTCGAAGCGCTCCGCCCAGATATGCGTCCCGCTTGTCGCGTCGATCAGTTGCCCGGTAATGCGCAGCCGGTTCCCGTACTTGCGCACGCTGCCTTCGAGCACATAGCGCACGCCCAGTTCCTGGCCGACGCCCTGTGCGTCCACGACCTGGCCCTTGTAGGTGAAGCTCGAATTGCGCGCAATGACGAACAGCCAGCGGATACGCGACAGGGCGGCGATGATGTCCTCCACGACGCCATCGGCGAAATACTCCTGCTCCGGATCGCCGCTCAGGTTCTGGAAGGGCAGGACGGTGATCGAGGGTTTGTCCGGCAGGACGAGCGTAGGGGAGGGGATTTGTTTCGGGGCAGCGCTTGCGCGTTCGTCGATGTCAGGCTGTGGAGTTTGCCCGCTCAAGTCGCCGTTGATCCGACCAACGAAGCGGTAGCCCTTGCGGGGGACGGTGCGCACCAGGCGCTGCTCCTCACCGGTATCACCAACGGCCTTGCGCACCGCATTGATGTGGCTGGTGATCGTCGATTCCGAAACGATCCGGTCGCCCCACACCGCCTTGAGCAACTCGTCCTTGCTGACGACGCGGTCGGGATTGTTGACGAACAGCAGCAACAGATCGAAAACCTGCGGTCCGACGGCCACGATTTGCCCGCGCAGGGTCAGCTCCCGGCGCTCCTGATCGAGTACGTAGTCTTCAAACGTGAATGGCAAATTGAGCATCCCCTGGCGAAGCGCCCTCAACTCCGTGTCCCAGGCGGCTGGCGGTTGGTAACTGAGGCAGATGATACGGCAGCTCGACACCCGCTGCACCGTCTGCGGCAAGGGCGGCTGGACGAACGTCAATAGCTTTGGACATAAATCCAAGCACTCGCCAAGGCAAACCCAAGCCCGGCGCAAGGACTTGCCTGGTGCGCGCAGGCACTCTTTCTACACCGACGCAATGGTTGCAGTCGACAAGTGGAGAAAAGTCATGAAGATCGTCGTCATCGGAGGCTCCGGCCTCATCGGATCGAAACTTGTGAACACCCTGCGCGAGCGCGGCCATGATGCGCTCGCCGCCAGCCCCAGCACGGGCGTGAACAGCATCACCCGCGAAGGCCTGGCCGAAGCGATGGATGGTGCTGATGTGGTGGTCGACGTGGCGAACGCGCCGTCGTGGGAAGACCAGGCCGTTCTCTATTTCTTTGAAACGTCGAGCCGTAACCTGCTGGCCGCCGAAGCCGCTGCCGGGGTTCGTCATCACGTAGCCCTGTCGATTGTCGGCAGCGAACGGCTTCCCGATACCGGCTATTTCCGGGCCAAGGTCGCGCAGGAGGCCCTTATCAAGGCATCTGGCGTTCCTTACACCATTCTACGTGCCACGCAGTTCTCCGAGTTTGCCGGCGGCATTGTCCAGTCGTTCGCCGTTGGCGAGGAAATTCATGCTTCGCCGGCGCTGATCCAGCCGATAGCGTCCGACGACGTGGTAGCGGCGCTGGCCGATGTCGTGCTGGCAGCACCGGTCAATGGCACGGTTGAAGTCGGCGGCCCGGAAACCATGCCGATCGACGAACTGGCCAGGCGCTATCTGCAAGCGACTCAGGACAACCGCAAGGTCGTGCCGGATGTGCATGCCCGTTACTTCGGCGCCGTGCTCGACGATCAATCGCTGGTCACCGGCAAGAACGCACGCCTGGGGGCGATCCGCTTCGACGACTGGCTGGCCCGGTCGACAGCGCAGTAACGAATCGCACCCGCACATTACCCTACGAATCCAGGAGAAATCCCATGGTTACCCGATTGCTAATGGCCGCTGTCTTCGCAGCGCTATCGATCAGCGCCGCATCAGCCGCCGAGCCGCCCCCCGGCAAGGTGACGGTGGTGTTCGACCGTCCCATTCCAAACATCCCTGGCAAGAGCATGAGGGGCGTGGTCGTCGAGTATGGGCCGGGTGCCGCGTCGCCGGCCCACACCCATCCGAAAACGGCCTTCATCTATGCAACGGTGCTGGAGGGTTCGTTTCGCATCCAGGTCAAAGGCGAGCCGGAAAAGATCTACAACGTCGGCGAAAACTTCGTAGAGGAGCCGGGCTCCGTGCACCTGGTCAGCGCCAACGCCAGTGACACCCAACCTGCACGCCTGTTGGCGGTGTTCGTCCTCGACACCGAGGAAAAGGTGCTCGTAACACCGATCAAACAGTGAGCCGATCACGCGCTCATGAAGGCTCGACCGCCGGGCGGCAGACGCTGTCGCCCAGTGGCCGAGTCAGTTCTTGGCACTGAACAGGAAATGAAAAAATGAACTCGCTCCTGGACAAGGCCGCCATTGCCACCAGCGCAAGTAGCGGCACGCCTGTGGTCGTGGTGCGGCGAAGCAAGCGCAAGACCATCGGCCTGTTGCTGTGCGTCGCGGCCTTGATGGTCGTGGCGGTTTGGGGAGCCATGGCGTTTTCAAGTGGCGTGACCTCGACCGACAACGCGTATGTCCGCGGGGACGTCACCTCGCTGGCCGCCAAGGTTGCCGGCTATGTCACGGCGGTCGAGGTCCGGGACAACCAGGCCGTGCGTGCCGGTGATGTGCTGTTTCGAATCGATGACCGCGACTACCGCGCCAAACTTGCGCAAGCCGAGGCCAATGTCAGCGCCGCCCAGGCGCGCCTGACCCATGTCGATGCGCAGATCCAGCTCCAGCATGCGCTGATCAGGCAGGCCGAAGCGCAAAGGCGCTCAGCCTCCGCCGACATGAGCCTGGCGGCCAAGACCCACGACCGCAGCCGCAAACTGATCGTCAGCAATGCGGTGAGTCAGGCCCTGGTCGATGAAACCGGCACCGCGCAATCCAGAGCCGCGGCCTCGGTTTCGGCCGCTTCGGCAACGGTCGAGGCGCAACAGCAGCGCATCACGGTGTTTGTAGCCGAGCGCGAGGCTGCCGTGGCCGCTGTGAGCCAGGCAGAGGCCGCACGTGATCTCGCCCGGATCGATCTCGAGCACACCGTGGTACACGCACCTGTGGATGGCGTGGTCGGTAACCGTCAGGTTCGCCTCGGTCGTTTCGTCACACCGGGCGTTTCCCTGCTCGATATCGTGCCGGTCAATGATGTATGGGTCGTGGCGAACTTCAAGGAAACCCAACTGGAACATATTCGCCCCGGTCAGCCGGTGCGCGTCACGGTCGATGGCTACCCCGATGCGGCACTCGATGGCGTGGTCGACAGCTTTGCACCCGGCAGTGGCTCGGCGTTCAGCCTGCTGCCGCCCGACAACGCCACCGGGAACTTTGTGCGTGTCGTGCAGCGCGTACCGGTGAAGATCCGCCTGGCTGACAACCCGCTGCCGGGGCGCATCGTGCCGGGCCTGTCCGCGCGGGTGGAAGTTGCACAAGGGGCCGGCTCATGAGCCGCGTTGCCTGCACCACGCCGAGCAGCGCCAGGACAACGAACGGCGTCCTGCTCATGGTGGGCATCGTGCTGGCGACGTTGACCGAAGCGATCGCCAGCACCGTGCTGGCCCTCGGCCGCGGCGACATCATCGGCGACACCTATGCCACGCCCGACGAGTTCGCCTGGCTGGATGTCGGTTACATCGCGCTCAAGCTGATCGGGTTCATGATCGCCCCTTGGCTGATGCAGCGATTTTCTGCGCGCAACGTGATCATCGGCGCCACCCTGGTCATGGGCCTGGCGTGCTGCGTGGCTGCCGTTACCGCCTGGCTGGAACTGCTGATCGCATTGCGCATCCTGCAAGGCTTCGCGGGAGGTGCTTTGCTGGTGGCGGGCCAGGCGATCATCTTTCGCGGCTATCGGCGCGCTCTTCAGCCGATCCTGCAAGCCCTGTTCGCCATGGCGGCGGTGGTCGCGTCGGCGACCCTCGCGCCGGCCCTGCAAGGGTGGTTGATCGACAGCCAGTCCTGGACCTGGATTTTCTTCAGCGTAGTGCCGTTGGCCCTGGCGGCGATCGGCTTCTTGCTCATCGCCGACCACCCCATGCCCGCCAGGTGCCGGCAACCTTCGTTTGACTGGCTCGGCTGTGCACTGATCGGTGCCGCGCTGTTCTGTTTCACCTACGTGCTCAGCCAGGGTAGCCGCTGGGACTGGTTCGAGGAACCGCGCATCCTGGCACTGACGGTGATCGGTGCCGCCGCGCTGCTGGCCTTTCTCGGTCAACAGGTGTTGGCCAACGGCCAGGGGTTGCTCGATTTCAGCCTGTTCAAAACAAGCGATTTCACCTTTGCCTTTATCGTCAGTTTCGTCGCCGGTGCCGCCCTGTTCGGCAGCGCCTACCTGATCCCGGCGTTCGCCCTGTCGGTACTCGCGTTCACACCGACCGATGCCGGCCTGCTCCTGTTGCCCAGTGGCGGTTTTTTTGTCGGTTCGCTGCTCATCGCCGCCTATCTGTTCAGCGTGCGCCGCGTGCCGCCCGTGGCGACCGTGCCGCTGGGTATCCTGCTGATCATGGGGGCGATGTGGATGCTGTCCGGCTCCAACAGCGAAAGCGGCACCGACGACATGATGGCGGCCATCCTGTTGCGCGGCCTGGGCCTTGGCTTCCTGTTTCTGTCGATCACGCTGATCGCTTTCAGCCACCTCAACAGCCGCAACCTGGCCAGCGGCATCGGCCTGTTCAACACAGGGCGCCAGTTGGGAGGCTTGATGGGCGTCGCTGGGCTGCAGACCTTGATCGACCATCAGGTTGTCAGCAATGGCGTGGTCCTCGGCGCCAACGTCACCCCAGGGGGGCACGCGGTCATCGAACGGCTGATGACCACAACCGCGATGCTGGCAGGGAAGGGCATGGATCAGGTGGCCGCTGGCCGGGCAGCCACGAGCTTGCTGGGCAAAGCGGTATCAGGTCAGGCTACGGTGATTGCTTTCGATACGGCGTTCTTCGCCGTGGCCCTGCTGTTCGTCTTTGCCGCGCCCATACTGGTCGGCATCAAGATTGGCCTCTCGCGATCCGCAAAAGTGCATGAACTACAAACGAATTGATAACCCGCACGAAAAAGCCCGGCTGTTGAAGCCTGATGCTGTTCAGTTAAATGAAAACGATCCCCTGTAGGAGCGAGCTTGCTCGCGATGGTCGTTAACGATGCCGCGTGTTTACTGACTAAACGCAGCGCTCTTGAGTCCATCGCGAGCAAGCTCGCTCCTACAGTGAGTGGATCATTCTCGCTTGATTGAGCAGCATCAGGCTGTTGAGGCCGGGCTTTTCGTTGAGTCTTGCGGTAAAGCACTGCATTCAGACAGCGCGGCTTTCGATCAGACGGTCGGAACCACCTTCGGAAACACGTTTTTCCAGCAGGCGATCCGAACCACCTTCGGCCACACGGCTTTCAATCAGACGATCCGAGCCGCCTTCAGCGACCACAGGTTGAGCAGGGTTTGCGGCGAAAGCGTTAACTGCGAAAACCGAGAAAGCGATGCTGAGGAGGGTTTGGCGTTTCATGATGGTGTGCTCCGGGGTGCTTATGGGTTGGTATGGAGCAGATGTTACGCCGGGGAATTTTCAAGAGAACTTCATTGAAATAATGGTGACTATCGATGCGGTCAATGGATCGCAGATCCCTGTGGGAGCGAGCTTGCTCGCGATGGCAATTTCACTTTCAACATATGTGTCGATTGACACACAGCAATCGCGAGCAAGCTCGCTCCCACAGGTATTCATGTGTCTGACAACGGGACTCAAGCCTCACTGATCTGACTGACACTGGTGATCTGCCCATTCCAGACCATCTCGTAATGCGCCGTCTGCACAATCGACGAAACCGGCCTCGGCGTCATCAACGCCCAGCAATGACTGCCCGGCATCCGCACCGAGTGATAACGCAAACCGGGGCAACCGGCATCGCGCACCGCCTGCCCCAGCACACGGGAGTGGCTGTAGTCGTCTGGCGCATACACCGGATCGCTCATCGGCAGGGCCGTGGCGTCCTTCATCCCGCCATCGCCAAATGCACAGGCCAGTCCACGAAACACAAAGCGCTCATAGTTCAGGCTCGGCACCCTCGACCAATACAGTGCCTGGTGATGCCGCACCTCGGCCAACGCCGCTTCCATCGACTCCGCCAGGTACAACACCCCAAAACGGCCATCGCTGAAACGCGAGCCCGCCGGGTTGACGTGGGTAAACGGCGCAATGGCGTAGGAGCAACCCGGAATGCCGAACGGGATCTCGCGGCGCGCAATCAACTCCAGTTGACCCACCTCATTCTTCAACCGCGGATTGGTCAGAGCCTGAATCTCGAACAACACCTCGAACTCGGCCGCATCCGCCACATCATCAAACAACGCAATGGGCGGAAACTTCGAATTGACCAGGCGATAAGCCTGCAACGACTGACCGGCAAACACCGCCAACTCACTCGCCATCACCATTGCGCACCCCGCAGCATGTCGATGCGGCGGAAGGTTTCGTACAGCGAAATCATGTCGCCCTGGGCCATGATCTCCAGCGGCGAACGCCCGTTGAAAAACTCGTTGTCATTGGCCATCGAGGCAAAGCCGTACACGTTACCCGGGTTGTCGAACACCAGCCGCAACGTCGCGTGAATGTTCAACACAAAACTGATGCGCTGCATCTGGTCCGCATCCAGCGCCACCGCCCAGTCCGGGTCCCGCTGCCGGGCGCGGGTGTAGGTGCTGCGGGAAATACGCAGGATGCGACAGGCCTGATCGCTGTTGGCCTTCCACTTTTCCAGAATGCTCACGGCGGCACGCAGGCCGGTGACGCATTGGTTTTTGCTGAAGGATTGGGGTTGCAGGGGGACGGCCATGATCAATACCTATCTTGAGTCCATAGACTCAAAGATAGGTTTATTGAGTCTGTAGAGCAAATCGGTTCGACCAACGGAAAACTTCTCCCGTCGAACATCACTGATGAAACGTCCGCCCCAACGCATCCAGCCGGGTCGCAATGGGCGGCAAGCGCCGACTGCTCAGCGCCAGTGTCTCCACATCATCCGCCGTGTTCTGCGCAATGCTTTGCACCGACTGCAAGCGCCCGACAATCTCGAAACTCGCCGTGGACTGTTCGCGGGTCGTCGTGACGATCCGCCCATTGAGCTCATCGATCTGCGAGATGTCGCTGCCGACGGCCTGCAACATCGCTGCGGCCACCTGACTGTCCTCGACGCAGCGCACTACACCTTCGCGGCTGTCCTGCATGGCCTCCACGGCTTTGCGGCTGCCTTGCTGCAAGGCCTCGATGATGGTGCGGATTTCCTTGGTGGACACCGCCGTGCGCTGCGCCAGGCTGCGCACCTCATCGGCCACCACCGCAAAGCCCCGGCCTTGCTCGCCGGCGCGCGCCGCTTCAATCGCCGCGTTGAGCGCCAGCAAGTTGGTCTGCTCGGCAATGCTGCTGATCACCTCCAGCACCGTACCGATCTGCTGCGCCTGCCCGGCCAGTACCTGCACGGTCTGGTTGGTGCCTTCCAGGCGTGAGGCCAGTTGAGTGATTTCCTGCCGCGCACGGTTCACACTTTCCTGGCCGCGAGTGACTTGCGCGCTGGCCTGGCCGGCATGGGCAACGGCATGCTCGACATGCACCACGATGTGCTCCATCGCATCGCCCATGCGCTGCATCGACCCGGTCATCTGCGCGATTTCCGTCAACTGATGCTTGGCGCCTTTCTCCAGCGTGTTACTGGCCTTGGCCAACTCCTGGCCCAACTGACCCAAACCCTGAGAGTCACGCACCACCCCGTCCACCAACGCGGTGATCTGCATCAAAAACTGATCGAAGCGCTGTGCCAGCGACACATGCACTCGCGCCTTGTCACCTTGGCCGGCACCGACAGTGAACTGGGACGTGGTGGCGAGCATCTTGTCCAGCATGTCCTGGCTCTCCACCGCATCGGCCTGGCTGTGCATCGCCAGATAGAGCAGCGCGACGGTCTCCATCACCACATAAAAAGCGTGAACGAACACCATCGTCCAGCCACCGTGATGGGCCATCACAAACACCGGAAAACCCTGATGCTGCAGCGCATGAAACACCACGTGATGCAGCGCAATCGTCACCGCCGCCACCAGAATCGGCAGCCAGTCCCGATAAAACGTCAGCACTGCCAACAACGCAAAAATCCCGAAGTGCGACTCAATGACCCCCTCGGCCTGATTGATATGCAACGCCGCCATCACCATCAAACCCACGCCCAGCAGACAACGCATCAACCGCGTTCCGCCAATGGCTCGATACAACAGCGTCAGCAACACACTGGTGCCACCGCCCACCAGCAGCGCCTGCTTCAACGTGTCGTGCCAGAACGCCAGGCCGATAGCGAACGCGAACATCAGCCAGATCAGGCCCAGCATGATGCGGTCGGCTTTGCGGTAGTGGTCGAGGAAACGAGGGGGGAAGGGCATGTACGCTTACTCCATGTAAATGAGCCAGAAAAAAGCAGGGTTTATGGCAACACGGGACATCGCGAAGGCTTGGGTACGTTAAGGGGCAGACGTTTTCAGAGTCAGGGATGCGAATCTGTTGGCGGCATGGTCGAGCTGTATTTGAGATGTCGTGGAGAGCGTAGCCTTTGGCCATCATTCTAGGCAGCTACGACGTCGCTCGTGGAAAACAATGTCCGATATAGAGGCAAGTAATGCTGAAGTGACGGGGGAGTGCGACAGACTCCGTTGCAAAGCCTGTCGTACACCCGAGGCAGTTACGACTTCTTCGGCGGATAGTTACCGCGCAAGCCACCGGACTTGTTGCCGGTTTTGCTCGGCAGGTTCGGCACCAACGGACGGGATCTGGGTTGGGGGTTGGAGCGGCTTTGGGGTTGCGGTTGTTTGCTCATGTTCGCCTCCTGAATTTTCAGGGATTCGCGAAGTGGGTTACTGATGAAGTTTAGCTAATCGACTGTAAGCAGGGTCGTTTGGCGCTTGGGGAATGTGTTATGAGCGATCAGCTTTTCTGTTTCGGCCCCGTTGATAGACCCCCTTACGCAATTCTCGGATTCTGCCTACAACTTCGGCAGGAGTGACCCGCTATTCCAAAAAATGAAAAACGGGGAATATTGAAGGGGCAGGAAGGGGGACACTGGCCGTTCGGTGAGAGCCTTTTTAATAGCAAAGCCCGACAGGATGATCCATGCTACAAAACGACCGCGACAATCTGGAACTCGATAAACTACAAGTCGAGATCCGAAGGTTCATGGCCGAAGAAATGCGTAGCCCGACCTCGACCCGCGCTACTCTGCTGCCATTTGGCATCGGTGCCGCCCTGGCACTGATAATCTTTGCCGCCGCCGCCATAGTCGTCCGACTGCTCTAGTCACTTGTCCTCCCCCTGATGGCTGGGGCGTCTTGTTGATTCATACGAATTGAATCGAGCAGACGAAAAAAAGCCCGCGATGGGGAGAGCGGGCTGGAAATCACAAAGGAGCTGGATCCACCGTATGCCAATGGATGTGAAAATACTGTGATAGATGTCTGATTACTTGCTCGCGTTCGATTTGACGTAGCTGTGTGCCCTGCGAAGTCATACCGGTTGCATCACCTTTCGATGCACCCACTGAGCCTCGCTTTGCAGTTCCAGAACTTGCCAATGGAGGCGTTCCAGCAAGGCATTGTGGCCGACGCTGATCAGGATCGTCTTCGGCAGCGTTTGTTTGAGTAACTGATAGCAGCGCGCCTCGTTCGCCGCATCCAGCGCCGAACAGCACCGCGGGGCGGGCCAACAGGGCGCGGACGAAGGCACAGCGTTGCTGTTCGCCAACGCTCAGGATTTGCGACCAGTCCAGTTCGTCATCCAGTTGCTCGCTCAAGTGTTGCATTGCCGTAGCCGGACGGTGCGCTGATCAGCAGGCTGTCACCGGGCTCAAGTGAAAGGTTGAAGCTATTGAGCAAGCGCCGACCGTTCGGCAACCAGATGTCCAGATCCTTGCGAATGCCAGTCAGTTAAGCGTTTAAGGCACCGCAAACCTTGTGGGAGCGAGCTTGCTCGCGATGACGGTTGGACAGTCACATAAGGGGTGACTGACGGTCCGCTATCGCGAGCAAGCTCGCTCCCACAATGTCCGGGGCTTAACTGACAGGCATTGGCCGAATAGGCGCCTTTTTTCATCACTGAGGCGGAGTAAAAATCCAGTCGTAATCGTCTGCTTTTGTCCGGTTGCTGCCTGTCGTGAAGGGCAGTAAACGACCCAACGCGGTCTCCGAAGAATCATGAGGCTGCCGCAAGAAGGACTTAGACGCCTTCAGCCCCTTGCCGCAGGACTTGTATCAGCTGTCCAACAACGTGTGTTTCGACGGCACCTTCACTTGCGCCCGCCTCAAAAGCAGCGCAACAAGCCGATGCGTCGCCGTTGCAGATACGGTAAACGGCAATGACACTGCCAGGTCCGCAGCCTGTGTGTCCGCATAGGGAAAGTCCGCCGTCAATCGAACCCTGCATCACACCAAGGCCATAGCCCGGGGCGATCCATGGGCGCCCGGGAATTGGGCCACCCAATGTTCGTGCTGCCTGCATCTCCAGGAGCAGGCCCGGGGAGAGAAGGTCTCCAGAGAGGAGTCGATCCAAGAATAGCGCTGCTTGTGAAATTGGACCGATCAACAAACCATGATAGACCCAGGCGGGGTCATAATTTAAGGTCCCTCCAAGATGGGCCGTATGTAAGTCTGCACGCGTTTTAGCGAAGCGAACGTTCGACAGGCCCAGAGGGATAAGTACACGTTGACTCACTGCATCATCAAGCGTCAGATCCGTTAGCTGTTCAATGAGCCTGCCGATGAGCAAGTAGCCAACATTCGAGTAGCGCCAATCGGTTCCGGGGCTGTATCGAAGTCGAGCACCATCAAGGCGTTGCATCATTTCACTTGCCGACCAAGCTGACTCATTGTTAGCAACGGCGGCGTGATACTCCGCAAGTTCGCCATAATCGGCGAGACCTGCCTCATGTCGCAGTAGTTGGCGTAACGTGAAAGGCTGATCAAGAATTGGGTCGTCCAATCCGACCAGCGCATCACGCACCAATGATAGGGCTGTCGCTGCCAGGACTGTTTTAGTAAAACTCCACCAGGGGGCCATCAGTTCTGATCGGTCAGGCGTTCGTGGTTGACCATTTGATACGAGTGAACTGAGCATTGGCTTCCTTGGAGTGTTGAGCGGATCGACAGCTCGACAAGATATCTCATTCACTTTACTTCGCCAGAGTGAAAAGCCAGTCGTTTGTACTGTCCTGAACGACGGCTCTTGGCCGATAGCTGCCTATCGAGTAGACAGCTATTGACCCGTCGGTACCGGTCAAGTTCTTGCGCGGTTCTTTCTTGAGTAACAGTCTGGGCAGTGGAGGGACGGCTACCTGGTGGTCTTGGCAAACGTCAGTCGTAGTTGATGATCCCTAGTTGTTTGGCCATGAACAGTTCGTTTCGTTCTACGATTTCTTCGACAACCTTACCTTCCCCGTTAAAACGGAAATACGTAAGGGCTGTCCAAGTCAGGCTCTTACCTTCAACGTTAAAACCATGCCACGTATTTGACCCGGTGGCGAAATGCGTCAATGCGACCACCACAACGTCATCAGTGACGACTTCCTTACTGAAGGTAGTGTTAATTGCCTGGTATCGATCGAGAACATTTGTGCTCAAGGCTCGCTTGAAGTTTTCCAGACCATGGATTGGAGCGTCGCAGTCAGGCCGGTGCACAATTACGTCGATGTCAAAGTATTCGGAAACTCGCTCGGCATCTTTTCCGTCTACGCAGTATTTAAAGTAATTTTTAACGGTTTCGAGGTTTTTTGCACTCATATGGTTCTTGCTCCGATTATGTTGATGATGGTGAAACTAGCCAGCAACTAAAAGCAACGACAAGAAAAGCTCTTGCTTTCAACTGTTAAGTTTTCAAGTCTGGTTGAGTGTTGTCGCTTCGGCGCGGCAACAAAGGCAGTGCATGTTGCTGGTGATATTTCTATTAATCCGCCCTAGGTCTTTTGGGGGGCTTTAATCATGCGTTCGAGTAGGAAGACGGCTCCCATGGACAGATTCTAGGGGGGGTTATGGTATTCGTAAATCTAGAATATAGTGATGGTGGTATCGGGAATTGGAATATCACATGGGACTGGACAGACTGGAAAGATGGGCGACAGTAAGGCACTTTCGCTTAGCTATAGCCTTGTTCGAATATGGCAGTGTCGTGCATGCAGCGCGCTCGCTTCACCTCTCACAGCCAACTGCCAGCAAGCTCTTGCAAGACCTTGAAGAGGCCGTGGGGGCTCAGCTCTACATACGGAACCGTCGAGGCGTTACACCTACAGAGCTTGGTCGGGCCTTTGTAGAGCGCAGCCGAATGGTGCTTGCCCAGCTAGACCATGTCTCCCAAGCTATTGATGCTCTTGGCAAGGGGCATGCGGGACGTGTTGCCATAGGAAGTGTGCTAACCGGATCAAGTTATCTCGTGCCTGCGGCTATTGCACGGCTTTGGAAAAAACAGCCAAGTGTCAGTATTAAAGTTGTCGATGGAGTGAGTGGCGAACTGATACCTCGACTTATCTCGGGAGAGCTAGACTTCCTGATTGGGAGGCTTTCCGATGTTGGCTCAAGTGCTGCTGTCTCTCAAGAAGCTCTTTTTAGCGAGAACGCCATCGTTGTTGCGAGGAGGGGACATCCTCTTGTTCAACAATCAAAGGTTCAACTTGAAGAACTCGCACGCGAAGCCTGGATTCTTCCACCCGCAGAGACGACCTTGCGGAAGCAGTTTGATAGCATCTTTTATCGGGAAAATGTTGATCCGCCGTGTGCAGCTATAGAAACGGTGTCCTTCTTCAATATACTTTGGCTATTAAAACAGACAGACCTTCTTGGGATATTGCCCCAGTCGGTTGTTTTCGATCCGGCACACAGTAGTAGCCTTGTTCCGCTTCCCGCTTTAGAACCTATGATTCTGGAACAGATCGGTATTTCCCGCCTGGCAGGTACTACTTTACCGCCTGCCGCTTCCGCTTTAGTGGAGGCATTAAGGGAAGTGATGCATGGCACCTTAGACATCAGGGTGGACTTTCGAGGATGACTGAATTTAGTTCTCTGTAGTGAATGCTATGAGTCATGTTCAATCAGTCGCCATTGGCATGAATTTCCTCAGCCACCTGCGTTTCTGTCTGTGATGTTTTCGGCTGCTTCTGGCTGAAAGCGGTCCTTGGATGAGCGTCCGGTCTTGGCCTGTTCCCTTCGATACCGGCCGATCTATCCCTGCCGACCGGGTCTCTGGCAACGTTTGATAGCCCGCATCCGGCAACCCGATCCTAAGAGCGACCTGCCAACAGCGTCATACCTCAACTTCGCAAAACCCTCAAAGCAACCGTTCAATGGCAGAATCTCCTCAACTTGATCGTTTTGGAGAACTCCATGCTTCGTGCGTTTGAACGAAGGCTCGACCCCTTTCCTCCTGACGAGGTACCACCGCCACCCGATGGCCTGGCTCGCTTCCTGTGGGCCTGTACGCGGGGCGCCCGCGGTTACATCCTTGCACTTGCGCTACTAAGTGCCGGTGTGTCGATTTACGAAGCCTGGCTGTTTTCCTTCCTCGGGCAGGTCGTGGACCTGCTCTCGACCTGGCAGGCAGGCGGTGAAGCAGCTGCGCAGGAAAGTCGCGTGTTGTGGGGCATGGGCATCGTAATGGTGACCAGTGTCGGGCTGGTGGCGTTGCGCACCATGGTGCAGCACCAGATATTGGCGATTAACTTGCCGTTGCGGCTGCGCTGGGACTTCCATCGCCTGATGTTGCGACAAAGCCTTTCGTTTTTTTCCGATGAGTTTTCCGGCCGAGTCACTACCAAGGTGATGCAGACTGCGCTAGCGGTGCGCGACGTGCTATTCACCCTTATCGAGATCGCACCCGGGATCGGGGTGTATTTCATTGCGATCATCGCACTGGCCGGCGGCTTCGCTCTGAAACTGATGCTGCCTTTCGTTGCCTGGGTCGTGTTGTTCGGCCTGGCCATGCTGTACTTCGTGCCCCGTCTGGGGAAAGTCGGGCAGGAACAGGCTAATGCGCGGTCGATGATGACCGGGCGTATCTCGGACGCCTACACGAACATCACTACGGTGAAGCTGTTCTCCCACTCCAATCGTGAAGCGCACTTCGCGCGCGCAGCGATGGAGGATTTCAAGCACACCGGCTTTCGCCAGATGCGCCTGGTAAGCCAGTTCGAAATCGTCAACCAGGCATTGGTGGTGGCGTTGATCATGGCCGCGGGTGGTTATGCCCTGTGGCTATGGCACCAGGGTGAGGTCGGCGCAGGTGCCGTGGCGGCAATCACCGCCATGGCGTTGCGTATCAATGGCATGTCGAACTGGATCATGTGGCAAATGACCTCGCTGTTCGAGAGCATCGGCACCGTGCAGGATGGCATGGCAACGCTGACCCAGGGCACCAAGGTGCAGGACGCGCCGGGTGCCGGCGTGCTGGTGACCTCCGGCGGCGCGGTAACCTTCGATAAGGTGAGCTTCAATTACAATGGCGAACGCCAGGTGCTCGATGGCCTGAGCCTGAGCATCCGCCCGGGCGAAAAAATCGGCTTGGTTGGCCGCTCTGGCGCCGGCAAATCCACGCTTATCAACTTGCTGCTGCGTTTCTATGACGTCGACAGCGGGGAGATTCGCATCGACGGCCAAAACATCGCACAAGTGACGCAAGACAGCTTGCGCGGCTGCATCGGTATGGTCACGCAGGATACCTCACTGCTGCACCGTTCCATTCGCGACAACATCGCCTACGGCCGTCCCGATGCGACCGACGCGCAAATCCGCAGCGCCGCGGCCAATGCCCAGGCCGATGAATTCATAAGTCAATTGAGCGACCGGCAAGGCCATACCGGTTACGACACCCTTGTGGGTGAGCGCGGCATCAAGCTGTCGGGCGGCCAGCGCCAACGCGTCGCGATTGCCCGGGTGATGCTCAAGAACGCCCCGATCCTGCTTCTTGACGAGGCCACCAGCGCGCTGGATTCGGAAGTCGAAGTGGCCATTCAGGAAAGCCTCGATGAAATGATGCAGGGCAAGACGGTGATCGCCATCGCCCATCGGCTGTCCACGATTGCAGCCATGGATCGGCTCATCGTCATGGATGACGGACGCATCATCGAACAGGGCACCCACACCGAATTGCTCGGGAAGAACGGCGTCTATGCGCGGCTTTGGCAGCATCAAAGCGGCGGGTTCCTGGGGGAGGATAAGGGCGTGGTAGAAGAGGCTATGGATCAGGCGTGAGTGTGAAGGGTGCGTAGCAGGGGAAGGGGCTTTGAGCGGTGCAGTGGGACGAGAGGGGAGGGTCACGACCGTCGCCACTCGTCAAGGGCTGCTCTGATTCAGATTGAGCAAGCCGGTCTCTCACCCAACCGCTCTACCAACCTTACGAGATAACCGTCGGGATCCTGGACGATGAATTCGCGCTGGCCTACTTCTACATTGTCAGCCCGATACCAGGTGTCTTTGCATTCTCGATAGAGAGGAAATCCAGCCTGATCAAGTTTTTGGATGATGGGTGCGACAGCCTCAACATCAATCTGCAGGTTGATGCCTCTTCCAAACGGCTTGGTCAACGGCGCAGTCAGCCATTGACCCGCGTCCGAATCAACCTGCTCAAGCATTACTTGAGCACCATTCAAATCAAGGTATGCAAATCCATCTTCCGGGCGTTGATAAGCTACTTTGAACTCCAGGCAATAAACCCAAAAAGCCAGGCTGCTATCCAGGTTGCTTACCATTAACTCCGGAACCAGTTTGTTACGTTCGAACATGAGATGACTTCCATTTCAAAAGGCTCATTTTTGCGGGCGGGCAGGTTCTGCACTTATGGCTTCGATTCTTCCCTTCCGAAAATCGTGTAGGAGTTTACCCCTCGTGGCAGGTGACGGAAAAATTGAGTCCGTCAGGTTGATCAGGGCCTGACCCGAAGGCTCAGAGCACCCCGGGCACCACCAGGGTCAACCAGGCAACACAGGGTCCCACCAGGGCAACCACCGCGCTATAGATCAGCAGACTGCGCAACACTTTTTCTCGCTCCAGCGGGGGGGTATTGGCAACCACCAGCGCACCATTGGTGGAGAACGGGCTGGTGTCGACGATGGTGGTGGAAATGGCGATAGCCGCGACCACGCCGACCGCACTGATGTGGCCCTGGCTCAAGAATGGCACGGCCAAGGGAATGATCACCCCTAGCAACGCCGTGGACGAAGCGAAGGACGAGATAATTGCGGCCGTGAAGCACAGCAGCAAAGCGACCAGCAGCGGTTCACCCAAGCCGGAGATGCCATGGGCGACATAGTCGATGGTACCGATGGTCTGCATCACTCCGATGTAAGTGATGATCCCGGTAATCAGCAGAACAGTCGACCAACTGACCTTGTCGATGGCCGCCTTCTGCGCCTTGGGCGCGAACATGGCCAGGACTACCGCGACCGTCATGGCCACCAACCCGATATTGAACTTGAACACTAATGCCGAGATCGCCAGGGCCAACAGCCCGACCAGCGTCGACAGCTTGGCCCCGTCCAGGCCGCTGAGGGTATGTAGCGGCGCACCGGCACCCGTCAGGTCAGTACGATGATAAGCAGGGGACGCCGGCGTACCACCGTGGCCAAGAATGGCCAGCGATGCACCGGCAGCATGCAATTCGGGACCGGACGGGACCACCACCATTGACACGCGAGCGCTACGTAAACCACCGAAGACTACGAATACCACCATGGCAATCCCCAGGTTGAACAGCAGGCTGGCGATGAACAGAGTGAACGGTGCATAAGGCAGCCCGGAGGACGCAACGATCTGATTGGTTATGCCACCGAAAATACTCACAGGGGAGAAACTGCCGCCTTGAGCGCCGTGAATCACCATCAGTCCCATGAGCACGGGGTTGATGCGGTACTGCACGGCGAAGTTGAGAGCAATAGGCGCGAGGATGGCTGCCACCGCAGGGCTCAGCGCACCGAAACCGGTGAGCAGCGCCGCCACCACGAACATCACCCAGGGTATCCAGGCGACATGGCCACGCACCATCAACACTGCCCGTTCGATCAGCCAATCGATGGTGCCGTTGTTCTGGGCGATGCCGAATAAATAGGTGACACCGACCAAAGTCAGGAACAGGTCACTGGGAAAGCCGGCGAAAATGGTCGCCGGTGTCATGTCCATTATCACCGAACCGACGATAAAGACCGCCGCGAACGCCAGCGCGCCCATATTGATGGGCAACACGCTGGCGATGCCGAAAATGACCACTAGCACTAAAATCGACAGAATTTCATTATTCATTTCAATCTGACTCCCCGCATTCGGACGGTCCCGCAGGTACCGTCCTTGTTGTTATTGTTTCGGGATGTTTAGCAATCGACTCGCTTCGGGCCGAGCGTGACGAAACGAGGAAGCGTGGCTTGCCTGCGAAGTCGGTCGTACAAACACAGAAGCTTTCAACGCTGTCGTGCTAATTGCCATTAAATGCTGCTGGCCGGCGCTCGGCAAAGGCTGCCAGTCCTTCGCCAAAGTCAGCACTTTCGCAGGCTTGTCGGCGCAGTTCGGCAATCTGCTCCATCGCCTGCACCGGAATCGGTTGCAAGTCTTCGAGGATACGCAGCTGTTCCTTGACCGCCGCAACGGCTAGCGGCGCTTTGCAGGCGATGCCGTGTGCCAGCTCCAGCGCGGTCGCTTCCAGCACATCAGTGTCGACCAGTCGGTTGACCAGACCAAACCGTTCCGCCCGCACCGCATCGAGCTTTTGTGCAGTGAAAAACATTTCCTTCAACACATGAATCGGCAAATTGTTGAAGAAGCGCAGCAATCCACTGGTGGTGTAGGGCAATCCAATGTTCACCGGAGTCATGGCAAAGCTTGCGCTGCGGTCCGCGACGACCATGTCGCAGCTCATTACCAGATCCACCGCGCCGCCCCACACCGAGCCGGACACCAGGGCAACCACCACGCCGGGATAGGCGCGGATGCGGCGCAATACCTGTTCGAGCGGTTTGCCATAGGCAATCGGGTCGCGGTCGTGTTGCAGTTCGCGGATATCGTGGCCGGCACTCCACACGGATTGGCCGACTTCGCTGCCGAGGATCACCACCGGGATGCGTTGTGACGCCAGTGCGATGAGACTTTCGTCGAGCGCCGTCAGCAGTTGCGCGCTGAGTGCATTGCGGTGTGTGGGGTTGCTGAAGACCAGCCGCGCGATGCGTTCATCGACCCGGTTGACGGTCACTGTTGTGGAAGAGGCTGAATTCATTGTGCGGCTCCTGTCGATTGCGCGCCGGTCATGTCATCGGCGTTCTGGAACACTATTTTAGCGGCGAGCAGTGCGTTGATTGATGCAGCGTCGAAACCGGCTTCGCGCAATACTTCGACGGTGTGTTCGCCAAGCAGCGGCGGTGGGCGGCTGACAACGCTGTCATTGGCGCAGAACACCGGGGTCACTACCTGACGCAGTGCACCAAGGGTCGGGTGCGTGAGTGTCTCGGTCAGTTGGCTGTGCAGTACCTGCGGGTCGTCGAAGACCTCATCGAGTGTGTTGATCGGGCCGGCGGGTAATCCTGCGTCGACGAACAGCGAGGTCCACTCGCGTTTGCTGCGGGTTTTCAAACGACTTTCCAGAATCTCTCTCAATTCGTCACGACGTTCGACCCTCGCTTCATTGGTGGCGAAGCGCGAATCATCCGGCAGCTCGGGCAAATCGAGCAGTATGCACAAACGCCCCCACATGGCCGAGGTGATCGGCGCCAGATTGAGCGGGCCATCCTTTGTCTGGAACACGCCGTAAGGTGCAATCACCGAATGGGCGTTACCGGTGCGGCGCGGCACATCCCCCAGGCTGAGGTAGCGTTGGCCGTGCACACTCAGCAACCCGACCAGACTGGCCAGCAGCGACGTGCTGACATGTTGGCCACGCCCGGTGCGCTCGCGCTCGAGCAGCGCGGCCAGCACCGCTGTCACCAGCCACATGCCCGAAGTCAAATCGCCGATGGCGGTGCCGGTGCGTGTCGGGTCGCCATCGACGAAACCGGTCAGGCTCATCAGCCCCGAGTAGCCTTGGGCGATCTGGTCGAAGCCCGGCCAACTGCTCATCGGCCCGTCGGCGCCAAAGGCGTTAATGCTGCCCAATACCAGTCGCGGATTGCGGGCGCTGAGCACCTCATAACCGAGGCCCATGCTTTCCAGCGTGCCCGGTTTGAAGTTCTCGATGACGACGTCGGCGTCATCGATCAGCTGCTCGATGGTGGTCAACCCTTCGGGGGTGCGCAAGTCAATGCACATGCCGCGTTTGTTGCGGTTACACGATAAATAGTAGGTGCTCACGCCACGGTCGAAGGGGCCCCAGGTGCGGCTCATATCGCCAGTCGGGCCGGGCTCGATCTTGATCACATCGGCACCGAGGTCTGCCAGCACCATGGTGCAGAACGGCCCGGACAGTGCGCGACTCAGGTCGACGATTTTCACGCCTTGCAAAGCTTGCATAGGACTCTCCATTGAAGGGTTGAATACCGGCCATTGCACCAAGGCCGTTGAAGCGCCATTCGCCTGTGACGACCGTTAGCGCTTCGTGTTGTGAGACGAGTCTAGGCGCCGTATCTCATAACCTTCAAATATGATATTCCTCTACACTCATCGGAAAATCATATGGCTTGGGAGGTACACATGGACCTGCGCCAGTTGCGGTATTTCATCAAGGTGGTCGAGTGCGGGAACATCACCCGCGCCAGTGAAACGCTGCATATCGCGCAGCCAGCCATCAGCCAGCAGATGCGCAACCTGGAGCAGGACATGGGCATGCAACTGCTCGAGCGCAGCGTGCATGGCGTTGTTCCCACGGCGGCTGGGCAAACGCTTTATCGGCATGCCATCGAACTGCTGCGCCAGGCCGACGGCACCCACGAACTGCTGCGCCAGGACGCCGAATTCCCGCAAGGCAAAGTCTCGGTCGGCATGCCGTCGAGTACGGCGCGCATGCTGGCAATTCCGCTCGCACGCACGATTCGCAGCCGTTATCCGGGTATCAAGTTGGAATTGATTGATTCTCCGAGCGCCGAACTCGGACGTCTGATCACGGTAGGGCGAGTGGCACTGGCGGTGAATGTCGATGTGGTCGAAACCCGGGGCATGGCTTTCCGGCGGCTGTTAACCGAAACGCTGTACTTGGTGGCGTGGCCGGAGTTTTCATTACCGGATGAACCGGTGTCGATTGAGGCATTGGCGAAGATGCCGCTGGTGCTGCCCTGTGCTCCGAACACCATTCGCAGTCGGGTCGAATTTGCACTGCAGGAGGCCGGCCTGAAATGCGAGGTTGAATTCGAAGCCAATTCCACCGACCTGTTGTTCTCAGCCGTCAAGGCGCAGCTCGGTGTCACGATCCTGCCGTGGGCCGCGGCCCATGTTGAGCTTGTGCAACACAGGCTCAAGCTGGCCAGGATCGATCATCGACTGTTCAAGCGGGATCTTTCGCTGTGCTGGCATGACACGGTTGTAGAGAGCAATGCCGTGCAGAAGGTCAAGTCGACCATTTTCGAGCTGTTCGAGGAGTTCGAGCGGCAGCCGGGGTGGGCAGATGAACTGGTCAAAGGAAAGAACCTCCAAGACTACTGACAGGCTATATTGGGTCGGAAGTAGTCGTTCGTGAGCGGCTGCTTTTGACGATTGCTGCCTGTCGCGAAGGTCTGAAAACGAAAACAGACGAAATTTACGCCACAGAACAAAAAGCCGCTTTTCTCGTCGGACAAAAAGAACGGGCACCTTTGGCGCCCGTTTTCATTCACTCCGCCACCTGCGCCCGCAACCGCCGCCCAATCACATCCATCAAATCACAACCATCCCTCAACGGAATGACCAGCAGCTTGGAAAAGTCCTCCAACACCACGGTGTCGCAACCGAGTTCTGATCGGTAGGCGATGTTTTCCAGCACTTGCGTGACTGTCCGAATACGGTAGTCGGCCATGGCTTGCAGGACGTCGAGGGGGGCTTGGGTGTCGATGAGCAGGGAGGCCGGAACCAGATCGATTCCGGTGAGGGGCATATATCGATTCATTTTGAATGATCTCTGTTTGTTTGGCTCAAGGCCGTCAGTCGGTCATTCTCTATTGTCAGGTCGCCAAACCCGAATCGCCATTTGGGCGACGGCGCCGACTGTAAGCCCCATGAGATCAGCGCGGGAAGGTGAGGGATTCCGAGCTTTGTGTGGGACCTTTGATGATGAAACTTCAGACCTTTCACCTCACGTCGCTGGAAATATAAACACAGACCTGAGATGTTCACGGGCCCTTGGATTCAGCCACCCACGCTATCCTTAATCATCGCTCCGGCCGTCGAGATGGACCTTCCCGAATGCAAACCCAACCCCAACGCCCCCTCTGGAAAACCTACCTGCTGTTCCTCGCCCCCATGGTCCTGTCGAACTTCCTGCAATCCATGTCCGGTACGGTCAACAGCATCTACATCGGCCAGATGCTCGGCACCCAGGCCCTGGCGGCGGTGTCGGGGATGTTCCCCATCGTGTTTTTCTTCATCGCCCTGGTGATCGGCCTCGGTGCCGGCGCGGGTGTGTTGATCGGGCAGGCGTGGGGGGCGCGGGAGACGCATCTGGTGAAGGCGATTGCCGGGGCGACGTTGTTGTTGGGGGTGTTGATCGGGTTGGTGGCGGCGGTGGTGGGGAGCGTGTTTGCGCGGTCGGCGCTGGTGGGGTTGGGGACGCCCGCGGATGTGCTGGACGATGCTGTGGCGTATGCCCATGTGATGTTGTGGATCATGCCGTCGCTGTTGGTGTTCGTGTTGTTCACGCAGTTGCTGCGCGGGGTGAGCGATACGTTGTCGCCGTTGTTGGCGCTGGTGGTGTCGACCTGTGTGGGACTGGCGCTGACACCGGCGTTGATTCGCGGGTGGCTGGGTTTTGCACCGATGGGGATTCAGAGTGCGGCGATTGCCGGGTTGGTGGGTAACCTGGTGGCGATGGGGTTGCTGGCATGGCGCTTGATCGGCAAGGGCCATCCACTGGCGCCGGATCGCGAGTTCTTTGCGGCGATGAAGCTGGACGTGGCGATCCTCGGCAAGGTGCTGCGCATCGGTTTGCCCACCGGGTTGCAGATGGTGGTGTTGTCGCTGTCGGAGTTGGTGATTCTGGCGCTGGTGAACCAGCACGGGTCCCAGGCGACGGCGGCGTATGGCGCAGTGACGCAGATCGTCAATTACGTGCAGTTCCCGGCGCTGTCGATTGCGATCACCGCGTCGATTCTTGGCGCCCAGGCGATTGGGGCGGGGCGCATCGAGCGCATCGGGCCGATCCTGAAGACCGGGCTGATGATCAACGTGTGTTTGACCGGTGGTCTGGTGGTGCTCGGGTACTTGTTGTCGAGCTGGTTGCTGGCGTCGTTCCTCACTGAGGAGGCGACACTTGGCATGGCCGAGCACCTGTTGCACATCATGCTCTGGAGCCTGTTGGTGTTTGGTTTCCAGGCGATTATCGGCGGCATCATGCGCGCCAGCGGTACGGTGATGGTGCCGGTGGCGATTTCCATTGTGTGCGTGGTGGGCGTGCAGTTGCCGGCGGCGTATCTGCTGGATGCGAAGTTTGGATTGCAAGGGGTGTGGATGGCGTTTCCGGTGGCGTATCTGGGGATGCTGGTGTTGCAGACGCTGTATTACAAACTGGTGTGGCAGCATCAGAAGATTGAGCGGTTGGTGTAGGCGGAACGCTGCGGGAGGGGCATGCTGTTCAGAGGTCCCTTGCCACAAAGCCCCTCGCCACAAAAGGACGGTGTGACTGAAAAAGACAGGCGCTATCGCCTGGGGAGGTTTTCAAATGAGCCCCTTGTCCCATTCCATCCTGCAAGACCGAGCAGCAGCCGGGCGGCGTTTGATTGAGCCGTTGCTGCCTTACGCCAATCGCCCCGATGTCATCGTTCTGGCCTTGCCCCGTGGCGGCGTGCCGGTGGCTTATGAGGTGGCCACGGCGCTGAAGGTTCGCCTGGATCTGATGCTGGTGCGCAAGCTCGGCGTGCCGTCCCACCCGGAGTACGCCATGGGCGCGATTGCCAGCGGTGGTATCCAGATTCGTAATGAAGAGGCGCTGCGGGTGCACCCGATTGATCGCGCCGCTTTCGACGCCGTGGTCGAACGGGAAAGCCGCGAGTTGCTACGCCGCGAACAGGTCTACCGTGGCACGCGACCGGCGGTGCAGCTCAAGGATCAGGTGGTGATCCTGATCGATGACGGCCTGGCCACCGGGGCTTCGATGAGGGCGGCGATCCAGGCGCTGCGGGCGCAGGCGCCATCACGCATCGTGGTGGCGGTGCCGGTGGCGCCGATCGAAACGGTGGAGGCGCTGCGCAGCGAGGTGGATGAGTTGATCTGTCCGCTGATGCCCGAGTGGTTCACGTCGATTGGTCATTGGTATATGAATTTTTCCCAAACCTCGGATGCCGAGGTGATCGACCTGTTGCGGCGGGCGTGGCAACGCGGGGAGTGCGGGTAGCGCTGGCGGCCAGCGGCAGGTGGTCGCAAATCAACGGGTGAGGTGGAATAAACGCCGGTTGTTTGCTTTAGTCCATCTGATACGACCCGACTTGTGCGGCACGCCAACTCAGGACGGGAGCCCTCCCGGAGAGCGTCATGAACCTTCGATCCGCGCGTTGCGTCGCTCTGGCCGGCACGTTGGTGTTCGGCCTGGTGCCGTTTGCTGGAGCCGTGGAATACAAGGATGTGAACGCCAGGGCCAGTACCTTGAGCTTCACCTATGAGCAGATGGGGTCGAGAGCCTACGGCACCTTTGGCAAGTTCAAGGCCAAACTGGACTTCGACACCGATAACCCCGGCGCCGCCCATGCCGCGCTGACCATCGACCTGAACAGCATCGACGCTGGCAACAGCGACGCCAACACCGAGCTGCAAAAACCGGCGTGGTTCGACACGGCGACTTATCCGGTGGCGACCTTCGAGTCGACGTCCATCAAGGCCCTGGGCAATAACCGCTACACCATCACCGGCAAGCTTTCCCTGCGGGGGCTTACTCGGGAAGTGAGTGTACCGGTGCTGCTCAAATCCGAGAGCGCCATCGGCATCTTCGAGGGCCAACTGGTGCTCAAGCGTGACGACTTCAAGATCGGCGAGGGCGAGTGGGCGGACAGTGTGGTGTCCAACGAGATCAATATCCGCTTCCGGATGGTGGCGCCGCAAAGGTGACTGGGACCTCATCGATAGTTCGTCGGCCAATCATGTGACCATGCTGCCAGGGGGATGGAATGTGGTTTGTCTGATAGACCGAGGTGCCGCCATCGCGGGCAAGCCCGCTCCCACAAGGATCTTCAGCCAGCCTATAAATTATGCTCGACGCAGACCCCCTGTGGGAGCGGGCTTGCCCGCGATGGCGGTGTAACAGTCAATACAAAGGCTGAGATCCATCAGGCACTTTGCGGATAGAGCGGACAGTCAACAAAACCCACTTCGGTCCCACCGCACGCTGCACAAAAGAAAAACGCCCGATCCACATTGCATGGGCCGGGCGTCGATCAATCCGCTCTAGTTCGCCTTTATCGGCACCGTCACGGTTTTGCCGAAGGCCGATTTGATGGTCGCCGTCGGGCCAGGCGACGGGCCACTGCCGGCGGTGGTCACCGCTATGTTCCAGCGCGCGCCTGTCGGTGTCTGCGTCAGGACGGCAGCGCCAAGGTTCACCGTACCGGTTGTGGTGGTGGCCGTCGCCGTGATGGTATTGCCCGTGCCACGGGAGGTGGTGCCGGACAGGACCCAATACCAGCGGCTGTTGCTGCGGGCGGTGACGGTGGCGCTGGTGACGATCAGGCTCTCGTTGACCGCTGCCGAGACCGCCACGGACACCGTCGCCGGTGCCGACTCGGCGCCCTTGGCATCGGCGGCCTTATAGGTAAAGGTCGCGGTGAACGGCGCGGGGACCGTGGCCGGTGGTGTGTAGGTCACACGCAGGCCATCGGTGCTGACCACGCCCTTGCCGGAGTCCGGTTGCTCCAGACCCACCACTTTAAGCGGCACGTTACCGTCAGGGTCGCTGTCGTTGGCCAGCACGTTGATGATCACCGGTTGGCCGGTGTTACTGATGGCGTTGTCGGCGTTGGCGACCGGTTTTTGGTTATCGGGGTCCTCGACACGTGTATCGCCAGTGCGGAAGGTCGGCAGCGCGGCGGAATTGACGTAGGTGACGCCGTCCCAGCCGGGCAGGGGGGTTGGCATCAACTGGAACTGGCCCGGATTCTCGACATCCCAGCGCAGCAGCATGGAGGTGTCCTCGTGCTGGGTGTTGTGGCAGTGCTCCATGTAGGTCCCGGCGAATTCGCGGAAGCGGATCGCTATCTCCACGTCCACCGAACTGTCGACTTCTTGCCCGATCCGATAGACGTCCTTGCGCGCCCATTTTTCCCATTCCGGCGGTGCCTTGCCGTCGCGCTTGAGGACGATGCCTTCTTCGAAGTGCACGTGCACCGGGTGGCTCCAGCCGTTGCCGCCGTTGATGATTTTCCACACTTCCAGGGTGCCGTCGCCGGAGAACCCGGCAGCGGTCGGGCCGGTAGCCAGTTGCGGAGCGGCGCTGATGATCCGAGGATCCATCTGGTAGCCGAAACCGCCGTCGGTCTTGATGGTCCAGGGTTCTTCGTCGGTACCGTCGGAGCGGCCGAAGGTGAACTCGCGATGGCGCGCCGCCTTGAGTGTGGCTTGCACCGTCGGATCGTCACGGTTGAGGGTCAGCGGGATCATGCTTTTACCCACCGGCTGGCCTGGCTTGGCGGGTTCGTAGTCGGCGGGGTTCATGCTCACGTCCTGGCCGGCATAAGTCTGCACCACCATCTGCATGAACTTGCCCACCACCGGATCGCCGGCGTCCCATTCCAGCCCTTTGCTGCCCAGCTTGAGCACCGCCTTGTACCTGCCGGACAAGACATCGGCCAGGCTCTGCGATGCAACCTCCGGACCCTTGCCGTCGTGGTGCTCCATCAGGTTGACGAAGTACAGCTTGTCGCCGGTCTTGATCCCGTGTTTCGAGAAGTTGACGATGATGTCGTAACGCTCGGCGATGGCCAGGGTGGGCAGGATAGCGTTGTGGTCCTGCACATCGCCGTCGGCGTCCAGGTCCATGCTCCCGTCGAACGGCACCGCGTGTTCCATGAGATTGCCGTCGTTGGCGATCATATGGAACGGCACGCGGGTGTAAGACAGGCCGGAACCCGCCGGGCCGGGGAATTCGCCACCGGTACCGGCGATCTCACGCACCAGCGCGATCTTGAAGTAGCGCGACACCGAGCCATTGAGAATGCGGAAGCGATAGCTGCGCGCCCGCACGTTCAGGCGCGGCTGGTACTGCCAGTTGACCAGGATCTGGTCGCCAAGAAAACCATCGGTGTTGAACGGGTTGAACCACAGTTGGCCATTGGTATCCCAGGCCTTGTCGGCAATCATCAGGTTGACGTCATAGTCGCGGTTGCCCCAGGGCAACGCCGAACCGCTGGGCAGGCGCAGGTTGACGCCGTCTTGCAGCGCTTCGTTGCCACGATCCATGGCGCTGTAGTAGTTCATCATCACCGCGTTGCCCTTGTAGACGTTCTGCGCGGTGAAATCGAGCATGTGGTCGTGGAACCAGTGGGTGCTCATGGCTTCGCGCCAGTCGCCACGGATCTTGATGCTGCCGTTGTCGCAGGTCTTGAAGCCCGGCGTGGCATCGTTGACGAACAGGGTTTCACCCGGCGCGCAGGGGAATGCCGCGCGCGGATCCTGAGCGCTGGTGTTGATGGTGTCGTAACCGGCCAACTGGATCGGCCAGCGATAGTCGTAGTACTGCCCCGGAAAGAAAAACGCATTGGAATAGCCGTCGCTTTCGGCCGGGGAGTGGCCGTTGTGTTCGTGGGTGCTGAGGGTATGCAGGCCGAACCCCATGTTGGCCGACGGATCGATCGGCAGGGCGTTGTAGTGGCGCATCAGCACCGGTTGGCCGT
>NZ_JAHBDG010000006.1:0-131640 GCF_019956305.1 Pseudomonas sp. BF-B-30 | reverse complement strand
GAACTCAGGCCTTGGTCATTCTTGCCCGCAAGCTTTGCCGAGTGGCATTCGCCCTCATGAAAAACCAGAGCGAATACCAGCCGAATTTGAAGTTGCAGGGTTCCCCTGCAACATAGAATCTCCCACAAAGGATCTCGAGTGGTCTCAGGATTTGAAACAGGCCTTGCTGAATTTTTCCAGAACGCGGTCCGCTCGGGTTTCGGCCTCGGCCATAGTGGCTTCCCATACGGCAACACAGGGTTGCAAATCTGCTTCCCGTTCAGCCATCGCCAGCCATTGCACGCAATCGTGCCAGTCGCCCAGCGCCCCCTGGGCCGATTTCAGCCGGGGCATGGCCGCTTTCGGCAAACGGTCCAGTTCGGGGTAAGCATCGATGCCATAGCGCACGCGCTTGATCAGCAGGCGCAGCCGATGACGGTCGTGGGTCGGATCGTGCAGTGCCTCGTCGAGTTTTTTCCATTGCTTGCCCAGGCGTTTTTCGATGCGCTTGCGCAGGCCCTTGAGCAATCCCTGGCGCTGAGCGGCACGCAGAAAACGCGGAAACGCATCGAGGACGATCAGCATTTGCGCAAGTTCGGGACTGGTCGCCACGGCCGGGTAAGCCTCGGCCATTTGCGCCATGCGCCACTGTGCGGCTTGGGGTTGATGGTGCTGGAGCAGGTACGCCGCCAGCACTTCGCGATCACGCAATGGTGTGGTCAGATCGCCCACCCGGGAGGCCGCCGCTTCCAGTTGTTCGACGCCGGGCAACCCGCGCAAGGGTCGCAACAGACTGCGTAACCGTCGCATGGTTGTACGCAGATCATGTAACGCTTCAGGGTCTGTACGCTCTTTCAAGCGGGCCTGACAGGCCAGCAGACGAACTTCCAGGCCCAGAACCTGAGCCACCAACCGATCGATCATGGGGGTTTACTCCGTAAACAGCGCCAGGTTGCAAGCTCCAGGCTGCAAGCTCGAAGACTCTTGCAGTTTAGAGCTTGTCACCGCTTTTGCTTTTAACGCCCTGCGCGCGATTCACGAATATAGAAGCGAGCCTTCTCGGCTTTCTTGGTACAGCCTTCGAACCCCTCGAATTGCTGCTGGGTCTTGGCCGCGGTCAACAGCGACAGGGCCTTGGAGTAGCTGACGGTCCCGGCGAAACCTTCGGCTTTGGCCAGGTCCAGTTCATGCCATGCCGCATCCAGGTTACTACCGCAGCTGTCGCGATAAGCGGTTTTGCCGGCACAACCGGCCAGCGCCAGGGCAATCAATGGCACGCAGATCCAGGCTTTCATCACTCACTCCTCAAAAATAGGTCAACAGTCATGCAGGTAAGACGTTGTGGCACCTGAAAAGTGCCGTTGGTCGCCGTGCAACTATAGCGCCGACAAGAATAACCATGTGCCGCCATGGAGTGTCGAAAATACGACGCTCTTGTCCCCTCGAACGACCATGGCGATTGAAGCATGGCCCTCGATGGGTGCATTGTTGAATCATTCAAACGAGGGCGATCCATGAAAAAGCGTGTCGCACTGGTATTGGGCTCGGGTGGAGCCCGGGGTTATGCACATATCGGTGTCATTGAAGAGATCGAACGGCGCGGCTATGACATTGCCTGTATCGCCGGATGCTCCATGGGCGCGGTGGTGGGCGGGATCTACGCCGCCGGCAAACTCAATGACTACCGCGACTGGATCGAGAGCCTGGATTATCTCGACGTGTTGCGCCTGGTGGACGTCAGTTTTCGTCTGGGCGCGATCCGTGGCGAGAAAGTCTTCGGACAGATCCGCAAGATCGTCGGCGAGATCAACATCGAAGATTTGCGTATCCCCTACACCGCGGTTGCCACCGACCTGACCAATCAGCAGGAAATCTGGTTCCAGGAAGGTTGCCTGCATCAGGCCATGCGCGCCTCGGCAGCGATTCCCAGCCTGTTTACCCCGGTGATGCAAGGCAACCGCATGCTGGTGGACGGCGGCATTCTCAACCCGCTGCCGATCGTGCCGGTGGTGTCGAGCCATTGCGACTTGATCATCGCGGTCAACCTCAACTCCACCAACCAGCGCCACTATCAATTGCCGGTCATCCAGCGTCCCGCCGCCTTCAAGACCCGCTTCGACAGCCTGATCAACTCCGTCGGCTCGAAGTTGCCGTTCCGGCGCAAGCAAGCCGAGCAATTGTTGATTCTGGAACAGGAAGCCTTGAAGGCCGAAGGTGCGGAACTCAACCCGTGGATCGAATCCGCCGAGCCCCAGGCGCAGCAACCCGCGGCCGCTCCGGAAACCAGTGGCGCCCCCCGCTCCGCCACCGGTTCGTTCATCATCGACAACGTCGGGCCGGCGTCCTTGCTGGATTTGATCAACCAGAGTTTCGAGGTGATGCAGACGTCGCTGGCACAGTACAAGATTGCCGGGTATCCGCCGGACATCCTGATCAACGTGCCCAAGCGCGTGTGTCGGTTTTTCGAGTTCTACAAGGCGCCGGAGTTGATCGCGCTGGGACGGGAGATTGCGCGGGATACGCTGGACCGGTATGAGAATGAGCAGAACTGAACGTCTGAAAACTCTCGATTGAATGCAAGGGCCTCATCGCGAGCAAGCTCGCTCCCACAGTGGATCTTTGGCGTTCACAAAATGTGTGTCTGACCAGGATCCCATGTGGGAGCGAGCTTGCTCGCGATGACGTCAGATCAGGCAACGAAGATCTAAAGGCTGCCTTCACTCAACAACCGATACCCCACCCCAGCCTCAGTGACGATGAACCGTGGCCGGGTCGGGTCATCCGCCAGTTTCTGGCGCAAATGCCCGACCACGATGCGCAGGTAGTGAGTGTCTTCGGTATGGGTCGGCCCCCAGATGTCCTTGAGCAATTGCTGCTGGGTGATCACCCGCCCGGGATGCCGCGCCAGTTGCGCCAGCACGGCGTACTCCTTGCGAGTCAGCGCGACTTCAACATCGTCGAGCAGCACCCGGCGATACGCCAGGTCGACCGTCAACGGACCGAAGTTCAGCTCCGCTTGTTGCACCTCGCCTGCGGGCGCCTGGCGCAATAACGCACGGATCCGCGCCAGGAACTCCTGAATGCCGAATGGCTTGGTCACATAGTCATTGGCGCCGCCATCCAGGGCCTCGACTTTCTGCCCTTCACCGGCGCGCACGGAGAGCACCAGTACCGGCACCGTCGACCATTCGCGAAAATCGCGCAATACCTGTTGGCCGTCCATGTCCGGCAAGCCGAGATCGAGCACCAGCAAGTCCGGTTTGTTCAACGCAGCTTGCGCCAATCCTTCACTGCCGGTGCCCGCCTCCAGCACTTTGTAGCCCTGGGAAGCGAGGCTGATGCGCAGGAATTTGCGGATCTGCGGTTCGTCGTCAATGACCAAAATGGTCGCGGTCTGGCTCATGAATTCACATCAACACAAAGAAGTGGCAAGAGAGTAGCGCAAGCGCGATCAGGCTTCACTTTCGTATCCCGGCTGAGCCTGTAGCGGCAGGTGCAACGTGATGCAGGTGCCGCGCCCCTCGATGCCGTCGGCGACGCTGATATGCCCGCCATGGGCACCGACCATGCCCTGACAAATCGCCAGCCCCAGCCCGGTACCCTGCCCGCCGCGATCACCCCGCGCCGCGGTGTAGAACATGTCGAAAATCTTCGCCCGATCCTCCTCCGGAATCCCCGGGCCCTCGTCGCTGACCGAGAAAAACAGCTCACTGTCATCAGCCCCTGCGCACAATTGCAAACGCCCGTGGGACGGCGAAAACCGCGCGGCGTTTTCCAGCACGTTGATCAGCGCCTGTTCGATCAGCGCGGCATGCACATAAAGCAACGGTAACTCGGCCGGCACGTCGGTGCTGACCTGCAACGGCGCAAGGACTGTCCGCAGACGGTTGAGCGCACTGCCGACGATGTCTGCCGGCGATACCCAGTCCCGCGCCAGCTTCAGGGCGCCGTGGCCGAGCCGGGTCATGTCGAGCAGGTTTTGAATGTACCGGTCCAGGCGCTCGGCTTCATCGCGGGTGCCTTCGAGCAGTTCACGTCGATCCTCCAGCGGGATCGCTTCACCCAGGGCCAGCAGGCTATCGATACTGCCGCGCATGGATGTCAACGGTGTGCGTAAATCGTGGGACACCGAAGCCAGCAAGGCGCTGCGCAGTTGCTCGGTTTCGCCGTGCAGCCGCGCCGCTTCCAGATCATCGGCCAGTTGCGCCCGGGCCAGCGCCTGGGCCAGCGGTTGGGTCAGCGCGGTCAACAAGCGTCGGCGTTGGCCGCTCAGGGCCTGGCCTTCCCTGGCGCACACGCCGAGCAACGCCAGCGGGCCGTCTTCCACCGATAACGGCCACCACCACCAGCGACCGAACGGCAAGGTGCCGGTGCCCGCACCCGCGGGTTGATCGTGCTGCCAGGCCCAATCGGCGGCGGCGCGCTCAGCTTCGGTGAACTCCAGCGGGCCACCGGTTTCGACTTTCCAGCCGTTTTGCCCGTCGCGATTGAGCAGGCACAGTTGCACGTCGCTCCAACCGTTGAGGTGCTGGGCAGCAGCGCTGACCACGGCCTGGCGGTCGGTGGCGGCAGTGAGTTTGCGTGAAAGGTCGAGCAGTTCGGTGGTCTCTTCCTGGGTATCGCGCAGTGCCTGCAATTGCCTGCGCTGGCGCGCCGCGAGGTTGCCGGTGAGGGCCGCCATCAGCAGGAAAAACAGCAAGGTCAGCACGTCTTCTTCGCGCTGGATGCTGAAAGAGAAATTCGGCGGAATGAACAGGAAGTCATAGGTCAGGAACGACAGCACCGCACAGGCCAGCGCCGGCCCGAGACTGCTGCGCACCGCCACCAGCAATACCGCCGCAAGGAACACCAGGGAGATGTTCGGCAGTGGCAGTACGCTCGCCACGGCCCAGGCCAGAGCGCTGGCCAGAATCGTCGCTACCACGGCCAATGCGTAGTCGAACCAGACCAGTGAATGCATCGACCGCCGATGGGGTTGATGCGGTTGGTGATCGCTGTCGAGAACGTTGATTTCCAGCCCGCGCGCATTACGCAGCAGACGCGCCGCCAGCCCGCCACCGAACAGACGTCGGCGCAAACGCGGCCGGGACTGGCCCACCAGCACCAGGCTGGCGCGGCGTTCGGCGGCATGCTGGATCAAGGTTTTCGCCACTTCACCGGCGCGCAGCAACACCACTTCGCCGCCCAGGCGCTCGGCCAGTTGCTGGGCGCTTTGCAGGCGCAGGCGGGACTGCTCGTCACGCACGCTGCCGTTGTCCACGTGCACCAGGCTCCAGGGCAGGTGCCGCCGCTGGGCCACGCGACTGGCATGACGCACCAGGCGCTCGGCCTGGGCATCGCCGTCGACCCCTACCAGCAAACGCCCGCGCACGGCCGGCGCCGCTTGCCCCAACTGACGATACCCTTGGGCCAGATCGTTATCGACTTGAGCCGCCGCGGTTTGCATCGCCAGTTCGCGCAGGGCCGTCAGGTTGGTCTGGGAAAAAAACGCATCGATGGCCGCCCGCGCCTGCTCCGGCACATAGACCTTGCCATCGCGCAATCGCTCCAGCAGTTCCCGTGGTGGCAAGTCGATCAGCAGCAGTTCGTAGGCTTCCTGCAATACCCAGTCCGGCAGGGTTTCGCGGACCTGCACACCGGTGATGCCGCGCACCTGATCGTTGAGGCTTTCCAGATGCTGGACGTTGACCGTGGTGTACACATCGATGCCGGCGGCGAGCAGTTCCTGAATGTCCTGCCAGCGTTTTTCGTGACGACTGCCGGGTGCGTTGGTGTGCGCCAGTTCGTCGACCAGCACCAGCTTCGGCTTGGCGAGGAGCAGACCGTCGAGGTCCATTTCTTCGAGCATCACGCCACGGTATTCGGAGCGTACCAACGGCTGCTGCGACAAGCCGCCGAGCAGTGCTTCGGTTTCGGCCCGGCCGTGGGTTTCGACGACGCCGGCAATGACTTTCACCCCTTGGCGTAACTGGGTATGGGCCGCTTGCAGCATGGCGTAAGTCTTGCCGACACCCGGCGCGGCACCGAGAAACACTTTGAGCCGGCCACGGCCATCGCGGGGCAGGTCTGCTAACAGCGCGTCGGCGCGGCCGGAGTTGCTCATGCTTGGGATCTCTTTTTACCTGGATTGATGTAGTGACTGTTCTGCAGTCTTCGCGAGCAAGCCCGCTCCCACAGGTGTACGCACTCCAATGTGAGAGCGGGCTTGCCCGCGATTGGCAGCGCCGCTGATTTACAGTTTTTCCAGCGCCAGATTCAACTCAAGCACATTCACCACCGGCGGGCCTACCAATGGCTGCTCGATGTGGGCGTCCAGCAGTTGTTGCAGGGTCGCTACCGGCAGATTGCGCGCCGTCGCGACACGCGCCAGTTGATAGGCAATCGCCGCCGGTGGCAAGTGCGGATCGAGACCGCTGCCGGACGTAGTGACCAGCGCCAATGGCACCGGTCCCTGGCCTGGCACCAGCAGTTTGCTGGCATCGTCGATCACCCGCATCGCCAGCGCCGGGTTGCTCGGCGACAGGTTGCTGGCACTGCTCGACACGGTGGCAAAGGCACCGGCCGAAGGACGCGGGTGGAACCAGGCGTCGCCAACGAAATCCTGAGCGATCTGAGAGGACCCGCGGACCTTGCCCTCGGCATCCCGCACCAGGCTGCCGTTGGCCTGATCCGGGAACGCGACCTGGGCGACGCCGGTGACCACCAGTGGATAAGCGACGCCGGTGATCAGCGTCATCAGGACCAGCAGGCTCAGGGCCGGGCGTATCAATGTGGACATTTGAAAATCCTCGAATTCACAGGAAAAACCTGTAGGAGCGAGCTTGCTCGCGATGGATCTGAAGGCGCCGCGCTTTGTCAGAAAGGGCGCGTTATCGTTAACCACCATCGCGAGCGAGCTCGCTCCTACAGGGGGGGGGGTCAGTCAAACCAGATGCAACGCCGTCAACAGCATGTCGATCGCCTTGATCCCCACGAACGGCACCAGGATCCCGCCCAGGCCGTAGATCAGCAGATTGCGCCGCAACAACGCTGCCGCACTCGCCGCATGAACCCGCACACCGCGCAGCGCCAGCGGAATCAGCACCACAATGATCAGGGCGTTAAACACGATCGCCGAGAGAATCGCGCTCTGCGGGCTGCTCAGGTGCATCACATTGAGCACGCCCAGTTGCGGGTAGATCGCGGCGAACAGCGCCGGCAGGATTGCGAAATACTTGGCCACGTCGTTGGCGATGGAAAAGGTCGTCAGCGCACCGCGGGTGACCAGCAACTCCTTGCCGATCTGCACCACGTCCAGCAGCTTGGTCGGGTCGCTGTCGAGGTCGACCATGTTGGCCGCTTCACGGGCCGCCTGCGTGCCGTCATTCATCGCCATGCCGACGTCCGCCTGGGCCAGGGCCGGAGCGTCGTTGGCGCCGTCGCCGCACATGGCGACCAGACGACCGTCGTTTTGCTCGTGACGAATGCGCGCCAGTTTTTTCTCCGGCGTGGCTTCGGCCAACACATCGTCCACACCCGCCTCAGCGGCGATGGCAGCGGCGGTCAACGGGTTGTCGCCGGTGACCATGACGGTGCGGATCCCCAGTTTGCGCAACTCGGCGAAACGCTCGCGGATACCGGGCTTGACCACGTCCTTGAGGTGGATCGCCCCGAGCAACTTACCGTCGGCACACACCAGCAACGGAGTGCCGCCGCTTTGGGCGATCTTGTCGATTTCACGGGACAGGGCCGGTGCCAGGTCAGCACGCTTGAGACCAACGAACGCCAGCAACGAATCCACCGCGCCCTTGCGGTACACGCGCCCCTGATAGTCGACACCGGACAAGCGGGTTTCGGCACTGAATGGCACGGCTGTCAGCACTTCAGCGGACGGTTCCGGCTGCGGATGGGTGCCGCGCAGGTACTCGACGATCGACTTGCCCTCCGCAGTGTCGTCGGCCAGCGAGGCCAGCAACGCGCCTTCGGCCAACTCCCCGGCTGTCACGCCAGGCGCGGCATATACCGCCGAGCAACGACGGTTACCGAAGGTGATGGTGCCGGTCTTGTCCAGCAGCAGGACGTGCACGTCCCCCGCCGCTTCCACCGCACGACCGGACTTGGCGATCACGTTCAGGCGCACCAGGCGATCCATACCGGCGATACCGATGGCCGACAGCAAACCGCCGATAGTGGTCGGAATCAACGTGACCAACAGCGCCACCAGGAACACCAGCGGCAGGCTGCCATTGGCGAAGTGGGCGAACGGTTGCAGGGTGACGACCACCAGCAGGAAGATCAGGGTCAGGCCGATCAGCAGGATATCGAGCGCCACTTCGTTCGGGGTTTTCTGGCGCTTGGCGCCTTCGACCAGGGCGATCATGCGGTCCAGGGTCGACTCACCGGGGTTGGCGGTAATCTTAACCAGCAGCCAGTCGGACACCAGCCGCGTGTTGCCGGTGACGGCCGAACGGTCGCCACCGGACTCGCGAATCACGGGGGCCGATTCACCAGTAATCGCCGCTTCGTTGACCGCCGCGATGCCTTCGATCACCTCACCGTCACCGGGGATCATCTCCCCGGCTTCGACGCGCACCACATCCCCTTTTCGCAGGCTGGCGGCGGGCACCACCTGAAAGCTGCCGTTGCCGGTCTTGCGCCGGGCACTGAGGCCTTCGCTGCCGGCCTTGAGGCTGTCGGCACGGGCCTTGCCGCGACCTTCGGCCAAGGCCTCGGCGAAGTTGGCGAACAGGACGGTGAACCACAGCCACACAGCGATTTGCGCGGCGACGAAAGTCGGCACTGCGGTGTCGGGAATGAAGCACAGCACGGTGGTCAGGATCGCCGTCAGTTCGACCACCAGCATCACCGGCGCACGTTGCAACTGCCGTGGGTCGAGCTTGACGAAGGCTTGCAGCAACGCCGGGCGCCAGAGGGCCGAGATTGCGGTTTTTGGTTGTTCCGGCGCTTTGACGGTGGCGACCGGTTTAGTTACGGGCATATTCATCATCAGATCCTCAGAAGCCCATGCTCAGATGTTCAGCAATCGGACCCAACGCCAACGTCGGCAAGAAGGTCAAACCACCCACCAGCAAAATGGTCACGGTCAGCAGGGTCACGAACAGCGGGCCGTGGGTCGGGAAGCTGTTCTGCCCGATCGGGGCGGTTTTCTTCAGCGCCAGGCTGCCGGCCAGGGCCAGGACCGGGAGGATGTAGCCGAAGCGACCGATCAACATGCCCAGGCCCAGCATCAGGTTGTGGAAGGGGGTATTGGCGCCGAAGCCAGCGAAAGCGGAACCGTTGTTGGCACTGGCCGAGGTGTAGGCGTAGAGCAGCTGACTGAATCCGTGAGGCCCTGGGTTGCTCACCGCAGCCACCGGGCCTGGCAGGCTGGCGGCGATCGCGCCGAGCACCAGTACGCCAATCGGCATGACCATCAGGGTCACCACCAGCAATTGCACCTCCCTGGCCTGCAGCTTCTTGCCGAGGTATTCCGGAGTGCGGCCGATCATCAGGCCGGCGAGGAACACCGCGATCAGCACGTTGAGCAACATGCCGTAGAGCCCTGCGCCAACGCCGCCGAAGATCACTTCGCCGACCATCATGTTGACCAGGGCCACCATGCCGCTCAGTGGGTTGAGGCTGTCGTGCATGCCGTTTACCGAACCGTTCGACGCGGACGTGGTGGTCACCGACCAGAGCACGGTGGCGGTGGTGCCGAAACGCGCTTCCTTGCCTTCCAGCGGCGCGGTCTGCTCGACAGCGACGTTGTTCAAGGCAGGGTTAGGTTGGTATTCAGCCCACAGCGAGGTCGCGCCGCCGATCAGGAACAGCGCCAGCATGCAGGCGATGATCGCGCGACTCTGACGCAGGTCCTTTACGTAGTGACCGAAGGTGAACACCAGTGCCACCGGGATCAGGATGATCGAGGCCACTTCGAACAGGTTGCTCCACGCCGTCGGGTTCTCGAACGGATGCGCCGAGTTCACGCCGAAGAAGCCACCACCGTTGGTGCCCAATTGCTTGATGGCAATCTGACTGGCAGCCGGTCCCAGCGGAATCACTTGGTCAACACCCTGCATAGTCACTGCATTCACGTACTGCGCGAAAGTTTGCGGCACGCCCTGCCAGACCAGGTACAGCGCCAGCAGCAGGCACAGCGGCAGCAAGCCATAGAGGGTGGCGCGGGTCATGTCGACCCAGAAGTTGCCCAGAGTCCGGGTGGATTTGCGGCCGATGCCGCGACACAGCGCGACCAGTACCGCCAGACCGGTGGCGGCGCTGACGAAATTCTGCACGGTGAGGCCAGCCATCTGGCTCAAGTAGCTCAGGGACGCTTCGCCGCTGTAGGCCTGCCAGTTGGTGTTGGTCATGAAGCTGACGGCGGTGTTGAACGCCAGCGTCCACTCCTGACCCGGCAGGTTCTGCGGGTTGAGCGGCAGGTGGTCCTGGAACAACAGGATCGTGAACAGCAGCAGGAAACCCGCGAGGTTGAAGGCAATCAAGGCCAGGGCGTATTTCTGCCAGCTCTGTTCGGCTTGCGGATCGACGCCGGCCAGACGATAACAACCACGTTCGACCGGACCGAGAATCGGCGTCAGCCAGGTTCGCTGCCCTTCCATCACCTTGTAGTAGAAGCGCCCGAGAAACGGCGCCGGGACCAAAACCAGGGCAAAAAAACCGAGGATCAGCCAATAGTCATAACTGTGCATAGCCGCTCCTAGTTCCGGTCCGCGCGCAGCAGCGCAACCAACAGATAAATGAACAGCCCCACTGCGAGCAGCAGCGACACCCCATCCAGAACGCTCATGGAAGTTCTCCGTGTTACGGCGTATTGCCGCGTGTGGAGTCATTGTCGGGAAGGTGGCTGTAAAGGAACGAGATCGAGGGTGCAGGCGGGGCATAAAAAAAGCGTAAAGAGTGGGCTTACGCGGGGGTTCCAGGGTGCGGGAAGGCGTTCCAGTAAGCTGAAAAGCGGAAATGTCGCAGGTAAAACTCTAAAATTGTGCGCGAGATGTAGTGAGTGAAGGCTGCAAGTCATGGATAATCCAGCCCGATTGGCACGACGAAACCGAATGGGGTCAGGACCTCTTGCACCTCCTCTCTCGTACCTGCAAGCTACCGTTATTCGCATTACTGAAAAAGGCTGGCCCTACATGCGTATCCTTATTACCGGCGGAGCCGGTTTCATAGGCTCGGCCCTTGTTCGCGAGCTGATTCAACACACTGAGCATGAAGTGCTCAACCTGGACAAACTGACTTATGCCGGTAATCTCGAATCGCTGACCAGCATTGCCAACGACACTCGCTACGAGTTTGTTCAGGCCGATATTGTGGATCAGGCGACCGTCAGTGCAGTGCTGGCGCGTTTCCAGCCTCATGCGATCATGCACCTGGCAGCGGAATCCCACGTCGATCGCTCCATCGACGGGCCATCGGAATTCATCCAGACCAACATCGTTGGCACCTACAGCCTGCTCGAAGCCACCCGCGCCTATTGGCAGGCTCTCCCGGAGCCTGAAAAAAGCGCCTTCCGCTTTCATCACATCTCCACCGACGAGGTTTACGGCGACCTGCATGGTGTCGACGATCTATTTACGGAAACGACGCCCTACGCGCCGAGTTCGCCCTACTCTGCCAGCAAGGCAGCGTCCGACCACCTGGTCCGCGCCTGGCAGCGAACCTATGGCTTGCCGGTGCTGCTGACCAATTGCTCGAACAATTACGGGCCGTTCCACTTCCCCGAGAAACTGATTCCGCTGGTCATTCTCAATGCGTTGGCCGGCAAGCCGCTGCCGGTGTATGGCAATGGCTTGCAGGTTCGCGACTGGCTGTTTGTCGAGGATCACGCCCGGGCACTGCTCAAAGTGGTAACCACTGGCACCGTCGGTGAGACTTACAACATCGGCGGGCATAACGAACAAAAGAACATCGACGTGGTGCGTGGCATCTGCGCCCTGCTCGAAGAATTGGCACCGCACAAGCCTGAGGGCCTTGCGCACTACGCCGACCTGATCACGTTCGTCCAGGATCGTCCTGGTCATGACTTACGCTACGCAATCGACGCCAGCAAGATTGAGCGCGAACTGGGCTGGGTGCCCGAAGAGACGTTCGAAACCGGCTTGCGCAAAACCGTTCAATGGTACCTGGACAATATGGAATGGTGCCGCCGTGTTCAAGATGGCAGCTATCAGGGCGAACGCCTTGGCGCCATCAACTCCAAGGAGTTGCTCGCATGATCAAAGGTATCGTTTTGGCGGGTGGCTCGGGCACACGCCTGCATCCGATTACGCTCGGTGTGTCGAAACAGCTGTTGCCGGTCTACGACAAGCCCATGATCTACTATCCGATCTCGGTGCTGATGCTGGCCGGCATCAAGGATATTCTTCTGATCTCCACCCCGCAGGATCTACCTCAGTATCGCAATCTGCTGGGTGACGGTAGCCAGTTCGGAGTGAATTTCAGCTTTGCCGAGCAACCCTCACCGGACGGTCTGGCCCAGGCCTTTCTGATTGGCGAAGAGTTCATTGGCGATGACCCTGTGTGCCTGATCCTGGGCGACAACATCTTCCATGGTCAGCACTTTGGCGAACAATTGCAGAACGCGGCAAAACGCACCTCCGGCGCCACCGTGTTCGGCTACTGGGTCAAGGACCCCGAGCGCTTCGGCGTGATTGATTTCGACAGCGATGGCCGTGCCCTTTCGATCGAAGAAAAACCGAAAGCGCCGAAATCCAGTTATGCCGTTACCGGCCTGTACTTCTACGACAACGATGTGATCAAGATCGCCAAGGCGGTGAAACCTTCGCCTCGCGGCGAACTGGAAATCACAGACGTCAACAATGCCTATCTGCAACGTGGCGATCTGCAGGTCGAGCGTTTTGGTCGAGGTTTCGCCTGGCTCGACACCGGCACCCACGATAGCTTGCTCGAAGCCTCTCAGTACGTGCAGACCATCGAACACCGCCAGGGTCTCAAAGTCGCCTGCCTCGAAGAGATCGCCTATGAAAATGCCTGGATCAACCGCGAACAGTTGCTGGAGCGTGCCCGATACTTTGGCAAAACCGGATATGGCCAGTACCTGGCCAAATTGGCAGGGGAAGAGTAATGAGCCTGTGTGAGCCCGATTTGCCCCGGTACGAGACTGGATTGTATCCTTGAAAGTTCTCATCAATGGCCGGCATGGTCAGGTCTCACATGAGCTGCAACGGCGGCTGGGTGCTCTCGGCGAACTGGTCGTATTGGGTCGCGATCAGCTCGATCTCGCGCAGCCCGATCAGATTCGCCGTCAAGTGCAAAACGTCCGGCCCGATCTGATCATCAACGCGGCGGCCCATACAGCGGTTGATCTGGCAGAAAGTGAACCGCAATCAGCCTTTGCCATTAACGCCGTAGCTCCCGGAATCCTTGCCGAAGAAGCGCTGGCTCTCGACATCCCGTTGATACATTACTCCACGGACTATGTATTCGACGGGATGAAAGCCGGACCTTACAACGAGGACGACACGCCCAATCCGCTCGGGGTGTACGGCAAGAGCAAGCTGGCCGGTGAACAGGCCATCAGGGAAGTGCAAGGTAAACATCTGATTCTGCGTACCAGCTGGGTCTATTCAACGCATGGCCGCAACTTTCTGCTGACGATGCAACGTTTGCTGCAAGAGAAGCCTGAGTTACGTGTAGTCGCCGATCAAATCGGCGCACCTACATGGGCCGGTACAATCGCCAATAGCACCCTTGCCCTGATTGAACGCTGGCAGACGAGTCAGGTTGCCAACTGGGGTACTTATCACCTGAGCGCTCAAGGTGAGACCTCCTGGTTCGGCTTCGCTCAGGCGATCGGTGAAGCGCTGCGACAACAGGGCAAACCCTGCGCCGACCTGTTACCGATCCCGTCCAGCGACTACCCGACACCCGCAGCCCGGCCGCTCAACTCGCTCCTGGATTGCAGTCGCTTGCAACGCGACTGGGGTGTCAGTCAACCAGACTGGCAAACGGCGTTGCGCGAGTGCCTCAATCTGCAAGCCTGAATATCAACCGCTGCCCGCACCTGCATTGAAATACCAAACCTGCGCGTTGCCGCGGTGTGGGAAGCGGGTATGCGGGCTTGCTCGCGAAAGCCGCATTTGAAACAGCCACGCGCCCCTGACTGATGCACAATATTCGCGCATCCAGTGGCGAACATCCCCGATACGACAGCTTTCAGCCCATTACGACGTGCAATCGTGAAATGGCACGCCCACTGCACTGGCCTCCCCTGAGCTTTCCAAACCACTCAGGGAGCAAACCCATGAACACACAACTCAAACCCACGCTGGGCACCTTACACCTGTGGGGCATTGCGGTCGGGCTGGTGATTTCCGGAGAGTATTTCGGCTGGAGCTATGGCTGGGGCGTGGCCGGAACCTTGGGTTTTCTGGTGACTTCATTCATGGTCGCCACCATGTACACCTGCTTCATTTTCAGCTTCACCGAACTGACCACCGCCATTCCTCACGCTGGCGGTCCCTTTGCCTACAGTCGTCGCGCCTTTGGCGAAAAAGGCGGTTTGATCGCCGGGCTGGCGACACTGATCGAATTCGTCTTCGCCCCACCGGCGATTGCCCTGGCCATCGGCGCCTACCTCAATGTCCAGTTTCCCGCCCTGGACCCGAAACACGCGGCAGTCGGTGCCTACCTCGTATTCATGGGCCTCAACATCCTCGGGGTGAAACTGGCGGCGACCTTCGAACTGGTGGTCTGCGTGTTGGCGGTCGCTGAATTGCTGGTATTCATGGGCGTGGTCGCCCCGGCGTTCAGCTTCAGCAACTTCGCACTCAATGGCTGGGCCGGCTCCGACGTGTTCGGTGCCCCGGCGATTGCCGGGATGTTCGCGGCCATCCCCTTTGCCATCTGGTTCTTCCTCGCCATCGAAGGCGCAGCCATGGCCGCCGAAGAAGCCAAGGACCCGAAACGCACGATTCCCAAGGCTTACATCAGCGGTATTCTGACCCTTGTACTGCTGGCGATGGGTGTGATGTTCTTCGCCGGTGGTGTCGGTGACTGGCGCACCCTGTCGAACATCAACGACCCGCTGCCGCAGGCAATGAAAACCGTGGTCGGCGAAAGCTCGGGCTGGCTGCACATGCTGGTGTGGATCGGCCTGTTCGGCCTGGTGGCGAGTTTCCACGGGATCATCCTCGGCTACTCGCGGCAGTTCTTCGCACTCGCCCGGGCCGGTTACCTGCCTTCCTCCCTGGCCAGATTGTCACGCTTTCAAACCCCGCACCGAGCAATCATCGCCGGCGGTGTGATCGGCATTGCAGCCATCTACAGCGACGGCCTGATCAACCTCGGCGGCATGACACTGACCGCCGCGATGATCACCATGGCCGTGTTCGGCGCCATCGTGATGTACATCATGAGCATGCTCAGCCTGTTCAAACTGCGTAAAACCGAACCGAACCTGGAGCGCACTTTCCGCGCCCCGTGCTACCCGCTGGTGCCGTTCATTGCACTGATGCTGGCGGTGGTGTGCCTGGTGGCGATGGCCTGGTTCAACACGTTGATCGGCCTGATCTTCCTGGGCTTCATGGTGGCCGGTTTCCTGTACTTCATGCTCACCGCGCAATTGCGCGCCGACGCACCGGCGGATGCGATGTTGACCGGACATTGAAAGCGTTCGAGTGAACCTTGAACAACAGGCATAGAATGGGGGTAATAGCGATGGAACTGCGACAAAACCCCATCACTCAAAGTGGTATGCACGATCGGTTGGCGAACCCTCGCCAACCCGCCTGTTTTCAAGGAGAGTCCTATGCCCTGGTATGCCTGGTTGATTCTGGTCGTTGCCATCGGCTCGATCGTTGGTGGTCTGATGCTGCTGCGCGACACCGCCAACAAGGTCGAACTGACCGAAGAGCAACGTAAGCGCGTCGCCGAACGCAATGCGGAAATGGACGCCAAGGAAGCGCAGGACCGCTGACTGAAAACCCCGCCTGGAACGGCGGGGTTTGTTTTTGCGTGAAAGCACCTGAAATCATGCCGCTTTTGATCCATATCGAAGCATCTGCATGTTTTTTAGAAGTAGAAGTACAGTCACCATGCAATTTTCATTGGTTAATATGTCCGCATTGATGCGGAGATATCAGATGCGTTACTCGCAGGACCATAAAGCCCAGACCCACCAACGCATAATCAAGGAAGCTTCAGCGCGATTTCGACGCGATGGTATCGGCGCGACCGGGCTGCAACCCCTGATGAAAGCACTGGGCTTGACCCACGGTGGCTTTTACTCGCACTTCAAGTCCAAAGACGAACTGGTAGAGAAAGCCTTGCAAGAGGCTGGCGCACAAGTCGACGAGTTGTGCGCGCAAATCTTCGCCGAGGAGCATCCACTCGAATCCTTCATCGACGCTTATCTGTCCGAATGGCATCAAACCTCACCTCAGGAAGGCTGCCCGCTGTTGACCATTTCTTCGGAACTGGGACTGCGTGGTCAACCGAGTCCAACCAGCGACGTCGTGCTCCAGGCGCGACTCGATCAGATCCAGCACACCCTAGACGGAGAGCGGACCGCCGAGCGCAGCATTGTGATCATGTCTACGCTGGTCGGCGCCTTGCTGTTATCGCGTAGCGTTGCCGACGCCGAATTTGCCCAACGGATTCTCGACGTCGCACGCGAACACCTCAAACACTCGCAGGATTAACCCTGCCAACGCTTGAACAGCACACTGGCATTGACCCCGCCAAATCCGAAGCCGTTGGACAATGCGTATTCGATGGCCATCGGCCGAGCATTGCCATGAACGATGTCCACGCCTTCAGCGGCAGGGTCCGGGTTTTCGAAGTTGAGGGTCGCCGGCACGATCTGGTCGCGGATCGCCAGCAGCGTAAAGATCGCTTCGAGTCCACCCGCTGCACCGAGCAAATGCCCGGTCGCCGACTTGGTCGATGTCACGGCGATGCCGTTTTGCGCGCCGAACAATGCCTTGATCGCCGCCAGCTCTCCCAGATCCCCCACCGGAGTCGAGGTTGCATGCGCATTCAGATGCTGAACCTGAGCCGGTGAAACACCTGCTTGTGCCAACGCCAACGACATCGCTCGCCGCGCACCGCTGCCGTCCTCGGGGCCGGCGGTCAGGTGAAAGGCATCGGCGCTGGTGCCGTAGCCGACCAGCTCCGCCAGCGGGTGCGCGCCCCGGGCCAGTGCATGGTCCAGAGACTCGATGACCAGCAGCCCGGCCCCTTCTCCCATGACAAATCCATCTCGACCACTGTCGAACGGTCGCGAAGCGCGCTCAGGCGTTTCGTTGTAAGCGCTGGACAAGGCGCGAGCAGCCGCAAACCCGGCAAGGCTGACCCGATCGATCGCCGCTTCCGCACCGCCGCACACCGCGATATCCGCCTCCCCCGTACGGATCAGCCGCGCCGCGTCACCAATCGCCTGAACCCCGGCGGCGCATGCCGTGACCGGCGCGCCTAATGGCCCCTTGAAACCATGCTGGATCGATACATGACCTGCCGCGAGGTTGACCAGAAATGAAGGGATAGTGAATGGAGACAAACGTCTCGGACCACGGCTATCGGTGGTGCGAACCGCCTCGGCAATCGCGCCGAAACCACCTACACCTGAACCGATGATGGTGGCCGTGCGCTCCTGGGCATTGGTATCCAGCGCTTGCCAGCCGGCTTGCTCCAGTGCCTGACGCGCCGCTTCCATGGCGAACAGGATGAAGCGGTCCATCTTCTTTTGCTCCTTGGGTGAGGTTGCCCGGTCCGGATCGAACCCCGCCTCCGGATCGTCAGCCAGAGCAGGCACTGCACCGCCAACCTTGGCCGGCAGATCGGCAACCACCTCTTGCGGTAAATTGCGCAGCCCGGAACGCCCGGCCAACAGCCGCGCCCAGACCGCTTCGACACCGCTCCCCAGCGGTGACACCAGGCCCATGCCCGTTACAACTACTCGACGATCACTCATACCAAATACACCTCAAGCCGATTGATGGCGCTTACCGATAACGGGCAGCGGCCTTGCTTTTGGAAAGGTTAGGCGCCATGACATGACGCGCCGCCACGAACGCATCCCAATCCGCCGCATCGGGCAACGAAGGAATGGTGATCAATTCACCCTGATCCAGGCCCGACAATGCGGCATCGACCATTTCACCCGCCTCCATCACCATTTCCGCTGGAATTTGTGAAGCATCGATACCGGAGCGCTCCCAGATCTCGGTTCGTGTCACACCGGGCAGCACCGCCTGGATCTTCACTCCGGTGCCATCCAGCTCTGCGTTCAACGATTGAGTCAAGCTCAATACGTAGGCCTTGCTGGCGCTGTACGTCGCGTTGAAACGCTCGGGAAATAAAGCCACCACCGATGCGATATTGATGATCGTGCCGCGCCCGGCCTTGGTAAAGCTGGCCGCAGCCGCCGAGGCCAATCGCGTGACAGCGGTGATATTCAACTGAATCATTCGCTCCAGTTGATTGGTATCGGCATTGGCCAACAGCCCGTCCGCCGCCACACCTGCGTTATTGAGCAACAGGCTGATACTCGAATCGCTGCGTAACCGCTGTTCGAGTTGCAGCACGTCTTCCTTCTGGGTGAGATCAGCCTTCAGCACTTCGACCTTGATCCCATGCTCGGAGCGCAGCTTACTCGCTGCCGCCTCCAGCCGCGGCTCGTCGCGAGCCACCAGCAACAAATCAAAACCACGGGCTGCCAACCGCTCAGCGTAAACCGCCCCGATACCTGAAGAAGCGCCGGTGACGAGGGCCGTACCTTGGGACTGAACTGAATTCATGACGGTGCTCCTGGAGAATGCTGAAGGACGCCTGACGCCAAGGCACTTCGACGCAAGCGGTATTTATTATACGCATAATTCAAACGCAATATGATAGCCGTAATTTTCCATATCCACGAAGCGGTCGGCCCTCGTCAGTGCCTAAGCCAGAATGAGAGAGTAGACCCTGAATCAACGCAAACCGCGCCGAACCTCTGCGATGGAATGAACGGTACTACGGGCCGACCGATAAATGGTGGGGCGGATGAACAGTGCGCATTCAACGGTGACTGAGCGACAGGACTTTCATGCGTCGAACCAACCCGAAAGTCGATCAAAGCGATGTCTGATTGGCAACCTTGCTGAACAACGCGGACCTGTACCTTGCCTGATTTCGGGTAACCGACAAACCATTCAAGTACTGCGGCTGGCCCGCCGAGCATAACTCTCGCTACAGACAAAGGCCGATCAATGATCGACCTTTGTCGTCCAGTCTCGCCGTTAGTTCACCTCGATCCTGTCGCGGTTTCTATCCAGAAGCGCTTTGCCGATACCCTTCACTTCCAGCAATTCGTCAACTGACGCAAACGCCCCATTACTTTCACGATAAGCAACAATTGCTTTCGCTTTGGCCTCGCCCACCCCAGCCAGCTCACGTTGCAGCGTAGATACATCAGCACTATTGAGATCGACTTTGCCGGATGGTGCCTTGACGGCCACATCCTGCGCCAGAGGCGCATTCGTCACCTCAGGAGCCTTGGCAGGTGCGGCGATTGCCGTAAGAGAGGCGCTGGTGAGAAGGGCGAATACCAGAGAGTAGAAACTGCTTGTACGCATTAGTGAAGCTCCATGCCATCGTTTGAGAAAGCAGCTTTTCCGAAGCCGCTCTCCAAACTTAGGCGATGCTATTGAACTGTCAAAAATGTGTACGTTACTGGATATGAAACAATCAGGGTTCCAGGCGGCGCTGCTGGTAGATCCAGTCAACGATCTCACCGTCCGGGGTGTAGCCGCTGACAGTGTCACGCAACAGCTGGCGGACGCGCGTATAGTCGTCCTGATCCACCGCCGCGAGCAACTCGCTCAACTTGCCCTTCAGCAAATCCCAGGACAGGTGATCCTCGCTGGCCGTCATGATCATCGGGTGCTGTGTGGCCGCCACGTTGTCACCGATCAGCAACTCTTCGTAAAGCTTCTCGCCCGGACGCAGCCCGGTGAACTCGATAGCGATGTCGCCATGCAGGTTTTTTTCCGAGCGCACGCTCAGGCCGGACAAATGGATCATCTTCTCGGCCAGCTCGACGATCCTCACCGGCTCGCCCATGTCCAGAACAAAGACATCACCGCCCTGTCCCATGGAGCCCGCCTGGATCACCAGCTGTGCCGCTTCAGGGATGGTCATGAAGTATCGAGTGATCTTCGGATGCGTGACCGTCAGCGGACCGCCCGACTTGATCTGTTTGTGAAACAACGGAATGACCGAACCCGATGATCCCAGGACGTTACCAAACCGTACCATCGTGAAGCGCGTTTTGTTAACGCGGGAAACATTGCTCGTATCACCGAACAACACCGGGGCCAACTCACGACTCAGCGCTTGCAGCGTCAACTCGGCAAGGCGCTTGGTGCTACCCATGACATTGGTTGGTCGCACGGCCTTGTCGGTGGAAATCAGGACAAAGTTGGCCACCCCTGCCTGGAGCGCGGCCTGGGCCGTATTGAGCGTGCCTATCACATTATTGAGCACGCCTTCGGCAATGTTGTGTTCGACCATGGGGACATGCTTGTAGGCCGCGGCGTGATACACCGTGTCTACTCGCCAGGTTTTCATGACATCCAATAACTTGTCCGGGTTACGAACAGACCCGAGAATCGGCAAAAGACGGATGGACAGCGACTCTCGAGCGATCCGCTGTTCCAGTTCGGACAGGATGGAATAAAGATTGAACTCACTGTGTTCGAACAGTAGAAGCGTTGTCGGGCGCAGCGTCAGAATTTGCCGGCAAAGCTCGGAGCCAATGGAGCCCCCGGCGCCCGTGACCAACACGGACTGCCCTGTGATGCAATGTTCGAGCAAATCAGCCTGGGCCGGGACTGCGTCACGCCCGAGCAGGTCTGCAATGTCTACCTCCTGGATATCGTCGACCTTGACCCGGCCGCTGGCCAGGTCCATGAAACCCGGGACGCTCCGAACGTGTAACGGAAAGCCTTCGAGAAACCCGAGAATCTCGCGACGGCGTCCACGGTTGGACGAAGGAATGGCGAGGAGAATTTCCTGAGCACCCGTGTTGTCGATCATCTGCTGGATGTGCTTGGGTTTATACACCTGCAATCCGGAGATCACCCTGTCGGCGATTCCGCTGTCGTCGTCGATAAAAGCAACAGGCCGCATGGCGCGCCCCATCCGCAAGGCGGCAACGAGTTGATTACCTGCAGACCCTGCGCCGTAGATAGCCACTTTCGGCAGACCGTCATCCCGGCTGGTGAACGGGACGTGCTGGGCAGCGCTGAACCAGTCGCCCATAAAATATTGACGCATGGCCAAGCGCAGCCCGCCGATCATGATCAGGCTCAACCACCAATAGTTGAAAATGATCGAACGGGGAACGACGTTTTGATGATTGCTGTACCAGTACACCACAACGCCAAGTATCAAGGACGATAGTGTCACCGCCTTGATAATGGCAATGAGCGCATCATTTCCAAAGTACCGCATGACCGCACGGTACATGCCAAAGCGAATGAAAAGAGGAATGGCGATGACAGGTGCACTGACAAAAAGCCAGACGTGCTGAGTGAACGGGTTGACTAACTCGTCCACCCCAAGGCGCACGACAAACGCCATCCACAGGGCACACCAGACCAACGAAATATCGGTCAGAACCTGCAGAATACGCTTATGTCGTCTTGGCAGACTTAACAACCTTGCCCGAATCTTATCCATAACCCCTCTAAACACCTCTCGAAGCTTCTAGCATTGATACAGCAACTACAGCTTTCGGTAACTCACTTACCAATAAAGCAATACTCAAAAACCAATGCGTCCATCCATCACGCCTTGCCAGCGATTTCCAACTCGCCTGCGTGAAACTTGAAAGCCAGCAACACCATAGGCACGTAGGCCAGGACCAATCCCGCCACGCCATCGAGATACTGCATGACGACCAATATAGCCACTGGTACTAACCACAACAAATTGATCGCAGCGATTGCCAGCGTAACCGCCCGATGACTGCCATATTTTCGTGAAGCATACTGGTATCCATGGCTGCGATGGGCCTCATAAACCTTGTCCCCGCGCAACAGCCGACGAATGAGGGTAAAGGTGGCATCAACAATAAAGACGCCCAACAAAATGAGCCAGGCCCAGAGGAACAGTGGGTTCGTCCATGCCGCATAGAGCGACATCACCGCCAATATGATGCCCAGAAAACCACTGCCGGCATCGCCCATGAAGATCTTCGCCGGCGGAAAATTCCAGACAAGGAAACCCAAGACGGCCATCGCCAGTACAAGCGGAGCAATGGCTAGGCTGTTGTGGCCCGCGATCCAGTAAACCAGGCAAGCACCGACACAGGCGCAAATCGCCTCGACGCTGGCCAGACCATCAATACCATCCATGAAGTTGTAGAGATTGAGCATCCAGACCAGATAGAACGCTGCGATGACATAACCGAACCAGCCGAGACTGAACTCGTGGCCGAACAGATTGATCGGCGCCATCCCCCCAATCCAGAACAATGCCCAGATGGCACCACCGAAGTGCGCAAGCAGGCGCCAACGCGCGGCAATATGCCCATGGTCATCGAGAAAACCAACGATTGCGATCCAGCCGCCGGCCCCCAGCAGAGCCAGCGCCATCGGCCAGGCCACGGCATCTGTCCAGGCCAGGACAGGTAGCGCAATCAGAAAGCTCACGACAATAGCCACACCACCACCCCGAGGGGTCGGAACCGAATGTGAACTACGCGCATTAGGAATATCTATCAAGCTGCGTGCCAATGCGTATTTGCGCAATGCACCTGTGCCCAAGAATGAAACACCCACCACCAACGCCAACAGCCATATTGTGTTCAAAGGTCAACTTCCTGAAACAGCCAAAATCAATTCTGCAATTGAACCGGCACTGTCATAAGCCAGCTTAGCGCTGCCTTTCCTTGTAGTAGTTGGCAGCCGACACAAGCGCCTCATCGACGCTGACCGGCGGAGCCCAGCCCAGCAATTCTCGAGTTTTGCTTATATCGACCTGCAACGAACCGCACAGTCGTTGCGACAAAGCCTGTTTGCCCAGAAGCTGCGCACCCCGTTCAAGCAATACGCTAGGCACAGGCAACAAGCGTGCAGGTTTACCCAATGCCTGCGCCATTCGCGTCAACAATTGTGTCGTGGACAAATCCTCCCCATCACTGACGAGGAAGGTCTGATTGGCGGCGGCCGGATGACGGATGCAGGTGACGATCAAATCAGAAAGGTTTTCGAGCGCGACCAGGCTGCGCCGATTATGGATAGCCCCGAATGGCAAGGGAATGCCCTTGTCCAGCCAACGCATCATGTTCAGAAAGTTGGCTCTCACACCCGGGCCGTAAACGAGCACCGGACGGATGATCACCACTTCCATCCCGCTGGCGATCGCAATCTCGCGCAGCCCCTGCTCGGCCTCCATTTTCGAAATGCCATACGGATCGCCAGGCGCGGGTGTCGCGTCGGCGAAGTACGGCTGATTGATCGGCGTACCTTCACCATTGACCTTGATCGAACTGATGAACACAAAGCGACGAACACCCAACGCGGCTGCTTGCCGTGCGAGGCTTAGCGTGCCTTCGACATTCACCTTGCGAAACGCCTCCAGCGGATCGGATTCGGTGTCATTCATGACATGAACGCGAGCCGCGCCATGAATGACAACCTCTACTTGATCCAGCGCCTGCGACCAGTCGGTATCAGCACCAAGCCCGGCGGTTCGAACGGTAGTAACGCGCGAAGGACAGTCAGGCAAGGTGTGCCCACGAATGGCTGCCACTGGCTCCAGATCGTCAGAGGCCGCCAAGCGGCCCAATACCGCACGACCAACGAAACCCGTTGCACCTGTCAATAAAACACGCATTTTTCAAACCTCGACGGCGCTCAGGATTTCGACCAGACAGTACGATTGATGTAGTCGGTGTAACTCAATACGACCCGAACCACCTGCTTCGACACAGGACCTGCCTGGTAATCCCTCACGACCGGGATAACACGCTGGGTACGATCATGCTGGCTGGTTACCACACGTACGGCATCCAGAACGCCCTCCACTTTCAGGCCACTCATGATGAGAGTGCCTTCGTCCATCCCTTCTGGGCGCTCGTGCGCATTACGAATAGTAATGGCAGGCAAATTCAGAAGAGAGGCTTCCTCAGTGATGGTTCCGCTGTCGGACAGCACGCAGAACGCCGACATCTGCAACTTGATGTAGTCGAGCAGACCGAATGGCTTCGAGAAGCGAATCAGTGGGTGGTCCAGCGATTCACCGATCGCTTCCAGGCGCTTGCGGGTACGAGGATGCGTGGAAACGATAATCGGATACTGGTACTTGTCGGCCAGGGCTCGCAGCGTTTTGAGCAGATCACGAAGGTTGTCCGGCGTATCGACGTTTTCTTCACGGTGAGCGCTGATGATGAAGAACTTGTCCTGCTCCAGGCCTTCTCGTGCGAGCACGTCGGAGGTGAGGATTTTCGGCATGTAATAGTCGAGCACCTCCTCCATGTGCGACCCGGTCTTGATGATGGTTTCAGGACGAATCCCTTCAGCAATCAGGTAGCGCCGGGCATGTTCGGTCAGGACCATGTTGATATCGCTAAGGTGATCAAGCACTTTGCGATTCAGTTCTTCAGGGACGCGCTGATCAAAACAGCGGTTGCCGGCTTCCATGTGGAACACCGGAATCTTGCGGCGCTTGGCGGCGATGACGGCCAGACAGGTATTGGTATCGCCGTAGAGCAGAAGCGCATCAGGCTTTTCGGCCTCAAATACTTCATCCGCCTTGGAAATCACTTCGGCAATGGTCTTGGCAGCGGTATCACCGGCGGCACCCAGGAAGTAATCAGGCTTACGAATTTCAAGATCGTCGAAAAAAACCTGATTCAATTCGAAGTCGTAGTTTTGACCCGAGTGAACCAGTACATGATTAACCTGCTTGTCAAGCTCGGCAATAACGCGGCTCATCTTGATAAGTTCTGGTCGCGTACCAACCAGCGTCATGACCTTAAGCATCAAGTTGCTCCTGAATGTATTCCAGATTCAACAGAACTTTCTTCACGCCTTCTACATCAAGACGCTCAGTGTTGTGGGAGGTGTAGTCGTCGAGATCGGAAATCTCCTGTTCGCCCTCAACAAAAAACTTCTTGTAGTTAAGGTCGCGATTGTCCGAAGGAATACGGTAGTAGCGCCCCATGTCTTCGGCCTTGGCCATTTCTTCACGGGAGATCAGCGACTCGTAAAGTTTTTCGCCGTGGCGGGTACCGATGACCTTGACGGCATTGTCACGAGCGAACAGTTCCTTGAGCGCTTGCGCCAGGTCCGCCACTGTCGAGGCAGGTGCTTTCTGGACGAAAATATCACCTTGCTCGGCGTGCTCGAACGCGTGCAGAACCAGGTCAACAGAATCCTCGAGCGACATCAGGAAGCGTGTCATGTTCGGGTCGGTGACAGTCAGCGGCTCACCGCTCTGCAGTTGATTGATGAACAACGGGATCACCGAACCACGGGATGCCATGACGTTACCGTAGCGGGTTGCGCAGATCACCGGACCTGTCGCCGGAATCATCCGCGATTTGGCAACCATCAGCTTTTCAGCCATGGCTTTGGAAATACCCATCGCATTGATCGGATAAACAGCCTTGTCGGTGCTGAGCACAACAACGCGCTGCACACCCGAAGCGATGGCCGCATTCAGAACGTTTTCGGTACCCATGACGTTGGTACGCACGGCTTCCATCGGGTAGAACTCGCAGGAAGGCACCTGCTTGAGGGCTGCGGCGTGGAAAATGTAATCCACCCCCACCATAGCCTGATCAAGGCTATCGCGATCACGTACGTCACCGATGTAGAACTTCACTTTGTCATTCGACAAGGCAATGCGCATATCTTCCTGCTTTTTTTCGTCACGGCTGAATACGCGAATCTCTTTGACGTCGGTATCCAGAAAACGCTTCAACACCGTATGGCCAAACGAGCCCGTACCGCCCGTGATCATCAAAACTTTATTATCGAACATAACGATCTTCCCAAACCTGATTGAATTTAATGATCAACGCAACGCGCGCATCGATTTAACCAATTCCAACCATGAAGGTGGAACGTAACCGGTCGCAGCCTGGAACCTCGAGGAGTCCAGTGAACGATCTATAGAAACTTGACTATCGGCGACGATATCGATTTGCTTTTCATAAACTTCCGCTACCAGTTTAAGAAGCGACAGCTTGTCGATCGGCGCCACCGACACATGATAAAGGCCATGGAGTTGCGGATTCGGGATCACGTAGTCGCGAATGACACGCGCCAGCTCTACGGTAGGAAGTCCCGAGAAAATGGCCTTCTCATAACCCTTGACCGACCCGCTCTGGGACAGGAACCAGTCCACCAGTGAATACTGGCTCCCCAGTTCGTGACCAATGATCGAGGTCCGCAGGGTGACGGCATTCAGGTCCGTGTGAAGCTCACCGATGTACTTGGACTTACCGTAGAGATCCTCTGCATCAGAGATATCCTCCTCGGCGTACATGCCTTTACGGCCGGAAAATACGCAATCGGTGCTGATATGAATCAGGCGAGAGCCGGACAACGCACACAACTTGGCAATACGATGGGGCAACATGGCATTGATAGGGAGTGCGGAAAGCGGATCTTTGGCATCGGCCAATTGTTTGATGAGCCCGACGCAGTTGATGACGACATCCGGCTTGACCCGTGCCAGCACCGAAACCAGCGAGTCCTGGTCAAGCACGTCGACATTGCTGATCAACGAACTGTGCATGTCCTCAGAAAAGTATCTTGAGCCACCCGGATTGCGCAAAGTGCCCCACACCTCGTAGCGCGGGTTTCCATGGAATTGCCTGAACACTGTGCTACCCAGCATTCCGGTGACCCCTAACACGAGAACTTTCATTTTGAGCTACCTTTTAATTCATTGATCCTGCTACCGAGGATTTCGACCAGACGCTGACTTTGCCGCTCCATTTCGAAATGCTCGAGGTAGTAAGCCCGACCTGCCTGCCCCAACGATTCCCGCTCATCCGAAGTCATGCGAAAAAGTTGCTCAATGCAGTTGGCCATACCTACGGCGTCTTGCGCTGCTGTGGTCAGACCGGCTCCCGCCTCTTGAATGACGCGCGCGCCCTCCCCGTCCAGCGCAGCGATAATCGGCCTCCCCGCAGCCAGGTAAGCCTGAACTTTACTAGGGATGGTATAGGAGAACGCCTCATCCTGCTTCAACGTCACCAATAATCCCTCGGCGCGACTGAAAAAATGTGGCATTTCAGTGGCCGCAAAGCGTCCGGCGAGAACAAGGTTGTCCAAACCTCGGGATTTCTTCTGGGTTTCGATCCAGTTCGACATACTGCCACTGCCGACCAATACAATCCTGAGTTCCGACAAATGGCGAAGCTTGTCAGCTACCTCAACGAGGGTTTCGACCGACTGGGCGGTCCCCAGGTTTCCGGCAAAAACCAGACAGAAATGGTTGTCGAGCTCCGCGAGCAAGGGTGCGGGAATCCGGGTCTCTTCGACACTCGGCGGCACGTCCTGATATGAGTTTGGGTAGTACACGACCTTGCCAGGGTTGGCGTAACGGGCGACCGGCTCTCGAAATGCCCTCGACTGAACAAGAAGCGTATCGACGAAGGCGTAAATACCTTTCACCAGCCAGCCCACAACGCGCAATATTGCTTTGTTCTTGATGAACCCGGTCGCACTCAAGCTCTCCGGCCAGAGATCCTGAACCCATACAGCCAGATGACTCTTGAGTTTCCACTTCAAGTAAATCGCAGGAATTACTGAAGTAATAGGTGAAGGTGCAAACACAAAAATCGCGTCAAAATTTTCACCCTTTACTGCTGCCGGGTAATATTTAAGGCCATTTAAAATAAACGACAAATAGTTCAGAACAAGATTTTTTGCACCGGAAGCACCACGTGGTCTGAGTGGTGCACGACAAACACTAACGGAAGACTCGAATTTTTCTTCCTGATATCCAGAAGCACTGTAACCACCAAAGACAACACCATCAGGGTAATTTGGCTTACCAGTAAGAACCTTGATGTCGTGCCCTTGAGCCGTCAAGGTCTTGACCAAATCATTAATAATGAACGACTCAGGCCAGAAATATTGCGTAACCACGAGGATTTTCATCTAGCAAGCACCTTCTTTTGAGCGTTTGGCCAACGCGAGCAACTCGGACCAAGTCTTTTTCGAGGTGTTTTCCCAATCAAGTCTGTCACTCTGCAAAACGGCTGCAGTCGACAACTTAGTCAATAACTCAGGAGCTGATAGGGCCTCTTTCAGCGCATCAATCCTTGTTTTGCTGATATCAAACCCAACCACGCTCATTTTCTTGCCAAACTCTAAAACCAGCGACAGGCCCACATAACCAAGGCCTACGATGGCCAACTTTACATTTTCGAGTTTAAGCATTGAATTTCCTTGCGACTAACTGCTGGACCAACCGTAAAATGACTTCAACATATTGCAGATCCAGAAACTCAGGCAACACTTTACATGCTATCAAATCTTGACTTGAGAGCCTTCGGCCCAAGCTTGACAATAGAGTACACAAAAGAAAGTATCGCTCGGCATCTATTGAATCGAATCTTGAAATCTGGATAAGATTTCGACAAATCGATAAACCTTGAAGTTGTATCTTCGATATTAAACTGACCAGCTTTAGCTCTATGCGCATCAGACAGTAAATTATACTGAGGAACTTCCATTCGATATAGCATTTCTATGCATTCGACAATAGGAATTCGACGCGTTGTGGCTGAAGCTTCGTTGTATGAGTAGCCATCAATTTCCGAAAAAAAGCCACAGGTATGGGGAGTCGATATTGATTCTATCCCAACAATTGATGGCACACCCGCTGCCGAGGCTTCAATGAGAGTGGTACCAGAGCCTATAAAGCAAAAAGCATCATTAAAAATTTCAGGAAGATCGGAATATTTTACTTCACCCATAAAGTGGACAAACTGCGCTACACCACACTGGGTCGAGTAAACTTCAAGTGCTTCTCTTTCGGGCCCATCTCCATATATAAAATAATGAAAATCATCAACAAGTCGCAACTTTGACAATATAGATATTACATGCCTGTTGTAAATTTTGAAGTCCACAAGGCGACCAACAGACAACAGCTTTAAAGACAGCTTGCCAGGACAACACATCCTATAATGTTCAAGTGATATACCCAATGGCAATAATGTCACTTCACTACTATCTAAAGCCTTGTACGTAGCCGCAATCTCCGCAGTACTTTCATTCGGAAACAGAGTAAGCTTTACATTTTGATCGTACAGCTCAAGCATCTTTTTTCTAAAATAGACATTTCGATCGCGCCACCAAATAATTTCTCGAGAGTGGTAGATGCCGATAGACAATGCATCGAAAGAATATTTTTTCCGCTGGAAATACATATATGACAAAGTTAATAAATCAACAACATGGACCACATCAAAATGAGTATGAGAACACGCACTTGCAGGCACCAAAGCATTTAGCCAACTGGACGCTCCAAAAAATGGGAAATACTCAACAACGCAAACTGTTGCTACGGACGATAGCTTTTGGAAGAGTAAATTATCATGCTTACTGGAGAGCAAAATCACAGTAACGGTGTGGCCTTGCTTCTGTAATTCGGTGGCCAAACGGACCACGTAGGTTTCTACGCCACCCATGGATAGACCACCCATCACAAAAAGTATATTTTTCAATTTACTCTCTACTTACTAATTATTGAAATTAAAAAACTGAACGGCTTCACCTGTCCAACCCGCATTATCTGTCAAATTCAAGTACAAAGTCAGCCCTGCATACAACACTATTAGAGCGTAGCCCAACCATTTGCCGAACAACGAAAAAATGATAAACGGTAACAAGACGTATTCAAACATCGAAACGGCTGCATAACTCCTTCCCGCGACAATTGCAAAATCGCCCAATGCAATCCGTATAAAAGTTGCGCAAAAAAAGAAGCAAAAAACCAATTCAAAATGCTCATATCTACTTGAAATTCTGCACCAAAAAACCAAAGCAAGCCCCACAAAAAACAAATTCTTTAAATTTACAGCACTGAACAAGGGTAACGGGTAGTTATATATCTCCGCATTGAGATACAGATTTATTTTCTCACCTATAAACCCAAAATTAATCAAATATGAAAAAAATGTTTGTATATCAAAAAGCGCCGTAAAGGCCAGGAGAAAAAGCGCGACGGCCGCGTATACACTGCGGCTTGGTCGAAGTTGATAAATAGCGAACGGTAGTAGAATCAACAATGATGACACATGCACAAATGCGGCACAGATCAGCAGAAGCATGAACATACCGATCTTCCGCACAGGAATAAACGTCGCGGCCCAAAATAGAAGCGCAGAGGCCAAACCAAGACGTATGGCATTTAGTTCTTTATTAAGATAAAAATGACAAAAATATACAAGGATCGCAGCACCGACATGGGGAGAAAAAAACTTTATCGCCCTAACGTTCAGCGCTACAGAGGCTAATGCAACCACACTGAAAAGCACGAAAGGCTCGCCACCAAAACCGCGCAACATAGACAGCAGGGTAAAAAATCCGAGTTCCACATTGAACTGGGAGTAGCTATAACCGCATAAAAACTCATCACATCCAAAAAAAAACGGAACATCCGTGAACATTTGCGCGTAGGCAACGTCATCGCTACCGACCCCCAAACTCCGCAGTGCCGCTAATATCACGAGAGCTATAGCGGATGAAAAAACCGCAAGTTGCTTGACCCAACCTTGTTTAATCAACATTTCCGTACCACCGGAAATGGTCAAAAATATGAACATAGCGTAAATAGGCCAAACAAACTCAAAAGACATCAGTTACGCACCCAAAACTTCAACGCAAGAATACTCACCAGGAAACAGATGATATAGGACATCATATACGCAACCGTGACCCCTTCTGCGCCAACAATAAACTGCCCCATCAATAAGCTTAGAGATACAAATAAACCAGCTTGAAAAACCTCTGAAATAATGTAAATCCGGGTTGCTGCTCTCGCAACCGCAACAAAACCAATGACATAGTTAGAGGCTTTGAAAAAATCACCAATTAACTGGTATAGTAAAAATTCATTTAGTTCTTCGAACTCTTTAGAGAGCAGCAAGGGGACAAAAAAATCCCGCCCAAAATAAAGCGTCCCGCCTCCGACTGCGAAGACAACCATGACAAAAACTACAAACTTATGGGTAAGTTGCTCTATTTCTCTTTTATTATTGATCCTAGATATCATCGGCATGAAATAGGATGCCAAAAAGACACTAAAAAAACCCAAATATGCACTGGAAAGCCTAATTAGACCTTGCCAAATTCCCGCCTGGGTGTAGCCGGCATTAGTAATTAAATTTTGTCGAATATAAATCTCGACAACGGGAAATGCGATTGCACTCACGCACAACATTAAACTGAACCAGCTTAATTTTTTAAGTAAAAGCGGATCTATTTTCCTAAGTCTGAACCTGAAACGTAGTGAAGACCTCAGATACAAATAAACACTTGGAAATATCGCCATTGCCAAGATCGATATAATCGCTATCGCCGCACCCGGCAACCCAAATTTTAATATCAGCAACCAAGCAAAAGGCAATGATATTAAGTTCCCAATTATCTGAGCAAGTGCGAACGACTTAACATCAGCAAGTCCATTTGCGACAGAGGAGAACAGCATATTAAAGGCTAGCACGAGCTGAAAAACCGATAACAATGATATAACCCAGGCGAGACTACTATCCCCAAGTATGAACACTGATATCGGATGAGAAAAAAGCAAAAACAACAAAGCAAAAGAAACAGAAAAGACAAATGCAAAAGCCGAGGCCGTACTCAAAAGCCTATAGAGACTAAATTTGTCATTTCTGTACTCCGCGGAATACTTTATGACGCCATGAGTGATACCTCCGCCAGCCAACAGAGCGAGTATCGAAGTCAGACTCATAAAGTGGCCAAGCTTCCCCAGCCCGTCTGGCCCCAAATATAGAGCGATTAGCTTAAGAATCAGAAAGCCAACAACTATTTTTGAAGCCTGGGCAAGAGTCGTCAATACGGCGCTGGAAACAGCTTTCCGATACTGAAGTTTGTCGCTGCACTCGTTACGCGCCACAGGACATAATCGCTGCAGTTACTTGGCTCTTGACTTCATTTTCCTCATCCGTATTCATACCTAACCAGAGAGGCAAGCGAATAAGGCGCTCACTTTCACGGGTGGTAAACTTATCATTACCTGAAAACACACCAAGTTTTTTTCCAGCGGGCGCCGAATGCAAAGGAATATAATGAAACACTGCACCAACACCAACGTCCTTTAGTTTACTCAGTACCGCTGTGCGCACATCAATATCTTTCACCTTGATATAATACATATGGGCATTCGCAACACAACCATCCGGTATCACAGGGAGATCAACAACCCCCTTATTTTCATAAGCTTTAAAATGCTCATGGTACTTTGCCCATAGGGCAAGACGTGCAGAATTTATATATTCACAACGTTCTAACTGGCCATACAAATAAGCTGCTTGCAGCTCACCAGGAAGATAACTGCTTCCTACATCTACCCATGTATATTTATCAATCATCCCTCGAAAAAATTGACTCCGATTTGTCCCTTTTTCGCGGATTATTTCTGCACGAGCAACGAAGCGAGCATCATTAATAATCAACAACCCCCCTTCACCACCACTTGTAAAGTTTTTTGTTTCGTGAAAACTAAAGGCAGCCATGTGACCAATAGAACCCAGTTGACGCCCTTTGTAGGTGGACATCATTCCCTGAGCAGCGTCCTCTATTACAAACAAACCATTGCGCTTGGCAATATCCATTATTGTATCCATCTCGCAAGCGACGCCTGCATAATGTACAGGCACGATCGCCTTGGTCCGAGATGTAATAGCACCCTCAATCAGGGTTTCATCAATGTTCATTGTGTCTGGACGAATGTCGACAAACACGATTTTTGCCCCTCGCAGCACAAAGGCGTTTGCCGTACTCACAAAGGTATAGCTTGGCATGATGACTTCATCACCAGGCTGAATATCGATTAGAATTGCGGCCATTTCCAATGCCTGAGTACAGGAAGGCGTCAATAGTGCCTTGGCGCAGCCCAACTTTTTCTCAAACCACTGATGGCACAAAGCAGTGAACTCACCATCTCCCGACATTTTGCCACTGCGCATGGCACGGAGAACGTACTGATCTTCATTACCAGTATATGGCGGCTTATTAAATGGGATCATTTTTTTGCTCACTTAAAAATTCGACTTCGAGTTTCAGCAGATCTTTTTTACGTTGTTTTATAAACTTCGCTGGCACGCCGGCATATATCCCCCATGCCTCAGTCGACCTAGTGACTAATGCCATTGAGCCTATAGAACAACCTTCTGATATCTCAACACCCGGAAAAATAACCGCCCCCGCTCCCACAATGACATGCCTGCCGAGTCGAACAGCGGAAAATTTCTCGTTCTTGAATTTTTTCGGAACGAGAGAATTGGTCAACGTCTCGCCGCTATAATCGTCCGATTGCGAAAAGACTTTTACGCCATATGCCAATGTACAAAAATCTTCCATGAAGATCCCAGGAATACCTCCAGCGACAAGACACATCGGCGTGATGTGATTGTACCGACCAATTTTTACGCTTCCCGAGATCACACAAAAATCGTCAATCCTGGAAAAATCACCTATCTCAATTTTGTCCGCATTGTAAATACACGCCTTGTCGCTGATCTTTACCTGCTTGCCAAGACTCTTGAAACCCAATTGTTGAAGTTCTTCGTCGGTTAGATAGGCCATTCTTGATGTACCAATTGAATTTGTAGTGCTAAGTATTATTATTTCTACCATTACCAGTTACAAGCTTGCTTTAAAGTGCCTTAGCCAAGCCCTGTGTTTCCTGCTCACAACCGAGAGGAGTGATTGTACTGGTAACCGGTAACCAGTCGAAAACCAAAGACTGATTGTACATTCACTAATCTGATTTCGCACAATGCCGCCGAAGAATCAACGCAAGCGCCTATTATCCAACGCTTGTCTTAAGAGAAACCTCAAGAAAGCACTCTACGCCGATCCCACAAATAACGAACCAAACCAATCAGTAAACCCAAGAGCCCACCTCCAATCACAGCCAACCCTATGTACAGCATTTTCTTTGGCTTGATGGGTTCGTCAGGTATCTCAATCGATCCATCTTGACGATAAACAGCAACGCCGGAGGGATCAATCCGCAAGTCTTCATAGAAAAACTTCTTGATTTCAAGCATACGAAGATTTTTTATGAAGGGATCGTTGCTTTTTCTCTCCTGCAAATTTTTTATTTCTGCACTCAGCGCTTTGGTGCCTCGCATGTATGTCAACTGGCCATCCATGGTCGCAGTGACTTCGGCGGCAACATTACCAGCAATGATAGGAGGCTCTTCAAGACCAATTGACTGCGCAACTCTCAACGCTTCTTGTAGTCGGCTAATCGAGTCACTCCTTATCCCACTTTCAGTCTGTCGTAAAATACTGATTTGCTGACCAATATTACGTGCGCGAACTTCTGCTTCCCGCGTAACGTTGGTAATCACCTCATTTTTAGAGGCTATTCCTGCATTTGTTGCGAAGGTTTTCACCCACTCGGTTGCGCGCGCAGGGTCATTATCCTGAACTGAAATTGAATATCGATCTGGTTGTTCTTTGGAGGGTAACCCTATAGTCAGTTTCTTTAAAAATTTTGAATACAATAAATCCTGTGAATTTTTTCGATCCGCTTCAGAAAGCGACGGCAAATACACATCTAGAAAGAATGCGCGACGCAAAGTCTCACTTTGCAAGTTGCGAGTAAAAACATCATACACATCCTTTACTGCATAAGGTGTAAGCTCCAACTCTTTGGTTCGACCATAGTTAAAATCGGCGATTCCATTCAAAGTAGGCGGCAGCAAATATACACGAGCCTCATATACTGGCTTACTGATAAACGCATAAGCTGTTACACCCAAAGCAACAACCAAGGTAGTGCACAGTATCATTACTTTTTGAGCCCAAAGGGATCTCATCAACTCAAATAAATCTATCTCATCCGACCCGGGCTTGGTCGATGGGTCATTCGTCATTCTGGCCAGCCTTTTCTAGTATACATTTATGATGTTGCGCCTCATGTTCCAAGCTCGTATTTTAACTAATTCCAGGATGTCTTTTCTTCTTTTGCGCAAAAATAAAAGCTAAAAGAGGCCCTATTGCCATACCGCTCAGCAACACCAAAATTAGCGATACAGCTAGCGGAAGCTCAGGCGACGACCACCCAAGAAACACCAGTGAAACAGATTGCTTATTTTCAAGCACAAAAATGACTGTCGCAAATACAATCAGCAGTGCGATTACAGAATAAACTATGCGTTTGACATAACTCATCGAAAAGCTTCCCGCAAATATCAATTACTGCTTTACATCCTCGTCCTCATCCTCATTTACCCGATCCCTCAGCTCTTTCCCGGGCTTGAAATGCGGAACGAACTTGCCATCGAGACTGACAGACTGGCCGGTTTTCGGATTGCGCCCTACCCGTGGTGCGCGGTAGTGCAGAGAGAAGCTGCCAAACCCCCGGATCTCGATACGATCCCCGGTAGCCAGACATTGGGACATTTGCTCAAGCATGGTCTTGATGGCCAGCTCCACATCCTTGGATGAGAGCAGCCCTTGATGGGTGACAATTCGTTCGATCAACTCCGACTTCGTCATATTTTTCCCTTCTTTTTCAAGCAGCTAGATCAGCGCTTCAAAGGTTTTAGCATGCCTGCACGATTTTGAACAGCCTGAGTTTTGCCATCCATCCCAGGCCCCCAAAATGCTTGATTCCCGGAACGGGAAGACTCTGGGCGATCACCCTGTCATCGGCAAATCACCAGCATAGTGCGCGTCAGAAAACCTGCCGGGTTGAACCCAAAAAGCCCCCCTTCCTCCTCCTCTTCCTTGAGATCATCAGACCTTGTCACAACCTGGTAGCCCATCCCCTTGCATTCCCTGGCCGCACGCTTGTAACACTTCTCCCATTTCGAACCGAGCCCCGAGCAATCGACCTCAATACCGCTAACCCCACGCACTACGTGATTTTTGGCGCTGGTGGTACAACCCGCCAATGCCAGCACTGCCACTGCGACAATGAGCTTGTTCATTCACGTCCTTTTGCCAGAAAGCCTGCCAGGCGATCATTAGCCTCAGGCTAAAGACTAGCTGCAAATAAGCGATTGATCCGACTAAACATTCAGACCTCCTTTCGGCGTTTTTGGTTCACGACCCAAGCAACCACATCCGAACGCAATTCACCAAACGCCAGGCACAAAAAAGGGCGACCGAAGTCGCCCTTTTTTACAGAAAGTCAGAACTTAGTTCTGCTTTTCCATTTGTGCACGCAGCAGGTCACCCAGAGTGGTGGCCACAGGAGCATCAGTAGCTACTGGCTTGTCGCGCAGGCTCTGGATTGCTTCCTTCTCGTCTTCAACGTCTTTCGACTTGATCGAGAGCTGAATTACACGGCTCTTGCGGTCAACGCTGATGATCTTGGCTTCTACTTCTTCGCCTTCTTTCAGAACGTTGCGCGCGTCTTCAACGCGGTCACGGCTGATTTCGGAGGCTTTCAGAGTCGCTTCGATATCGTCGGCCAGAGTGATGATGGCGCCTTTAGCGTCAACTTCCTTCACGATGCCTTTAACGATGGCGCCTTTGTCGTTCTCTTGAACGTACTCGGAGAACGGATCGCTTTCCAGTTGCTTGATACCCAGGGAGATGCGCTCGCGCTCTGGGTCAACCGACAGGATAACGGTGTCCAGCTCGTCGCCCTTCTTGAAGCGGCGAACGGCTTCTTCGCCCACTTCGTTCCAGGAGATGTCGGACAGGTGAACCAGACCGTCGATGCCGCCGTCCAGACCAATGAAGATACCGAAATCGGTGATCGACTTGATGGTGCCGGAGATTTTATCGCCCTTGTTGAACTGGCCAGAGAAATCTTCCCATGGGTTAGATTTGCACTGCTTGATGCCCAGGGAGATACGACGACGCTCTTCGTCGATGTCCAGAACCATGACTTCCACTTCGTCGCCGACTTGTACGACTTTCGAAGGGTGGATGTTCTTGTTGGTCCAGTCCATTTCGGAAACGTGTACCAGACCTTCAACGCCTTCTTCCAGCTCAGCGAAGCAGCCGTAGTCGGTCAGGTTGGTTACACGCGCGGTAACGCGAGTGCTTTCTGGGTAACGGGCTTTGATAGCAACCCATGGATCTTCGCCCAGTTGCTTCAGGCCCAGGGAAACACGATTGCGCTCGCGATCGTATTTCAGAACCTTGACATCGATCTCGTCGCCAACGTTGACGATTTCGGAAGGATGCTTGATACGCTTCCAAGCCATGTCGGTAATGTGCAGCAGGCCATCGACGCCACCCAGATCGACGAATGCGCCGTAATCGGTGAGGTTCTTGACGATACCTTTGACTTGTTGGCCTTCCTGCAGGGATTCCAGCAGAGCTTCGCGCTCGGCGGAGTTCTCGGCTTCCAGGACGCTGCGACGGGAAACGACAACGTTGTTGCGCTTCTGGTCCAGCTTGATGACCTTGAATTCCAGCTCTTTGCCTTCCAGGTGCGTGGTGTCGCGCACTGGACGGACGTCAACCAGAGAACCTGGCAGGAACGCACGGATGCCGTTAACGTCGACAGTGAAGCCGCCTTTAACCTTACCGTTGATAACGCCCTTGACCACTTCTTCGGCTGCGAAGGCTGCTTCCAGAACAATCCAGCATTCAGCGCGCTTGGCTTTTTCACGGGACAGCTTGGTTTCACCAAAGCCGTCTTCAACCGAGTCCAGAGCAACGTGAACTTCGTCACCGACGTTGATGTTCAGTTCGCCAGCGTCGTTGTAGAACTGCTCAAGCGGGATGAGTGCTTCAGACTTCAGGCCAGCGTGAACGGTTACCCAGCGAGCTTGGTAATCGATATCAACGATAACACCGGTGATGATGGAGCCTGCCTGAAGGTTCAGGGTTTTTAGGCTTTCTTCAAAGAGTTCCGCAAAGCTTTCGCTCATTTTAATTCCTGTTGATGAGGGCGAAGAATACGCCCATCTCCACACCCCAGACGGTGTGGGTTAGTTTCATTTAAAAGAAGCCACCGCAGGACTATGACTGGTCCCCTGCGGCCTTCTTGGTCACCCGGCGATATCGCGAATGGCGATCTCGCTCATGATGCGTTCCAGCACCTGGTCGATGGATAATTCCGTGGAATCCAGCTGTATGGCGTCAGCCGCCGGTTTAAGCGGGGCTACCGCTCGCTGGGTGTCACGCTCATCGCGCGCACGTATCTCATCTAGCAGACTCGACAGACTAACACCCTCGACCTTGCCCTTCAACTGCAAATATCGACGGCGCGCCCGCTCCTCGGCGCTGGCGGTCAGAAAAATCTTCAGCGGTGCGTCCGGAAAAACCACTGTGCCCATGTCGCGACCATCCGCCACAAGGCCCGGCGCCTCCTGAAAAGCCCGTTGGCGCTGCAGCAGCGCCTCGCGTACAGCCGGCAACGCAGCTACCTGGGAAGCACCGGAACCGACGCTTTCGGTGCGAATGACATCACTGACTTCATCACCTTCCAGAATGATGCGTTGCAACTGACCGTCCGTCGCCGCAATGAACTGCACATCCAGATGAGCGGCGAGTTTCTTCAGCAGCTCTTCATTGGTCAGGTCGACACCATGGTTATGCGCGGCGAAGGCCAGCAATCGGTACAACGCACCGGAGTCCAGCAGGTTCCAGCCCAGGCGCTTGGCCAGAATCCCGGCTACCGTACCCTTGCCCGAACCGCTTGGCCCATCGATGGTGATGACCGGTGCAATGTTGTTCACGACTGTGCCTCTTGCGCCACGCGAATACCGACCTGTGCGCACAGCGCCAGGAAATTCGGGAACGACGTCGCGACGTTGGCGCAATCATGAATGCGGATTGGCGCACTGGCGCGCAGCGAAGCGACGCTGAACGCCATGGAGATACGGTGATCACCATGACCGTGCACTTCACCGCCGCCGATCTGACCGCCGTCGATGATGATGCCATCCGGGGTTGGCTCGCACTTGACGCCCAGCGCCAGCAAACCATCCGCCATGACCTGGATGCGATCCGACTCCTTGACCCGCAGCTCTTCGGCACCACGTAACACGGTGCGCCCTTCGGCACAGGCTGCGGCGACGAACAGCACCGGGAACTCGTCGATCGCCAGCGGAACCAGCGCCTCGGGAATCTCGATACCCTTGAGTTTAGCTGCACGTACGCGCAAGTCAGCCACCGGTTCGCCACCCACTTCACGCTGGTTTTCCAGGGTGATGTCAGCGCCCATCAGGCGCAGGATGTCGATCACGCCGGTACGGGTCGGGTTGATGCCGACGTGTTCCAGCACCAGTTCCGAACCTTCAGCGATCGATGCCGCTACCAGGAAGAACGCCGAGGACGAAATATCACCCGGGACTTCAATGTGGGTCGCGGTCAGCTTGTTGCCGGACTCGACCGATGCGGTCGCACCGTTGACCGTTACCGGGTAGCCGAAGCCACGCAGCATGCGCTCGGTATGGTCACGGGTCGGAGCAGGCTCGGTGACCGTGGTCTTGCCTTCGGCATACAGACCGGCCAGCAGCAGGCAGGACTTAACCTGGGCACTGGCCATCGGCATGGTATAGGTCAGGCCCTTGAGCTTGTTACCACCACGAATGGTCATCGGTGGACGACCTTCGGCGGCGGTTTCGATCACCGCGCCCATTTCACGCAGCGGATTGGCCACGCGATTCATCGGGCGCTTGGACAGCGAAGCGTCGCCGGTCAGGGTGCTGTCGAAGTTCTGCGCAGCCAACAGGCCGGACAGCAGACGCATCGAAGTACCGGAGTTGCCCAGATAGATCGGGCCCGGTGCCGGCTTCAGGCCATGCAGGCCGACGCCGTGAATGGTCACGCGACCGTGGTGCGGACCTTCGATGACCACGCCCATGTCACGGAACGCCTGCAAGGTCGCCAGGGCATCTTCGCCCTCGAGGAAACCTTCGACTTCGGTGACGCCTTCGGCCAGGGAGCCAAGCATGATCGAACGGTGGGAAATCGATTTGTCACCCGGTACGCGAATCCGACCGGACAGGCGGCCACCAGGTTGAGCCAGGAAAATCAGATCGTTGGAATTCATAGCGTCCACATAGGCCCTGCGGGCCAGGATTTTACTGAAATGCTCGCGGGCAACCCGGGCGCGAGTGAAAACGCCCAACAATTGGTGCCCATCCCCTGCATCGACCGCGTCGCGCAAGGCGTCGAGATCGCTGCGAAATGTATCGAGTGTGCGCAGGACAGCTTCGCGGTTGGCGAGGAAGATGTCGTGCCACATGACCGGGTCGCTTCCGGCGATTCTTGTGAAATCGCGGAAACCGCCCGCAGCGTAACGGAAGATCTCAAGATTTTCATTGCGTTTGGCCAGCGAATCGACCAGGCCGAACGCCAGCAAGTGCGGCAGATGGCTGGTCGCGGCCAGTACTTCGTCGTGACGCTCGACCTGCATGTGCTCGACATCGGCGCCCAACTCGCGCCACAAACGGTCGACTACCGCCAGGGCTGCCGGATCGGTTTGCTCCAGCGGCGTCAGGATCACTTTGTGGCGACGGAACAGTTCAGCGTTGGAGGCTTCCACCCCACTCTGCTCTGAACCGGCAATCGGGTGCCCCGGCACAAAGCATGACGGCATCTTGCCAAATGCTTCGGTGGCCGCGCGCACCACATTGCCCTTGGCACTGCCGACATCGGTCAGGATCGCCCGCCCCAGATCCATGCCCGCCAGACGCGCAAGCACTTTCTCCATGGCCAGGATCGGCACCGCCAGCTGGATGACGTCGGCGCCCTGACAAGCAATGCCCAGGTCTTCCTCGCAGCGATCCACCACACCCAACTCGACCGCGAGCTTGCGCGATTGCGGATCGAGATCGACTCCAACCACTTCGCGGCACAGACCGCTTTCACGCAAGCCCTTGGCAAACGAACCGCCGATCAACCCGAGACCGACCACCACCAGGCGACCGATCATAGGCTCAGCAGATTGCAGCGCAGTGACATCAACCACGAGCCAGAACCTTGGTCAGCGCCTCAAGGAAGCGGCTGTTCTCTGCCGGCAGGCCAATGGTGATGCGCAGGTGGTTTGGCATGCCGTAGTTGGCCACCGGACGCACGATCACGCCTTCACGAAGCAAGCCCTGGAACACCGGGGCCGCAACCTGACCGAGATCGACGCAAATGAAATTGCCTTTGGATGGTATCCAGCTCAGCCCCAGCTCACGGAAACCGGCCTCCAGCTGCTGCATGCCGGACTCGTTCAACTGACGGCTTTGCGCCAGATACTCTTCGTCCTTCAACGCCGCACAGGCCGCGGCCAAGGCCAGGCTGTTGACGTTGAACGGCTGGCGTACACGGTTCAGCACGTCTGCGACCACCGCCGTGGACAAGCCATAACCCACGCGCAGCGCCGCCAGGCCATAGGCCTTGGAGAAGGTGCGGGAAACCAGCAGGTTCGGATAAGCCGCCAGGAAATCCAGGCCATCCGGCAGATCGCTGCCTTCGGCGTATTCGATGTAAGCCTCGTCCAGTACGACCAGCACATGCTCCGGCACATCCTGCAGGAATTCGTCCAGCGCCTCGGCGTCGAACCAGGTCCCGGTCGGGTTGTTCGGGTTGGCGATGAACACCACGCGGGTGTTGGCATCGATCGCCGCCAGCATGGCAGGCAGGTCATGCCCCCAATCCTTGGCCGGAACCACCTTGGCCTGTGCGCCGACCGCCTGAGTGGCAATCGGGTAGACAGCGAACGCATGCTCGCTGAACACGGCGTTCAGGCCCGGCGCCAGATAAGCACGCGCAACCAGTTCCAGGATGTCGTTGGAACCGTTGCCCAACGTGACCTGGTCGAGTTCGACACGACACTGCTCGGCCAGCAGGCTCTTGAGGGCAAAACCGTTGCCATCCGGATAACGGGTCAGCTCGGCCAGCGCATCGCGGATCGCCGCCAGCGCCTTGGGACCAGCGCCCAGCGGGTTTTCGTTGCTCGCCAGCTTGATGATGCTGGCTGGATCGAGGTCCAGCTCACGCGCCAGTTCGTCCACGGGCTTGCCCGGAACGTAAGGCGAAAGTTGTTGCACGCCCGGCTGTGCCAGAGCGAGGAAATTGCCACTCATTTGCTACCGCCCCTTAGAGAACTGCTTTCGGGTAGGAACCCAGCACCTTGAGTGCCACCGCTTCCTGACTGATCTTTTCCAGCACACCTTTGACCAAGGGGTCGCGGTGGTGGCCGACGAAGTCGATGAAGAACACATAGGTCCATTTACCGCTGCGCGACGGACGAGTCTCGATTCGCGTCAGGTCGATGCCATTGTCGTGGAACGGCACCAGCAACTCGTGAAGCGCACCCGGCTTGTTGCTCATCGAAACGATGATCGATGTCTTGTCGTCGCCGGTCGGTGGCACTTCCTGGTTGCCGATCATGAGGAAGCGCGTGGAGTTATCCGGACGGTCCTCGATTTTTTCGGCCAGACGGGTCAAGCCGTACAGGCCGGCCGCCATATCGCCGGCAATCGCCGCCGAGTTCCACTCACCCTTGACCCGCTTGGCCGCTTCGGCGTTGCTGGACACCGCCACGCGCTCGACATTCGGGTAATGGGCGTCCAGCCACTTGCGGCACTGGGCCAGTGACTGGGCGTGGGAGTAGATGCGGCTGATGCTGTCGGTCTTGGTGTTTTCACCGACCAACAGGTGATGGTGGATACGCAGCTCGACTTCACCGCAGATCACCATGTCATGTTCGAGGAAGCTGTCGAGGGTGTGGTTGACCGCGCCTTCGGTGGAGTTCTCCACCGGCACCACACCAAAATTCACCGCCCCCGCCGCCACTTCACGGAACACTTCGTCGATCGCCGCCATCGGCTTGCTGATCACGGCGTGGCCGAAGTGCTTCATGGCCGCTGCCTGAGTGAAGGTGCCTTCAGGGCCGAGATAAGCCACTTTCAGCGGCTGTTCGAGCGCCAGGCACGAAGACATGATTTCACGGAACAACCGCGCCATCTCTTCGTTGCCCAGCGGCCCCTGGTTGCGCTCCATGACACGCTTGAGCACCTGAGCTTCGCGCTCGGGACGATAGAACACCGGCACTTCGCCTTCGGCCAGCGAGGCCATCTTTACTCGCGCGACTTCCTGGGCGCAGCGCGCACGCTCACTGATCAGCTCCAGGACCTTTTCGTCCAGGGCATCAATGCGCAGGCGCAGTGCCTTGAGTTCTTGCTCAGACATTAGCCGTGTTCCTTCTCGAACTCTGCCATGTACGAAATCAGCGCATTGACGGCGTTGATGTCGACGGCGTTATAGATGGAGGCGCGCATGCCACCCACGGAACGGTGGCCCTTGAGGTTCAACAGACCACGCTCGTCGGCACCGGCCAGGAACGGCTTGTCCAGGCGATCATCAGCCAGGCGGAACGGCACGTTCATCCACGAGCGGTCCGACTTGTTGATCGGGTTGCTATACAGGCCGCTGGCATCGATGAAGCTGTACAGCGTGCGCTGCTTGACTTCGTTGAGCTTGCCGATGGCCTCGACGCCGCCCTGTTCCTTGAGCCACTCGAACACCAGGCCGGACAGGTACCAGGCCAGCGTCGGCGGGGTGTTGTACATCGAACCGTTATCGGCCGCGACCTTGTAGTCGAGCATGGTCGGGCACAGGGAACGGGCCTTGCCCAGCAGGTCTTCGCGTACGATGTTGACGACGATACCGCTCGGGCCGATGTTTTTCTGGGCACCGGCGTAGATCATGCCGAAGCGCGACACATCCACCGGGCGCGACAGGATGTCCGAGGACATGTCGGCCACCAGCGGAACATCGCCGGTTTCCGGGATCCACTGAAACTCCAGGCCGCCGATGGTTTCGTTCGGCGCGTAGTGAACGTAGGCCGCGTCTTTCGACAGCTTCCACTCGTTCTGACCGGGAATGGCGAAATAATCGTAAGGCTTGGCGGTGGCGGCAACGTTGACGTGGCCGAAACGCGAAGCTTCTTCGATGGCCTTCTGCGACCAGATACCGGTGTCGATATAGTCGGCCGAGCCGTTTTCCGGCAACAGGTTCAGAGGGATCTGAGCAAATTGCTGGCTGGCGCCGCCTTGCAGAAACAGCACTTTATAGTTCGAGGGGATATTCAGCAGATCACGCAGATCCTGCTCGGCCTTGGTGGCGATGGACACGAACTCATCACTGCGATGGCTCATTTCCATGACCGACAGACCCTTGCCGTGCCAGTCGAGGAGTTCACCCTGGGCGCGCTGCAGGACAGCTTCGGGAAGCGCCGCAGGACCGGCACAGAAGTTATAGGCTCTCTTGCTCACATCCAATCTCGCTCTGATTTGGTGGTATCACGCAATAAATCACAACATCAATCACCACGGAACCAATGTGGGAGCGGGCTTGCTCGCGAAAGCGGTGTTTCAGGCGACATCTGTGCTGAATGTCAGACCGTATTCGCGAGCAAGCCCGCTCCCACATTTGATCGTCGTGGGTGTCGAAATTTTCTAAAGGGACAAACAACAAGGGGGCGAATTTTCATCCGCCCCCTGCTTGCCCACTTATTCCTGTGGTTCTTCGTCAGCGGCGGCGTCGAGTTGCTGGTCTTCGGCAACGTCGTCGATCACGACTTCACCAACAAACCCTTCACCCTCTTCACCTTCCAGCTCTTCACCCTCGACTTCCGACGGCTCTTGAACCCGCTCCAGCCCGACCAGTGTTTCGTCGTTGGCCAGTTTGATCAGGGTCACGCCCTGGGTGTTACGACCCAGGCTGGACACTTCGTCGACACGGGTACGCACCAGGGTGCCCTGGTCGGAAATCAGCATGATTTCCTCGCCGTCGAGTACCTGGACCGCACCGACCAGACGGCCGTTACGTTCGTTGCTGACCATGGCGATAACGCCCTGACCGCCACGTTTGTATTCAGGGAACTCGGTGATCGCCGTGCGCTTGCCGTAGCCACGCGCCGAAGCGGTGAGGATCTGGCTGCCTTCTTCCGGAATCAGCATGGAAATCAGCTTCTGACCTTCCGGCAGACGCATGCCGCGCACACCGCGGGCGGTACGGCCCATGGCGCGAACGTCGGATTCCTTGAAACGGGTCACTTTGCCTCCGTCGGAGAACAGCATGACTTCACGCTCGCCATCGGTGATGGCCGCGGAAATCAGCACGTCGCCTTCATCCAGTTCCAGTGCGATCAGGCCGACGCTGCGTTGACGACTGAAGGATTCCAGCGGGGTCTTCTTCACGGTGCCGTTGGCGGTGGCCATGAAGATGTAATGACCTTCGGTGTATTCCTCGACCGGCAGCATGGTGGTGATGTACTCACCGTCGTCCAGCGGCAGCAGGTTGACCAGCGGACGACCACGGGCAGCGCGGGACGCTTCAGGGATTTCGTAGGTTTTCAGCCAGTACACCTTGCCCTTGCTGGAGAACAGCAGCAGCGTGGTGTGGCTGTTGGCAACCAGCAGGTGAGCGATGTAGTCCTCATCCTTGACGCCGGTCGCCGACTTGCCTTTACCGCCACGACGCTGGGCCTGGTACGCAGCCAGCGGCTGGGTCTTGGCGTAGCCACCGTGGGAAATGGTCACGACGCGCTCTTCTTCCGGGATCATGTCACCCAGGGTCAGGTCGAGACGGGCATCGAGGATTTCGGTACGACGCACGTCGCCGTACTCGGCGCGAATCACTTCCAGCTCTTCGCGAATCACTTCCATCAGGCGCGTGGCGCTGTTGAGGATGCGGATCAGCTCGCCGATCTGGTTGAGGATCTCTTGATACTCGGCCAGCAGCTTTTCGTGTTCCAGGCCGGTCAGGCGGTGCAGACGCAGTTCCAGAATGGCTTGCGCCTGCTCTGGCGACAGGAAGTACTTGCCGTCGCGCAGACCGTATTGCGGATCGAGGTTTTCCGGACGGCACGAATCGGCGCCGGCACGCTCGACCATCGCCACCACAGCCGAGGACTCCCAAGGGGTGCTGACCAGCGCTTCCTTGGCTTCCGACGGCGTTGGCGACGCCTTGATCAGGGCGATGACCGGGTCGATGTTCGACAGGGCAACGGCTTGACCTTCAAGGATGTGACCACGCTCGCGCGCCTTGCGCAGTTCGAACACGGTACGACGGGTAACCACTTCGCGACGGTGACGGACGAAGGCTTCCAGCAGGTCCTTGAGGTTCAGGATCCGCGGACGGCCGTCGATCAGCGCGACGATGTTGATACCGAACACCGCTTGCAGCTGGGTCTGGGCGTAGAGGTTGTTGAGGATGACCTCAGGCACTTCGCCGCGACGCAGCTCGATCACGACGCGCATACCGTCCTTGTCGGACTCGTCGCGCAGTTCGGTGATGCCTTCGAGCTTCTTCTCTTTTACCAGCTCGGCGATCTTCTCGATCAGACGCGCCTTGTTCAGCTGGTAAGGGAGTTCGGTGATGACGATCTGCTGACGGCCACCGACCTTGTCGATGTCTTCGATCATCGAGCGGGCACGCATGTAAATGCGCCCGCGACCGGTGCGGTAGGCTTCGATGATGCCGGCACGACCGTTGATGATCGCTGCGGTCGGGAAGTCCGGACCGGGGATGTATTGCATCAGTTCATCGACAGTCAGCTCTGGATTGTCGATGAGCGCCAGGCAACCGTCGATGACTTCACCGAGGTTGTGCGGCGGAATGTTGGTCGCCATGCCCACGGCGATACCGCTGGAGCCGTTGACCAGCAGGTTGGGAATACGGGTCGGCATGACCGCCGGGATCATTTCGGTGCCGTCGTAGTTCGGCACCCAGTCCACGGTTTCTTTATGCAGGTCAGCCAGCAGCTCGTGCGCCAGCTTGGTCATGCGCACTTCGGTGTATCGCATGGCCGCGGCGTTGTCGCCGTCCACCGAACCGAAGTTGCCCTGGCCGTCTACCAGCAGGTAGCGCAGGGAGAATGGCTGCGCCATCCGAACGATGGTGTCGTACACCGCGGTATCACCGTGCGGGTGATACTTACCGATCACGTCACCGACAACACGGGCAGATTTCTTGTACGGCTTGTTGAAGTCGTTGCCCAGCTCGCTCATCGCGAACAGCACGCGCCGGTGCACGGGCTTCAAGCCATCGCGCGCATCCGGCAGTGCCCGCCCGACAATTACGCTCATCGCGTAGTCGAGGTAGGACTGCTTCAGCTCGTCTTCGATATTGACCGGGAGGATTTCTTTGGCCAGTTCGCCCATGAGAAGCCTGATTCCTTTTTCTGGTGAAACTTCGTCACATCCATATGGGACCAACGAAGCTCGCCGATACAGGCTGAGTGCCATGCACCGACTTACGACAAATCAACGAGTTATGCCATGGATCTGCGCAGTACGGGTCGCCACTTCGGGCAACCCTGGAAACCGCCGGATGTTATCACAAGAGCCGCCACGCACCTATCCCCCAGATGCGCATGGAGAGTAGTTAGTTGACCGGTGACAGGCTTGAAGGGGACGAGAGGGGCTTAGAGCCGTGTTGAATGGAGAATTTGTGGCTGATTCGGGTTGGTTCATTGGGTTTGACGGCCCCATCGCGAGCAAGCTCGCTCCCACAGGTTTTGTGTGCACCGCAAACACTGTGGGAGCGAGCTTGCTCGCGATGGCGATTCCTCAGACGCCGGAGATGATCAATGCAGACGCTTGCGGCACATCAACTGCGCCATCTTCGCCGTATCCGGGCGTTCGACGATGCCTTTTTCGGTGACGATCGCATCGATCAGGTCCGCCGGAGTCACATCGAACACCGGATTGAACGCTTCGACATCCGCGCCCACCCGCTTGCCGCCGACCTCCAGCAACTCGCGGCCATCACGCTCCTCAATCGGAATGTCATCGCCGCTGGCCAGGTGCATGTCGATGGTCGAACTCGGCGCCACCACCATGAAGCGCACGCCGTGGTGCATGGCGTTGACGGCCAGTTGATAGGTGCCGATCTTGTTGGCCACGTCGCCATTGGCGGTGATCCGGTCAGCACCGACGATGACCCAGGTAGGGCCTTTGGTCTTCATGATATGCGCGGCGGCGGAATCGACATTGAGGGTCACGGGAATGCCTTCATTGGCCAGTTCCCACGCGGTCAGCCGCGAGCCCTGCAGCCATGGGCGGGTTTCGTCGACATACACCCGCTCGACCATGCCCTCGATGAAAGCCCCACGAATCACCCCCAGCGCCGTGCCAAAGCCGCCCGTGGCCAGTGCGCCGGTGTTGCAGTGAGTCAGGATCGCCTGGGCGTTGCCCTGATGCTTGCGGATCAGGTCCACACCCAGTTGCGCCATGGTCAGGTTGGCTTCGCGATCGCTTTCGTGAATGGCGATGGCCTCTGCTTCCAGCACCTCCAGCGGATCGGCATTGTCTTTCAGGCGATCAAGCCGGTCGTGCATGCGGCCCAGCGCCCAGAACAGGTTGACTGCAGTGGGACGGGAATCGGCCAGCAGCGCGAAATCCTCTTCCAGCGCCGCGTACCAGTCGCCACCTTCGGCAATCCGGGCACGGGCCGCGAGCACGATGCCATAAGCGGCACTGATACCAATCGCCGGCGCACCGCGCACCACCATCGAGCGAATGGCCTCGGCCACACCGGCTGCACTGGTGTAGGCGATCCAGGTTTCCTCGAACGGCAAAATGCGCTGATCCAGCAGATGGAGAGCGCCATCACGCCAATCGATGGCCTTTACCTTTTCCGCAGCCAACAGTCGATCGCGCATCCCTCACCCCGCACTCATGAACAAAAGCCGCCGATTATAGCGATCCCCCCGCGAAGACGCTCGGGTATACTTCGCCATCCTTTACAAAAGCACTGGAACCGACCCTCGATGCCGAACACTGCCGCTGCGCTCGACCTGTTATTGCTGCCGACCTGGCTGGTACCCGTCGAACCCGCTGGTGTTGTCCTCAAGGAACACGGCGTGGGCATCCGTGATGGGCGCATCGTGTTTATCGGCCCACGTTCCGCCGCACTGAAGCTTAACGCAACCGAAACCCGCGAGTTGCCCGACATGTTGCTCAGCCCCGGCCTGATCAATGCCCACGGGCACGCGGCGATGACGCTGTTCCGTGGCCTGGCCGATGACCTGCCATTGATGACCTGGCTGGAAAACCACATCTGGCCCGCCGAAGCCAAGTGGGTCGACGAGGACTTCGTGCGCGACGGCACGGATCTGGCCATCGCCGAGCAAATCAAAGGTGGCATCACCTGTTTCTCTGACATGTACTTCTTCCCGAAGGTTGCCAGCGAGCGCGTGCACAACAGCGGCATTCGCGCGCAGATCGCGATTCCGATCCTCGACTTCCCCATTCCGGGCGCCGCTACAGCGGACGAAGCCATTCGTCAGGGTGTCGAGTTGTTTGGCGATCTCAAGCACCACGAGCGCATCAAAATCACCTTTGGCCCCCATGCACCCTACACCGTGGGCGATGAAAACCTGGAAAAAATCCGGGTGATCGCCGAAGAACTGGACGCCTCGATCCACATGCACGTGCATGAAACGGCGTTTGAAGTGCAGCAATCGGTCGAGCAGCGCGGCGAACGACCGCTGGCCCGACTGGCGCGCCTGGGCTTGCTGGGGCCACGCTTCCAGGCGGTTCACATGACCCAGATCAGCGAAGAAGACATGACACTGCTGGTAGAAAGCAACAGCAGTGTGATTCATTGCCCGGAATCGAACCTGAAGCTGGCCAGCGGGTTCTGCCCGGTAGAGCGCTTGTGGCAGGCTGGGGTCAATGTCGCGGTCGGCACCGATGGCGCGGCCAGCAACAACGACCTGGACCTGCTCGGCGAAACCCGCACCGCGGCCCTGCTGGCCAAGGCTGTCGCCGGCTCGGCCACCGCGCTGGATGCCCATCGTGCCTTGCGCATGGCCACCCTCAACGGCGCCCGGGCACTGGGTATCGAGGCCGAAGTCGGTTCGCTGGAAATCGGCAAGGCCGCGGACATGGTGGCTTTCGATCTCTCGGGCCTGGCCCAGCAGCCGGTCTACGACCCGGTTTCGCAGCTTATATACGCCACCGGCCGGGACTGCGTGAAACACCTTTGGGTTGCCGGCAAGCAGTTGCTCGACGACCGTCGCCTGACACGCCTGGATGAACAACAGCTTGGCACTGTCGCGAAGGCCTGGGGCCGGCGCATCAGCGGCCGCACCGAATCGTAAGCACCCTGGAGCACAATCCGGGGCAACAGGATTTTTCAAGTTTTAGAGGACTTAAACCATGAGCAACGTCGACTACGCCGAAATCGCCAAATTCGAGGCCCTGGCCCATCGCTGGTGGGACCGCGAAAGCGAATTCAAACCGCTGCACGACATCAACCCGCTGCGGGTGAACTGGATTGACGAGCGGGTCAACCTGGCCGGCAAGAAGGTCCTCGACGTCGGTTGCGGCGGCGGCATCCTCAGCGAGGCCATGGCTCAGCGCGGCGCGACCGTGATGGGTATCGACATGGGCGAAGCGCCGTTGGCGGTTGCCCAGCTTCATCAGCTGGAGTCGGGCGTGAGCGTCGAATACCGGCAGATCACCGCCGAAGCCCTGGCCGAGGAAATGCCCGAGCAGTTCGACGTGGTCACCTGCCTGGAAATGCTTGAGCACGTGCCAGACCCGTCGTCGGTCATCCGTGCCTGCTTCCGCATGGTCAAGCCCGGCGGCCAGGTGTTCCTCTCGACCATCAACCGCAATCCGAAGGCGTACCTGTTCGCCATCGTCGGTGCCGAATACATCATGAAGTTGCTGCCGCGCGGCACCCACGACTTCAAGAAATTCATTCGCCCTTCCGAACTTGGCGCCTGGAGCCGCATGGCCGGCCTGACCGTCAAGGACATCATCGGCCTGACCTACAACCCGCTGACCAAGCACTACAAACTGGCCTCCGACGTGGACGTCAACTACATGATCCAGACCCTGCGCGAGGAGTAACCCGATGCCTATCAGAGCAGTTCTTTTCGACATGGACGGCACCCTGCTCGACACCGCGCCGGACTTCATTGCGATCTGTCAGGCGATGCGTGCCGACCGCGGCTTGCCACCGATGAACGACAAACACATTCGCGACGAGATTTCCGGCGGCGCCAAGGCGATGGTCGCAGTGACCTTCTCCATGGACCCGGAATCGCCGGGATTCGAGGAATTGCGCCTGGAGTTCCTGGAGCGCTACCTCGTCGGTTGCGCCGTCCATAGCAAGCTGTTCGACGGCATGGGCGAACTGCTGGCCGACATCGAAAAAGCCAACCTGATCTGGGGCGTAGTGACCAACAAGCCACTGCGGTTTGCCGAGCCGATCATGCAGCAACTGGGGCTGGCCGAGCGTTCGGCACTGCTGATCTGCCCGGATCACGTGAAGAACAGCAAACCCGATCCAGAGCCGCTGATCCTCGCCTGCAAGATGCTCGACCTCGATCCGGCCAGCGTGCTGTTCGTTGGCGATGACCTGCGCGACATCGAGTCCGGCCGTGATGCCGGCACCAAGACCGCTGCAGTGACCTTCGGCTATATCCACCCGGATGACAACCCGCGGCATTGGGGGGCGGATGTGGTGGTCGATCATCCGTTGGAGCTGCGCAAGGTTTTGGATAGCGCCCTCTGTAGCTGCTGAGACTGTCGTTGACCTCTGTAGGAGCGAGCTTGCTCGCGAAGAACCTGAGAGCGCCACGGGGTGCCAGACTTGTCGCGTCATCGTTTACGCCCATCGTCGGAACGCCGCCCGGAGCAAGCTCGCTCCTACAGGGATAGCGCTTGACCTGAAGAATTTTGTAGAGGTTTTTTATGTTTGATTATTCCGCCCGCCCCGAACTGCTCAAGGATCGGGTCATCCTGGTCACCGGCGCAGGACGCGGCATCGGTGCCGCAGCGGCAAAAACCTACGCGGCACACGGCGCAACCGTGCTGCTGCTGGGCAAGACCGAAGCCAACCTGACCCAGGTCTACGACGAAATCGAAGCCGCCGGCCATCCACAACCGGCAGTCATCCCCTTCAACCTCGAAACCGCCCTGCCCCATCAATACGATGAGCTGGCAGCGATGATCGAAAGCGAATTCGGGCATCTCGACGGTCTCCTGCACAATGCCTCGATCATCGGCCCGCGCACGCCGATCGAGCAGCTTTCCGGCGAAAACTTCATGCGGGTCATGCAAGTCAACGTCAATGCCATGTTCATGCTCACCAGCACCCTGCTGCCGCTGCTCAAGTTGTCGCAGGATGCCTCGGTGGTGTTCACTTCCAGCAGCGTCGGCCGCAAGGGGCGTGCGTATTGGGGCGCTTACGGCGTCTCCAAATTCGCCACTGAAGGCTTGATGCAAACCCTGGCTGACGAAGTCGATACTGTGGCCCCGGTGCGCTCCAACAGCATCAACCCGGGCGCCACCCGCACCAGCATGCGCGCCCAGGCTTACCCGGGTGAAAACCCGCTGAACAACCCGACGCCCGAGGAGATCATGCCGGTCTACCTTTACCTGATGGGCCCGGACAGCACCGGTATCAATGGCCAGGCGTTCAACGCCCAGTAACGACCGTACGTCGCTTTTTAGTGCCGCGCCAGCTTCCTGTCGCGGCACTTGAAGGCTCTCGGGTTCGAGCCAGGCACCTGTCAAACAAACGTCACACGCCGCGCTACACAGGCAGCAGACAACCAACAACCCATTGATTTAATACAGCTTTTATTCGGATGAACCGAATGGCACGACTTTCGCTCTAAGTTTGCTCAGACACGTAAAGTGAAAGCAGACGGGGGTGAAGCTTGAGCGCAGAGATTACTCATCTTCTACAAAGCGGATTAAACTTGTACGAAATGTCCTACGGGACTGACGGACCAGTACGACGCGCAGCCCTAAGCCGCTCTCACCCTGCTTGTAAGACAGCCTTACTGCTTAGGGGCGCATGCCTTATGAAACCACCTTCCCAGACCAACGCAATTGACTTCGATAGCGCCAAATTGCAGCGCCTGGGCTTTGGTCAGCAGCCGCCCCTCCTGGAAAGACCTGTCAGTCTTGCGCAATTGCGCCAGCAACTGAGCCTGCAGTTGCAAACCAGTCTGGAGCCGCAACGCATTCTTGGGACGTTCTATCGCGAGATTCAGCGGTTGGTACCGTTGGACGCCTTGTGCTACCAGCACAAGAGCAGTGACCTGCGCCTGGAGTTCGGCCAACGCGGCCACCACTCCATCAGTTACAGCCTCAGCCACGAAGGCGAACACCTGGGTGAGCTGATCTTCCGTCGCAATCAGCGTTTCAGCGAACAGGATCAGGGCAATCTCGAATCACTGCTAGCCGCACTGCTTTTCCCGATGCGCAATGCGCTGCTGTACCGTACCGCCACCCAAAGCGCACTGCGTGACCCGCTGACGGGTGCCGGTAACCGCATCGCCATGGACCAGACGCTGCAAAGGGAAATCGAACTGTCCCGGCGCCATCTGCAACCGTTGTCAGTACTGATGCTGGACATCGATCATTTCAAGCTAGTCAATGATACCCATGGCCACAGCACAGGTGATGACGTGCTCAAGGCGGTCGCCGCCACGATCAAAAACCAGCTGCGCAACGTGGACATGGTGTTCCGCTATGGCGGCGAGGAGTTCCTGATCCTGCTGTCGAATACCTGTCGCGAGGCCGCGGCCATGGTCGGTGAGCGGCTGCGGTTTGCAGCCCAGTCTGAAGAGTACCTGGCCGATGGTCACAGGATCCTGCTGACGGTCAGCCTCGGCTGTTCGACCCTGTTGCCCGGCGAGTCTGCCGAAAGCCTGTTGCGACGGGCAGACAGCGCGTTGTATGTGGCCAAGCGCGAAGGTCGTAACCGGCTGGAGATGGCGGGCTGATTTTTCAGCCACGACACAAACCAATGTGGGAGCGGGCTTGCTCGCGAATGCGGTGTATCAGGTGGCATGGATGTCACTGATATTCCGCCTTCGCGAGCAAGCCCGCTCCCACAGTTTTTATTGCGTGATTTCTGGATCAGCTCTCGGCCAATGCCATCCGCTCACGCACGACCGGTACCCGCTCTGCGTGCTCCATTTGCATGCAACGTTCGAGAAACAGGTACATATAGTCGTAGCTCTTGCAAACGGCCTGACGCAACTCCACCTGCAGGGATTTGCCGGGGTTGGTACCCGCCAATGTGCAGATGATCTCCAGGGCTTCCCATGGATGGGCATCGTCGTACTGGGCATGCATCTTCAGCCACTTCATCGCCCGCTTGCGATCTTCCTCGGGGAACGAGGCGGCGTAGATACCGTTGGAACACACTACCGCCGACCATTCCCCGGTCGCCCCTTCGATGGCGTAGTTGGTGGCGGCAATCGCAACGATCAGCGAGTCGGCTGAACTGGTGTGCCAGCACCAATGACTCAGGGCGTGAAGCTCGGGGGGAACCTGCTGAGCCTGCAGCTCTTCCAGGCTGACACCGTGCGCGCGACTCCAGTTCACCCAGTAATCGGCGTGGTTCAGCTCGACGCGGATGTTACGCATCAGCCAGCGACGGGCCATATCTTCGCCGGGATGACGGGCAAAGCGGGTCTTGGTCAGGTTTTGTGCCATATACAACGCGAACTGTTCGACCACCGGCCAGCCACCGATCAGATACTGGCGCATGGCCTTCGCACTGAGTTTGTTGTCTCGCATGCGTTGGTACAGTTCGTGTTCGACAACCCGGCGCTTGCTCTCGCTGCAATCCTGGATGAGGCGCTGGGCCCAGGCAGGGTAACTTGCAGCTTCCATGAGCGGTCCGGTTCGGTTGAATGTATCGATCACTGTCGAGCTCCTTTTGATTGTGATTGTAAGACCGGCAGGAGTCTCAACGGAACGTGCCAGGCGCCTTGAACAACAGCGGTTGAGGCCTGGCGGGACGACTTAACAGACTATCACTGGTAAACAACTGCGGGCGTTCAATCACATACCCTTGAGCGTAATCCACCCCGATCTCCAGCAATGCCTGCTCGATCTGGGGCGTTTCGACAAACTCGGCAATCGTGCGCTTACCCATCACATGGCCAATGTGATTGATCACTTCGACCATGGCGCGGTTAATCGGGTCGTCCAGCATATCCTTTACGAAACTCCCGTCGATCTTCAGGAAGTCTACAGGCAAATGTTTCAGGTACGCGAATGAGGACATTCCGGCGCAAAAATCATCCAGCGAAAAATGGCAGCCTAAGCCTTTGAGTTCATTAATGAATCGAATTGCGCTGCCAAGATTTGAAATGGCACTGGTTTCAGTAATTTCAAAACAAATCATTTCAGGCGGAATCGAATACGTCACAAACTGTTCGCGCAAGAAGTCCAGAAACGCCTCATCCCCGATCGTCGTGCCTGACAGATTGATCGCACACATGGCCAGCGGTCCGTGGCCTTGCTCGGCCCGGCATTGGGCGATGATCTTGAACACGTTTTGCACCACCCAACGATCAAGCGAGCTCATCAGGCCATAGCGTTCGGCTGCCGGAATGAAACTGTCGGGCAAGATCATCCGCCCGGCTTCATCATGTAATCGCAGCAGGATTTCAATGTGCCCGCCGTCCTGATCGACATGACCCAAGGGGGCGATTTCCTGGGCATACAGGCAGAAGCGGTCTTCCTCCAGCGCCATGTGCAAACGCTGCACCCAGGCCATCTCGCCGAAGCGCAGGGACAATTCCGAGTCATCCGGATGATAGACCTGGACCCGGTTCCGACCCTTTTCCTTGGCCATGTAGCACGCCATGTCGGCAGCACGCAGCGAGGCTTCGAGCGTCGTCGGGTTCTGCGCGACATGGACCAGCCCGATACTGACAGTGGTCACGAAAGGCCGGCCTTTCCAGACAAAATGCAGATTCTGCACCGTCTGGCGCAGGCTTTCGGCAATTTTCTCCGCCGCTTCCGGTGCGCAGTTTTCCAGCAGGATGCCGAACTCGTCGCCGCCAAGGCGCGCCAGGGTGTCGCCTTCGCGCAGCCCCGATTGCAACAGCGCGCAGATGTGCCGCAGCAGTTCGTCCCCCGCCGCGTGGCCGCAGGTGTCGTTGACCAGCTTGAACTGGTCCAGATCGAGGAACATCAGGGCATGGCGACCCGAATGGCGGGTCAGGTTGTGCAGCGCCTGTTCCAGGCGATATTCGAACTCGCGACGGTTGGCAAGGCCGGTCAAGGCATCGTGGGTCGCCTGCCACGACAGATTGGCGATGTACTGCCGCTCCTGGGTCATGTCATGCAGCACCAGCACCGTCCCGCTGACTTTGCCGGCATTGCGGATTGGCGCCCCCACCAGCGTCACCGACACCGTGCTGCCATCCAGGCGTTGAATCAGCTTGGAGTGCTCACTGCCGCCACTGAGTTGGCCGCTCAGAATATGCTCGATCAGGGTGAAACCATCGGTCTGGGCGTTTTCATCCAGCAGGTTGAACAGCGCCGCCAGCGGCAACCCTGTCGCTTGCTCGGCCTTCCAGTGGGTCATCGCCTCGGCCGCCGGATTCATGTAGGCGATTGCACCGGAAACATCCGTGGTGATCACCCCATCACCAATTGATTGCAGGGTGATCTGCGCCCGTTCTTTTTCCAGTTGCAGCGCATCGGCGAACGCATGGCGCTGCTTGAGCAGTTTATGGGTGCGCATCAGCGCCAGCGCAATCAATCCAAGAGCAGTGGCGAGGTTAGTCAGCAGCAGCAAACGAAGAATGACCCGCGAACCTTCACCCAAGGCATCGCTGAACGCCTTTGCCGCCGGCGTCACGCCGTCGTTGATGGCGAAAATCTGCTCCTTCCAGCGCTGTACATCCGCGCCGGAGGCCGGGCCGGCAGTGATGTGCTGATGCATGTCCCGCGCAACGTCATCGAGCTGGACCAGATAGGCATCCCCCACGGTCCAAAGGTTGATGGCTTTTTCGAGGTAACTGAAGTGACGAAAGTTGAGGTACAGCCAGATCAGGCTGGAAACGTCTTCCGGGTGGTTGCCACCCTTGAGAATCGCCACACGTGCCGCCTCGATATTCGGCGGTTGATGATCCAGCGCCACGCGCAACTCATGCCCGCCCTGAGGCACGGAAATAGCGTGCTGGTATTTACGAAAAATCGCTTCGTCGGCGCTATCGGCGTAGAGATTGAGATAATAGATGGCGTCTTTCTGCCCCTTGGACCACAGGCTTTCGCCGGCAACATAGCCGCGAACCGCCGACAGCACGTAAAGGCTAACGCCGCCCAACAAGGCTTGAAACACCACAACGGCGATAAAGGGCCAGACGATGCCCAACAGCCGTGGCGTTCCGAGAGTCCGCGTTTGATTCATGAGGTCCCTTGTATTGGCACTGCTTGCTCGTCTTCCGGACGAATTCGCTTTATCTAGACTAGGGGGCGTTCATGATCCCGGCAAGTAAGAACTGCCGCCTACCGTGAGTAGCGTTCTTTCAGCCACGCCAGCATCGAACCGTCCATGCCATAGACATCGAACAGTAATCGACCTCTTCAAAAACGCTGCAATATCTATGTACCGCACAGCCTATGCCATGAACCGTTGTAATCGGTGGCGAAACGCCAATGCTCGTTCAATCGAGCGCAGACCAACCGACGCAACGAAAAGAGAAGCAGGCTTATGCAAACTACCCCTTCAACTAACACATCAACTGAAACTTCAAATTCAGCCCCGACCACTGCGCAGATCTATCAGAGCCAACTGGATGACTATGAATTATTGCTGTCTTACCTGCGCGTAGAAATCGGCTCTATCTCTCATTTCGCGCAAACACTGCTCAGACCGTGCACGCTTTCTCCGCTGGATCAAGAAAATGACGCCGGTCAAACCGCTTTGCAAGACTTGATGAAAGACAGCGAGTATCAAGCGCTGTGTCAAAGTAAAAACGTGTCCCCTCATTATTTGATTGTCACTGCAAAAGACGGAGCCTACGTCTACGAGACGTCAAATCGCGATGACCAGAACAAGGTGGCTCTGGCATTGACCGGATCTGAAAAATGGTCAGAACTTAAATCCCGCATCGAAAACGCGGCCAAGTTGCTAGGAGGGCAGATCCGTTACGACCGCCTTATCAGCCTGCCGAGAATGGCCACTTTTTACGGGCTTGCCCCCTGGGATCCGACCTATACGACTGAACACCAAGCCGCCATCAATGCCCTTGAGGAAAAAATCGCAAGCTATCGCCTGAAACTGGAAGACGACTTCAACATTGTCGACTTGAAGCGCCCTCCCACCGAAAAAGATCGCAAAATATTTAAAGCTGTCCAGGCAGCTTCATCCGATCCTTCCAGTGTCACTATGCAGGAAGTGCAACAGCAGATCATCGGTTCGGAAACGATCGAAACGATAAGAACGTTTCTGCCCGAGGCCGGCATTTCTCCATTCACCCATCTGGCCAATGACATTCTCATGTCGGCTACCGTTGAACAAATCCGCGCCACTCCTACCGTTTTTCTTGAAAAGATCCTGCAAACCCCTGAAGCCGAAAAACTGGCAACCAACTTGCTGTCAACCTTGAATTGGTATGGAGGAACAACTGGCGAAGAAACGTCGCCGCACATCCGCATCAAAGTCATTGCCAACGCATTGCAAATCTGGTTTAAGGCACCGAGCCGAAACTCGGAAGAGGTTGCCGGTTTCGATTGGCAGGCGCGTTCGCACTGGGGCAAAAGTTATCAGACCATTCGGAGCGAATTCGAGAACCATCTACTCACGTCAAAACGGGTCGCGTCGGAAAAAGAAGCGATTGTCATGGCTCGATTGTATCTGTGCCAATTTCCGGTCGAGTTCCGGGTCGCCGATATCCCGTCCAGCCTTCCATACCGGAGTTCCCCTGTCTGGGTGAATTTCCTGAATGGCGTGAACCTGATAAACGCTACCGACCCCGGAGCGTTGTGCAGAATGACCTTTCAGCAATTGGTTAACCTGGTCCTCGATCGGGTCGTGGGAGCGACAGACGAGCGACTAAAAGAAATAAGCCTGACAAGGCTGCTGCCGACACTGGACTGGGCAATGACCCAAGGCATCATCCTGCCTAAGCGTCATGAGGATTACACAGAGCCCGAGATCGAACTGGCGCTATCGGAGCTGGATAAACACACCAAAGCGCTCAGCACTGCCATCACCCATATCAACGAAACCCCGCCCAACCGACTATCAATGGCGAAAACCGTAGCGGAAAAGTTCTTTGGAAAACGCTTTGTCGCGGAAAACAGGAAGCTGGCGAGGAAAGAACGCGAGATCATCCGATGGAATAGCGTTCCGAGCCTCCCTGGCAAGGGGTACGACCACTATTCGCTCATCGACATCCTCGCTTCAAATGAATTCGATGAGCACACACGGTGGTATTACACGCTGACTAATGGCGCCGTCAGTCAATACTATTTGAGGATCGACAGTGATCGAGAGGTAACCTCGCCCTATTATTGGGGAACATCAGGGATACCGGCGGTATATGGCCCCTTGCCAGAAGTCAAATCGATGTTCTATCACGACTTCCAGGAGCACCTTAAACGACAGACAACCGCTTACAAAACGCTGATTCGCAGTCTGCTGGCCTCACTCCCATTCGATGATCGCCAAGCCATTGAATGGGGTGAACTCAAAATCCATAGTCTGAGAAAGGAAACCAGCGGTGTAGAAGCCCAAAACGAAACACCTGAAATAATCCTGCCGCTACGAGCCCGTAATGGCCTGATTTTGCAGACGACCTACGCCAATGAAACAAGAACTTACGAACTGCTACCCCGAGCAGGGCTGATACGCCGCGTAGAAAACCCCAACTCGGAACAATTCGGGGGTGCAAAAAAAACCGAGAAGTGGCGGATGATAAAAGGGGACGTTTCAGTTTCGGTGTTGCGCAACCAGACATTACCCTTTGACTGGGATGCTCATTCGACCGGGAGCGCCCCCAAAGCTGGAGCGGTCTGTGAGGCAATCATCGAACAGCTAGGTGATTCGTTCATCGCACCTTCCAACGATGTGCAAGCCGCAAACAATGCTCCACTGACACTTTCCTCACCCCGCTGCCTGGCGATCAGTCAATTCATTGCCAACCTGCTGCCGTTTGTAGACCCCAAACAGCTTTACAAGAACTGTGCCGGGCAGACTGCGTTTGAACGCGAAAGGGTCGAAAAAGATAAACTCCTCGCAGTTATCAAAATCTTCGTGCCGTTCTGGAAAAGTATCGAAGATCTGGCCTCTGGCGAAAAGACACGCCTTATCAATGGAGTGTTCGGAGTGTTCACCGATCTGTTGTCATTCGCACAACCGATCGGCAAGTTTGCTTCGGGCTCGACAAAACTGATCAGCAATGCCAGCCAACTGACCTTACGCGCCAGGCTTCCGGCATTTGCATCACTGACCAGAGAGTTTTTAGTTTTGAGTATGCTGGCACTGACCCCGATTGACGGCATCGCCGCGCTGCTCACGGCATTGGGATCAAAAGGGCTGAAAATCGGCAAATCCGGTATTTTCCGCATCAAGGAACTGGCGGGCAGAGCGAATCACTATAATTTCTCCCGCAGCCTGCCGCAGGTCACTGGTGCGGGTCACTGGAAGCCTTTGGTTAACGGCGACCAGTTAGCGTCCCTGAGAGGCGTGGACGATGTACCCGTACGCAACCTGTCGTCCTCAGGCAAGGCCCAGCATTATCTGGTCGACCCATTGTCGTCCAGGCCCTACGGCCCCTTGCTACCCAACCGTTCGAGTGAGCTCTCATTGGGGCGATCCCACTACAGCCCCCTGGAAAAAACCAAAGACAATTTCATTGTCGAGCTGGCTAACAAAAGCAGCGTGCGCGAAGTGCTTGAAGTCGATGGCCGGACGACGCTCTTCATTGACGACCAGCCTTACCGACTGAAGGACGATGTGTTGCGTCGCGCCGACCTGATGGACCTGAAGGACAACTACAAGGCGGCTCCTTGCAGAATCCGCCGCATGCCCGGGTCCGCGCTGTGTGAAACCAGCTATGTCCTTCGCAACCCGGCCCCCACACCCGACATCGGCAGCTTTGATACTGCCAAGGGTTGGGCTCCCTGGTTCGGGGATATGACTTACATCCCCGCTACCAACAGAGCTGCAATGCAAGTGAGCGCGATCCGTACCCAATCAACCCTTCAGGGCACGATGGAATTTCAAAAAGGTATTTATGGGCGAGTCATGGTCAGCGTCCACGTTCCGGGACAAGAACTCGTCGATAACTTTCACGTTGGCAGCATCATTGTTGAAGCGGCAGACGGCTCAAAACACTACGTTTTCACGCGGTTGAACGCCGGGGACTTTTACGTTGCCGAGCGCGCACCTGGACAAAGCGTGCACGACATCCTGACGTTCAAGAAGGCCGACACCCTTCCCGATGAACTGAAAAACGAGTTAGTGGTGGTGTACACCGGCTCTCTGAATGCCAACAACATGGTCAGAATCCATGGCCAAGCGCCGGTAGAGCGAGCATTGAAAGCGATGGATGAGATTGCCATCCCGATCGGCGGCCATGCCAATCCGCCTGAAACACTCAAATGGCTCAAGGTTGATACCAGCCCGGGCGAAGCGGCTTTGTTCGATCATTCCACACGAATGATCATTCGGTCTTCCTCCGACGGTGCTGCAACCTGGTCGCTGTCCAAGGCTGCCCCCGACAAGGTCCGTGAAACGACTGCGGAAATTTTCAACAACCTGTTCGAAAGAACGGTCATCACCGTCGCATCGTCGACACAAACGGGGCCCAAGGCATTAAAAATCGATGACACGATGAGGCAACTGCAACGCCTCATCAGCCAGAAAACACGACGCCCCGTGCACGGCCCCCGGAACATCGCGTTCGCTGAAATAAATACCAAGGCTGGTGTGCACGAGGTATATGTCAGCGTTTCCGGCAACCAGGGTGATACGGTTTTCCTGCCATTGTTTGCCAAAAGCAGACATACGAATGAGGTCAAAGTCGGCAGCACCAGCTACTTCAATATCGATCATAAAGTCCACTTCCCGCAGACGGCACTTGAGGTATCGCCCCAAGGCAAATTGCAGGCGATCCCGCACACCATCGATAACATTGAAACCTACACGCCCGCACTAACGTCTCGCCCCACCTCGCTGGACACCGAGAGCAAACTCATCAGTGTCATCCGCGGCAAATACCCGGACCCCAAGGATCTGGAATCCATCACGATCGCCACCACCATGGCGCCGTGCGACTCGTGCTCAGTGGTGATGAAACAGTTTGGTTATGACGGCAGCGCCAATGCACTGGACGTAATCTGGAAGTAATTGCCTGCCAATCAGTGCTGCTGCAAATGCCCATAAAGCTTGGCGTACAAACCACCATCGGCAATCAGCTGCTGGTGGTCGCCATCTTCGGCAATTTGCCCGCCATCGAATACCAGCACCCGGTCGGCCTGCTTCACGGCCGACAAGCGGTGGGCAATGATCAACGTGGTGCGGTTGCTCAGGAACCGCGCCAGGGCCTGGTGCAGGTTGTATTCGGTGGCGGCGTCCAGCGCAGAGGTGGCTTCGTCCAGAATTACCACCTTGGGTTCGGCCAGCACCATCCGCGCAATGGCCAGGCGTTGGCGCTGCCCGCCGGACAAACGCACGCCGGAGCGCCCGACGATGCTGTCCAGGCCATTGGGCAAATCCCGGACCGTGTTGTGCAGTTGGGCGATTTCCAGCGCCTGCCAGCAGGCCTCGTCACTGCGCTCGCGGCCCATGGTCAGGTTGGCCCGGATGGTATCGTTGAACAGCGCCGGATGTTGCAGGACCACGGCGACATTTTCCCGCACGGTCTCCAGGCCGATCTCTTGCTGGGTCGAACCACCGAAACGAATGGTGCCGGCCAAGGGCGTGTACAGGCCCAGCAGGAGTTGCACCAGTGTGCTCTTGCCGCCGCCGCTGGCACCGACGATCGCGACTTTTTCGCCGGGAGCGATGGAGAGATTCATCTGGCTCAGCACCAGTTCGTCACCGTAGCCGAAGCTCAATCCCTGAACCTCGATCCCGACGGTTTCGCGACCGATGAACGGGTCGACTCCACCCGGGTATTCGGGTTCGTCGGCACGGGACAACAGCTCGTTGATCCGCGACAGCGCACCGCCGGCAGCGTAGTAGGCGTATTGCAGGTTCAGCAGTTGTTCCACCGGACCGATCATGAACCACAGGTAGCTGAACACCGCGAGCATCTGGCCGATTGAAAGGTCGGAAAACAGCACGGTGAGCATCGCCGCGGCCCGGAAAATATCGATGCCGAACTGGAACAGCAAACCGCTGGCCCGGTTCGATGCATCGGTTTTCCATTGCGAATTCACCGCGTAGTCGCGCACGTCCCGGGCGCGATGCCCCAGGCGACCGAGGAAGAACCCCTGGCGGTTGCCGGCGCGAACTTCCTGGATGGCATCCAGCGTTTCGGTCAGCGCCTGGGTAAAGCGCGAAGTGCTGTCGTTCTCGAGTTTCTTCAGGTGCTTGACCCGCTTGCCCAACTGCACCGTGGCATAGATCACCAGCGGGTTGAACAGCAGAATCAGCAAGGCCAGTTTCCAGTGCATCCACATCAGAATGCCCGCCGTGCCGACCAGGGTCAGCATGGCCACGAGGAAACGGCTGAGGGTTTCACCGACGAATTTGTCCAGTGTGTCCAGGTCGGTGACCAGATGCGTGGTCACCGTGCCGCTGCCCAGGCTTTCGTACTCACCCAGCGAAATACGCTTGAGCCGTTCGATCAGCCGTATGCGAATGCGGTAGACGATGTCCTTGGCCAACCCGGCGAACAATTTCGCCTGCACCACGTTGAACAGCAACGCCGTACACCGCAGGGTCAAGGTCACCAGCAGCATCAGGCCAATGTAGCCCGCGGCCTTCTGCCAGCCTTCAGGCAGCGCGTGGTTCATGATCTTCAGCGCGGCATCACCGTGCCCCAGCAACACCTCGTCCACCAGCAACGGCAGGAGCAAGGGAATCGGCACGCTGCACAAGGTCGCCAGCACGGCTACGCCGTTGGCGATCCACAGGGATTTCTTGTGATGCAGGGCCAGGCGGCGGATTTCCGCCCAGCTCAGACGGTCGACACGTTTAGCGGGTGCGACATCATCAGGCAGGTCATGCACAGGCAGCACGCTCCAGCCAGCGGCCGAGCAGCGGGGACAACTCGCTCAACGGCTGATAGCCATTGGTCAACAACGCCAGTTGGCCGTTACGCTCGGCCAGCAGGGTGGGGAAACCGGCAATGCCCAGGTCCTGGACCCAGGTGAAATCGGCTTCAGTCGCAGTGTGCATGTCGGCACGGTCGAAAGCGGCGGCGAACTCGATGCGCGGCACGCCGGCCTGCTCGGCCAGTTCCACCAGCACGCTGGCGCGGGTGACGTCCCGACCTTCGACATAAAACGCATGCTGAATCAGCCCGAGCAGCTTCCAGGCACAATCCGGCGCCAGTCCGCGCGCCGTCACCAGTGCCCGGCAGGCAGGCTCGGTGTCGTAGACAAAGCCATCGGGTAACGCGCCCTCAAACTTGAAGGGCTGGCCGGTGGCCTCGGTGACCGCCTGCCAGTGTTCAAGAATGTAGCGTCGGGTGGTCGGCTCCAGCGCCGCACCGCTACCGGTGCGCAAACCACCCACGATCAAGTGCACATCCACACCCGCGGCTTGCGCCTGCTCGACCAGTGACTTGGCCACGGGGGCAAACCCCCAGCACCAGGAACACATCGGGTCCATCACATAGAGCAGGCGCGCAGACATGGTTCAGGCCTCGGAAGATGCTTGCTTGTAGTTGAAGCCGATCGGGTGAGGCTGGTTACGAGCCTTGGCCAGTTCGATCTGCTTCTGCCGGTCGATCGCGCTGCGACGGGTCTTCTCACTCAGCTTATCCCAGCAATGCGGGCAACTGATGCCGGCCACGTAATGCTCGGACGCGCGGTCTTCCACACTCACCGGTGTGCGGCAGGCATGACATTGATCGTAGTCGCCCTCGCTCAGGTCGTGACGAACGGTCACGCGGTTGTCGAACACGAAGCAATCGCCCTGCCACTTGGTTTCTTCCTGCGGCACCTCCTCGAGGTACTTCAGGATGCCGCCCTTGAGGTGAAAGACCTCACCGTAGCCCTCGCTGAGCATGTAGCTCGAGGCCTTCTCGCAACGGATGCCGCCAGTGCAGAACATCGCGACCTTCTTGTGCACGGCCGGGTCGAAGTTGGCTTTGATGTAATCGGGAAATTCGCGAAAACTGGTGGTTTTCGGGTCGATGGCGCCTTCGAAGGTACCGATCGAGACTTCGTAGTCGTTACGGGTGTCGATCAACAGTACTTCCGGGTCGCTGATCAGCGCATTCCAGTCCTGCGGATCGACGTAGGTGCCGACCTTTTTGTTCGGGTCCACGCCTTCCACGCCGAGGGTGACGATTTCTTTCTTGAGTTTGACCTTGGTGCGGTAGAACGGCTGCTCGTCGCAGTACGACTCTTTATGGTCGATGTCGTCCATGCGCGGGTCGTTCTTGAGCCAGGCCATCAGCCCGTCGATGCCTTCGCGGCTGCCGGACACGGTGCCGTTGATGCCTTCTTCGGCAATCAGCAGGGTGCCTTTGATGCCGTTGTCGACCATCGCTTGCAGCAGGGGCTCGCGCAGGGCGACGTAATCTTCCAGGGTGACGAACTTATACAGTGCCGCCACGACAATCTGTTGTGTCATGGGTAAATCTCCAGGTGGCTACCCTCGTAAGGGGTGAACCGGATGCGAAAAAAAACGCGCCGGGTTAGCGGCGCGTTGGGCATTCTAACAAAAAACCGGAGTTTAGTGCTTGCTGCCACCGGCACAGGTCGGCGAGGCCGGAGCTGCGTCAATCTGTGCCCACTCTTCTGGCGTGTAGGTATGCAGCGCCAACGCATGGAACTCTCCCATCAGCTCGCCGAGCGTACCGTAGACCTTCTGGTGGCGCTTGACCCGGTTCAGGCCTTCAAACTGCGTACTGACGACCACAGCCTTGAAATGGGTTTGCAGCCCACGGCTGTGCATGTGGCTTTCATCCAGCACTTGCAGATGCTCGGGCTGAAGCAGGCCCAGCGTCGATTCGATGCGTTGTTGCATGGTCATACCGAACTCCGCTTAAGGCTTTTTCTTGGCTGGCGCGGCTGCGTCTTTCGGCGTCAGCTCGGCGGTCATGTCAGCCAGCAGCTTGTTGACCACAGGCACCGCGCTTTCCAGCTTGGCCTGGGTCATCTGGGCCGATTGCTGGGTCAGCTGAGGCATTTTTTCCAGGACTTTCTTGCCCAGTGGCGACTGGTAGAACGCAACCAGGTCCTTGAGCTCGGATTCGGTGAAGTTGGTGGTGTAGAGCTTGACCATGTCCGGTTTCAGCTTGTTCCAGCCAATGGCCTGGTCCAGAGCGGCGTTGGCCTTGGCCTGGTAGGTTTCCAGCACGGCCTTTTTCGACTCAGGGGCTTTGGTCTGTTCGAAACGCTGGGCAAACATCTGCTGTACTTGCATGTACACAGGGGTGCCCAGTTTGTCAGCGTGCGCCATGGTCAGGAAAGCCTCGGCACTGGCGTTATGGCTGGCGGTGTCGGCAAGAACCTGGCCGCTGGCGCAGACCAAAGCAACGGCGGTACAGATGGCACGAAGACGAGTCATCGAGTTTCCTTTTTTAGCTGGCGAGGTAAGACCCCAAGGGCGTCCATTCTGCGCCTAAAAAAGTGTGTCGCTCAACCCCAAGCCTTGTCGCACTTGATTTAGAGGGGTTGAATGGTCAATTTCAGACTGATGGAACCACGGCCGTCGATCACGGCCTAAACTGCGCAATCGGACCTACAGGAGTGAGCAAGATGAGCCGTATCGAAACCGACAGCCTCGGCCAGGTTGAAGTCCCGGATGAAGCCTATTGGGGCGCTCAGACGCAACGCTCGCTGATCAACTTCGCCATCGGCAACGAACGCATGCCGCTGGCCGTGTTGCATGCCCTGGCGCTGATCAAGAAAGCCGCGGCACGGGTCAATGATCGCAATGGCGACGTGCCCGCCGATATCGCCCGTCTGATCGAGCAGGCGGCCGACGAGGTGCTCGCCGGCGACCACGACGACCAGTTTCCGCTGGTGGTCTGGCAAACCGGCAGCGGTACCCAGAGCAACATGAACATCAATGAAGTGATCGCCGGTCGCGCCAACGAGCTGGCCGGCAACCCCCGTGGCGGCAAGTCCCCGGTGCACCCCAACGATCACGTCAATCGCTCCCAGAGCTCCAACGACTGTTTCCCCACCGCCATGCATATCGCGGCCGTCCAGGCAGTGCAACAGCACTTGCTGCCAGCGATCAGCGAACTGTCTGGCGGGCTGGCCGAACTGGCCGCACGCCACATGAAACTGGTCAAGACCGGCCGCACCCACATGATGGATGCGACACCGATCAGCTTCGGCCAGGAAATCTCGGCCTTCATCGCGCAACTCGATTACGCCGAGCGGGCGATCCGCAGCGCACTGCCCTCGGTCTGCGAGCTGGCCCAGGGCGGAACGGCCGTCGGCACCGGGCTCAATTCACCCCACGGCTTCGGTGAGGCCATCGCCGCAGAATTGGCCGCCCTCTCGGGTTTGCCGTTTATCACCGCGCCGAACAAGTTTGCCGCGCTGGCCGGTCATGAGCCGCTGACCACGCTGTCCGGCGCGCTGAAAACCCTCGCCGTGACGCTGATGAAAATCGCCAACGATCTGCGTCTGCTGGGTTCCGGCCCGCGCGCCGGCTTCGCCGAAGTCAGGCTGCCGGCCAATGAACCGGGCAGTTCGATCATGCCGGGCAAGGTCAACCCGACCCAGTGCGAAGCGCTGTCGATGCTGGCCTGCCAGGTATTGGGCAACGATGTCGCCATTGGCTTTGCCGCCAGTCAGGGCCACTTGCAGCTCAACGTGTTCAAACCGGTGATCATCCATAACCTGCTGCAATCGATCCGTTTACTGGCTGATGGCTGCAGCAACTTCCAGCAGCACTGCGTGGCCGGTCTGGAGCCGGATGCGGAAAAAATGGCTGAGCACCTGGAGCGTGGCTTGATGCTGGTGACGGCACTCAACCCGCACATCGGCTATGACAAATCGGCGGAGATCGCCAAGAAAGCCTACAGCGAAGGCCTGACCTTGCGCGAAACGGCGTTGCAGCTCGGGTATCTGACAGACGAAGAGTTCGATGCGTGGGTGAGACCGGAGAACATGCTGGAGGCTGGCACCAAGGGCTGAGTTTTGTAGCGTCTGACGGTCAGTCTTCGCGAGCAAGCCCGCTCCCACAGGTTTTGCGTCGTCCACAAAGTTGATAAACGACTCGAAACCTGTGGGAGCGTGGCTTGCCCGCGATGAACGATAACGCGGTCTAACTGGCTGCGATCCGCACCTTCCGCGCCTTCAGCCCCGCAATCAACGAAGGCCCCAACGCCACCAGCGCCGACCCCAGCACCACCAGCACCGCACCGCCATATCCCAGGCCATTGATCGTCTCGGCATGCACATAGTCGGGCCACAGCCACGCAGCCATGGCAACCGCGGCAAAGGTCACCAACGGCGTGATGGCCAGCGTCGCGCTGACCCGGGAGGCTTCCCAATGGGCCAGGGCCTCGGCAAACGCGCCATAGGCAATCAGGGTGTTGAGGCAGCACGCCAGCAGCAGCCAACCCTGCAAGGGGCTTAATTGCAACGCTTCGAGCGGATGCACCCACGGCGTCAACAGCGCCGCGCAGAACAGGTAGATCACCATCATCACCTGCAGCGAATTCCACACCGTCAGCAATTGCTTCTGCCCCAGGGCATAGAAGGTCCAGACCGTGGACGCCAGCAACACAAGCAGCACACCGGCGGTGTAGTCGGTCAGAGACGTGAGCAACTCACTCAAGCGCTGGTTGAAAAACAGCGCAAAGCCGATCAGCAGCACCAGCAGGCCAATCCCCTGCCCCAGGCTGAAACGCTCCTTGAACACAAACAGACTGGCAATCAGCAGCATGATCGGTCCCATCTGCACTACTAGTTGCGCCGTACCGGGGCTGAGCAGGTTCAGGCCCATCAGATACAACACATAGTTACCGACCAGGCCGAGCACCGCCATCAGCACCAACCAGCCACCACGAGGACCGAGCACCTTGCGGCTGGGCAGACGCCTGGTGGCCGCCAGGTAAATGAACAGGCAGCCGCCGGATACCATCAGGCGAAACCAGGTCACCGTCACCGGGTCCATTACCAGCAACACTTGTTTGAGCTTGATCGGCAGGATTCCCCACAACAACGCGGTCAACAAGGCCAGGAACAGACCGTAACCCCAGCGACCCGATGAAATGTGCATGTGAACCCCAACGCCAACTGACAGGAGTCGTCATTCTAGGCCTGGAGCCTTGGCGTACACAGGCACAGTTTCGGTCTGGCCGCGAATGAAACTGTGCGGGTCGTAAAGTGAAAGACCGCGGCGCCTGCATTCGCGAGCAAGTCGGATCGCCGCACCGCCGCTCCCACAGTTGACCGCGTACACCGTTCAATGTGGGAGCGGGCTTGCTCGCGAAAGCTATCTGGCAGACAACGCAAAAAACCGGAGTTTACCTCACCACCTCAAACAACCCCGTAGCCCCCATCCCGCCACCCACACACATGGTGACGATGCCGTACCGCAGATTGCGTCGCTGCAATTCACGAACCAGATGCCCGACCTGGCGCGAGCCGGTCATGCCGAACGGGTGACCGATGGAAATCGAGCCGCCGTTGACGTTGTACCGGGCGTTGTCGATTTCCAGGCGATTGCGGCTGTACAGGCACTGCGAGGCGAACGCTTCGTTGAGTTCCCACAGGTCGATGTCGTCAATCCGCAAGCCTTTGGCCTTGAGCAGTTTCGGTACCGAAAACACCGGGCCGATGCCCATCTCGTCCGGCGCGCAGCCGGCCACGGTAAAGCCGCGGAAGAACGCTTTCGGCTTGAGCCCCAGTTCCAGCGCTTTCTCCAGGCTCATCACCAGGGTCATGGACGCGCCGTCAGACAGCTGCGAAGAGTTGCCCGCCGTGACCGAGCCATCTTCGGCGAACACCGGTTTCAATCCGGCCAGGCTTTCCAGGGTGGTGTCCGGGCGGTTGCAGTCATCGCGGTCGACGATGCCGTCGAGGATCTGTGCCTGACCTGTGGCCTTGTCTTCGACGCGATACTTCACCGACATCGGCACGATTTCATCAGTGAACAGCCCGGCGGCCTGAGCTGCTGCGGTGCGCTGCTGGCTTTGCAACGCATACAGGTCCTGCTCTTGGCGACTGACGTTGTACCGACGCGCGACGATTTCAGCAGTCTGGCCCATCGGGAAGTAGATGCCCGGCACCTGTTCCTTGAGCAGCGGATTGATCAGGTTGTCGGTGTTGACGCTCTTCATGGTCAGGCTGATGGACTCGACGCCGCCGGCGACGATGATGTCGCTGCAACCCGAAGCGATCTGGTTGGCGGCAATGGCGATCGCCTGCAGGCCCGAGGAACAGAACCGGTTGAGGGTCATGCCGGCCGTGCCGATGCCCAGGCGCGAAAGCACCGCGACATTGCGACCGATATTGAAACCCTGGGCGCCTTCGTTGGAGCCGGCGCCAACGATGCAGTCCTCGACGCTCGCCGGATCTATACCGGTGCGCGCCAACAGTGCATCGACACAGTGTGCCGCCATGTCGTCCGGGCGGGTCATGTTGAATTTACCGCGAAAGGATTTGGCCAGGCCGGTCCGCACGCTGTCGACGATCACCACTTCACGCATGACATACCTCATTGTTGTTATCGGTTGAGAGTGGACCGAGCATAAGTCCAGCTCTTCACCGACCGCGACGATCATTCACCCCGCGTATGCGTAACCATGGCCTCAATCCTTGTCCTTACGCTTGCGTTCATGCCGGGCGGTTTTTTCGAAAGCCTCCTCCAGTGCCCGGTTGATGGTGCGCAAGACTTTGACCCGCGCCCAGCGTTTGTCGTTGGCTTCCACCAGGGTCCATAGCGCAATCTCGGTGCTGGTCCGGTCGACCATGTCGCCGACCGCCGCGCGATAGTCATCCCATTTTTCACGGTTGCGCCAGTCATCTTCAGTGATTTTGAAGCGCTTGAAGGGGATCTTTTCGCGCTCTTCGAAGCGCTCCAGTTGCGTCTGTTTGTCGATGGACAGCCAGAACTTGACCACAATCACACCGGCGTCGGTGAGCTGTTCTTCAAAATCGTTGATTTCACCGTAGGCACGCAGCCAGTCTGCCGGGCTGCAAAAACCTTCGATGCGCTCCACCAACACCCGGCCATACCAGGAGCGGTCGAAAACGGTGAACTTGCCCCGGGCCGGCAGGTGCCGCCAGAAGCGCCACAGATACGGTTGCGCCCGTTCTTCCTCGGTGGGCGCGGCAATCGGCACGATGCTGTACTGGCGCGGATCAAGCGCTGCCGCTACCCGGCGGATCGCCCCGCCCTTGCCGGCCGCGTCGTTGCCTTCGAACACCGCCACCAGCGCGTGGCGGCGCATGCGTTTGTCACGCATCAACCCGGAAAACCGCGCCTGCTCGGTGATCAGTTGTTCTTCGTAATCTTCTTTGTCCAACTGCAGGGTCAGGTCCAGGCTGTCGATCAGGTTCACTTGATCGACACTGGGGAACACTGGCGCGGCGCTAACCTTTTCCGGATGGATCTTCGGTCGCTTCAATGCGCCCTGCAGGCCCGCCAGCAGAATCCGCCCCACAGCCAGGCTGCGATAATGGGCATCCGCCCCGGCGATCACATGCCAGGGTGCATAAACACGGCTGGTGCGGCGCAGCGCCCGTTCACCATACTTCACGAACCTGTCGTAGGTTTGCGACTGCTGCCAGTCCAGCGGGCTGATGCGCCAGCTGTGCAGCGGGTCGTCGGCCAGCGCCTTGAGGCGTGCCTTCATTTGCTTCTTTGAAAGGTGAAACCAGAACTTGAAGATCAGCGCACCTTCATCGCAGAGCATCTTTTCCAGGCGCTCGGCGCCGTTGATCGCTTGGTCCAGGCGCGGATCCTTGAACTCGCCATGGACCCGCCCCTGCAGCATCTGGCTGTACCAGTTGCCGAAGAAAATCCCCATGCGCCCCTTGGCCGGGAGCATCCGCCAGTACCGCCAGGCCGGTGGCCTCGCCAGCTCTTCATCGGTTTGCTGATCGAACGTGCGGACTTCGATCAGGCGCGGGTCCATCCACTCGTTGAGCACCTTGATCGTCTCACCCTTGCCGGCACCTTCGATGCCATTGATCAAAATGATCACCGGAAAGCGGCGTTGCTGCTGCAATTCGAATTGCGCTTCGAGCAACGCTTCGCGCAGGGCCGGGATCTCGGCGTCGTAGGTTTCTTTGTCGATGGCGTGATCGATTTCGGCGGATTCAAACATGGGCGGCTCCCTTCCAGATGTGAGCAAGACTAGCGGATGGACCTGAAGGTCAGTGGAGATTTTCCGGATGGTTGCGGATTCCTGTGGCGAGGGGGCTTGCCCCCGTTGGGTTGCGAAGCAGCCCTGAATCAACCAACCGGGCCTGTCAGGTAAATCCGGTTGGCTGGTTTTACGACTGCTTCGCAGCCGAACGGGGGCAAGCCCCCTCGCCACAGGGCTTTGTGCAGGTTGATGATTTTCCCGGTTTCAGCCCGTTCATACCTTGCCACGGATCAAGCACCACACCTTCAATCGGCTAGAATGGCCGCCTTGCCGCTGCAGAGCCTGCCATGAAACCTGTATTGCCCCACGCCCAGCTCGACTGGGACGACCAAGGTCGCCCGTATTCGCGAGTGTTCGACGATGTGTACTTCTCCGACAAGTCAGGGCTGGATGAAACCCGCTATGTATTCATCGAGCAGAATCGACTGGCCGAACGCTTTGCCGCCTTGCCCAAGGGTGGGCGGCTGGTCATCGGTGAGACGGGGTTCGGCACCGGGCTGAATTTTTTGTGCGCCTGGCAGGTGTTCGAGCAACACGCAGCGGCCGGAGCGCGGCTGCATTTTGTCAGCGTAGAGAAATACCCGTTGAGCCCGGCCGACCTGCAACGGGCCCTGGCACTGTGGCCGGAACTCAAGGTATTTGCCGATCAACTGCTTGAGCAATACGTGGCCATCCATCAGGGTTTTCAGCGCCTGACGCTGGACCACGGCCGCGTCACCCTGACGCTGCTGATCGGCGATGCACTGGAGCAACTGCCGCAACTCGATGCCCAAATCGACGCCTGGTTCCTCGACGGCTTCGCCCCGGCGAAAAATCCCGACATGTGGACCGCCGAACTGTTTGCCGAGCTGGCTCGCCTGGCCGCTCCCGGTGCATCCATCAGCACCTTCACCAGCACCGGCTGGGTGCGGCGTCTGCTCAACGCCGCCGGCTTCAAGATGAAACGCACCCCCGGCATCGGCCACAAATGGGAGATCCTGCGCGGCGAGTTCCTCGGCTGGCCCCGGGAAACGCCGGCTCCGGCCCTGGATAAACCCTGGTTCGCCCGCCCGGCCCCGCTGACCGGCGAGCGCCAGGCACTGGTGATCGGTGCCGGCCTGGCCGGTTGTGCCAGCGCCGCCAGCCTCGCCGCGCGGGGCTGGCAAGTGACATTGCTGGAGCGCCACGACACCATCGCCCGGGAAGCCTCGGGCAACCCGCAGGGTGTGCTCTACCTGAAGTTATCCGCCCATGGCACGGCGCTGTCGCAAATGATCGTCAGTGGATTCGGCTACACCCGACGTCTGCTCGAACACTTGCAACGGGGCCGCGACTGGGACGATTGCGGCGTATTGCAACTGGCCTTCAATGCCAAGGAAGCCGAACGCCAGGCGCAATTGGCCGCGGCGTTTCCAACGGACTTGCTGCACCTGCTGGATCAACCCGAAGCACAGGCGGTGGCCGGTATCGGACTGGCACACGGCGGCCTGTTCTATCCCGAAGGCGGCTGGGTCCACCCACCGGCGCTGTGCCAGTGGCAGGCTGCGCATCCACAGATTCAATTGCTCACCCATCACGATGCGCTGGAACTGCGCAAGGTTGAAGGCCGTTGGCAAGCCTGGGACGGCGAGCGATTGCTTGCCAGCGCCCCCGTGGTGGTGCTCGCCGGTGCCGCCGAAATCCAACGTTTCCCCGAGAGCGCCGAGCTGCCGCTCAAGCGCATTCGCGGGCAAATCACCCGCTTGGCACAAACTCCGCAAAGCCAGGCCCTGAGCACCGTGGTGTGTGCCGAAGGCTATGTCGCCCCCGCCCGTTTGGGCGAACACACCCTGGGGGCCAGTTTCGATTTCAAGAGCGATGACCTGACACCGACCACGGCAGAACACCTGGGCAACCTGGCCATGCTCGAAGAGATTTCCCACGATCTGGTCGAGCGTTTACAGGCCGATAAACTTGCGCCTGAAAGTCTCCAGGGGCGCGCCGCTTTTCGCTGCACCAGCCCCGACTACTTGCCAATCGTCGGCCCCTTGGCCGACACCCAGGCGTTCACTCAGGCGTATGCGGCGCTGGGCAAGGATGCCCGGCAGGTGCCGGACGTCGAATGCCCATGGCTTGACGGTTTGTACGTCAACAGCGGTCACGGCTCGCGCGGCCTGATCACTGCGCCGCTGTCCGCAGAACTGCTGGCAGCCTGGCTGGACAACGAACCCCTGCCGTTGCCCAGAAGCGTGGCCGAAGCCTGTCACCCCAACCGATTTGCCCTGCGACGCCTGATCCGGGGCAAGTAGTCGATACAGCAGCCGAAGTCGCCCTCACGGGGCGATTCGGCCGTGGTCTGGCCCGCATATAACTCATCGATCTAAAACTCCCCTTACCGAGGAGGGTCACTTTCTGAGTACCCGCCGTTTCGGCGCGGTATCGATCGACCCTCCCCAACGGAAAAACCGGTAAGGAATTTATGTGCGGATTAGCTGGCGAGTTACGTTTTGATCATCAACCTGCAGACCTTGCAGCCATTGAACGAATCACCCATCACCTGGCCCCCCGCGGCCCCGACGCCTGGGGATTTCATAGCCAGGGGCCGGTAGCACTGGGCCATCGGCGCCTGAAGATCATGGACCTGTCGGACGGCTCGGCGCAGCCGATGATCGACCCGCAACTGGGCTTGTCCCTGGCCTTCAACGGGGCGATCTACAACTTTCCGGAACTGCGCGCGGAACTTGAAAGCCTGGGTTACGCCTTCTATTCCGGTGGCGATACCGAAGTGTTGCTCAAGGGTTATCACGCCTGGGGCGAAGCCTTGCTGCCGAAACTCAACGGCATGTTTGCCTTTGCCGTTTGGGAGCGCGATGCCCAATGCCTGTTTATCGCCCGCGACCGTCTCGGCGTGAAACCGCTGTACCTGTCGCGCACCGGCCAGCGCCTGCGCTTCGCCTCGGCGCTGCCGGCATTGCTCAAGGGCGGTGACATCAACCCGATCCTCGATCCCGTGGCGCTCAATCACTATCTGAATTTCCACGCGGTGGTCCCGGCACCGCGCACTTTGCTGGCGGGCATTGAAAAACTGCCGCCGGCCACCTGGATGCGCATCGAAGCCGATGGCCGCACCGAGCAGAAAACCTGGTGGACCCTGCCCTACGGCCCTCATGCCGATGAGACGAATCTGACCCTCGAGGACTGGCGCGACCGTGTGCTCGACAGCACTCGCGAAGCGGTAGCGATTCGTCAGCGTGCGGCGGTGGATGTCGGCGTGCTGCTGTCCGGCGGTGTCGATTCAAGCCTGCTGGTGGGCCTGTTGCGGGAAGTCGGCGTGGACAATCTGTCGACCTTCTCCATCGGCTTCCAGGATGCCGGCGGCGAGCGTGGAGACGAGTTCCAGTATTCGGACCTGATCGCCCGACACTACGGCACGCAGCACCATCAACTACGCATCAACGAAAAGGAAATCATCGAACAACTGCCCGCCGCGTTCCGCGCCATGAGCGAGCCGATGGTCAGCCATGACTGCATCGCCTTCTACCTGTTGTCACGGGAGGTGGCCAAACACTGCAAAGTCGTCCAGAGCGGCCAGGGTGCCGATGAACTGTTCGCCGGTTACCACTGGTATCCGCAAGTGGACGGCGCGAGTGATCCGTATGCCGCGTACCGCGAAGCATTTTTCGACCGCAGTTACGACGACTACGCCGCCACCGTGCAACCGAAATGGCTGACCGCGAATGACGCCGCCGGTGACTTCGTCAAAGCCCATTTCGCCCAGCCCGGTGCCGATGCGGCGGTGGACAAGGCCTTGCGTCTGGACAGCACGGTGATGCTGGTGGACGACCCGGTCAAACGGGTCGACAACATGACCATGGCCTGGGGTCTGGAAGCGCGCACGCCGTTTCTCGATTACCGCCTGGTGGAGCTGTCGGCACGGATTCCGGGGCGTTTCAAACTGCCGGACGGCGGCAAGCAAGTCTTGAAAGAAGCCGCGCGACAAGTGATTCCCAGTGAAGTGATCGACCGCAAGAAAGGTTACTTCCCGGTGCCGGGCCTCAAGCATTTGCAGGGCGATACGCTGGAATGGGTGCGCGAGCTGCTGCTTGATCCCAGCCAGGATCGCGGCCTGTTCAACCCCGCGATGCTCGACCGTCTGCTGACTGATCCACAGGGGCAATTGACACCGTTGCGCGGCTCGAAGCTGTGGCAACTGGCGGCCCTCAACCTGTGGCTCAGCGAACAAGGAATCTGACCGATGAAACCTCACGCCACGGCTTTCAGCCAACGCCTGTTGCGCGGCCAGTCGCCCTCCTACGAACGCTTGCAGGCACGTCTGGCCGAGGATGGCAGTGAACTGGGCGGGGCGCCGATTGCCGTGCATTGCGGCTGGGGGCGCTTGCTGATCGGCCACACCTTTGCCGATGCCGCGAGCCTGGCCGGGGAGTTGCTCAACGAGCAGCCCGGCGAGCGGGACATTGCCCTGTACGTCGCCGCGCCCCAGCAAGTGCTGGGGCTGGAGCCGACGCAGTTGTTCCTCGACCCGTCCGATACCTTGCGCCTGTGGTTCAGCGACTACCGTCAGGCGACCCGGGTGTTTCGCGGTTTCCGCATTCGACGCGCGCAAAGCGATGCCGACTGGCAGGCAATCAATCAGCTGTATCAGGCCCGCGGCATGCTGCCGATCGATGCCACCCTGCTGACGCCGCGCCATCTGGGCGGCCCGGTGTACTGGCTGGCCGAAGACGAGGACAGCGGCGCGGTCATCGGCAGCGTCATGGGCCTCAACCACCACAAGGCCTTCAACGACCCGGAAAACGGCAGCAGCCTGTGGTGCCTGGCGGTCGACCCGCATTGTGCGCGGCCGGGTGTCGGTGAAGTGCTGGTGCGGCATTTGATCGAACACTTCATGAGTCGCGGGCTCGCCTGCCTCGACCTGTCGGTGCTGCACGACAACCGCCAGGCGAAAAACCTTTACGCCAAGCTCGGTTTTCGTAACCTGACGACCTTCGCCATCAAGCGCAAGAACGGCATCAATCAGCCGCTGTTTCTCGGGCCCGGCCCGGAAGCCGCGTTCAACCCCTACGCGCGGATCATTGTCGAAGAAGCACACCGTCGTGGCATCGATGTGCACGTCGATGACGCCGACGCCGGGATGTTCACCCTCAGCCATGGCGGGCGCCGGGTACGCTGCCGTGAATCCCTGAGCGACCTGACCAGCGCCGTCAGCATGACCCTGTGCCAGGACAAAAGCCTGACCCACAAAGTGCTCAAGGCAGCAGGGTTGAATCTGCCAGCGCAGCAACTGGCGGGTAACGCCGATGACAATCTGGCCTTCCTCGATGAACACCAGCGCGTGGTGGTCAAGCCACTGGATGGTGAACAGGGCCAAGGGGTGGCGGTGGATTTGCGCACCATAGAGGAAGTGCAGCAAGCCATAGAAGCCGCTCGCCACTTCGACAGCCGCGTGCTGCTGGAAAGTTTCCACGAGGGCCTGGACCTGCGCATTGTGGTGATCGGTTTTGAAGTGGTCGCCGCCGCCATTCGCCGGCCAGCCGAAGTGGTCGGCGACGGCCAACACTCCATCGGTGCATTGATCGAAGCCCAGAGCCGACGGCGACAGGCGGCCACGGGTGGCGAAAGCAAGATCCCGCAGGACCAGGAAACCCTGCGCACCTTGCGTGCCGCCGGATACGACTACAACAGCATTCTGCCGGCCGGTGAGCACCTGTTCGTACGGCGCACGGCGAATCTTCATACCGGCGGCGTGCTTGAAGATGTCACGGCGACCCTGCACCCGACGCTGGTGGACGCCGCCATCCGCGCGGCTCGGGCCCTGGATATTCCCATGGTCGGCCTCGACTTGATGGTGTGCGCCGCTGACCAGCCGGACTATGTGTTTATCGAAGCCAACGAACGGGCCGGGCTGGCCAATCACGAACCGCAGCCGACGGCGGAGCGGTTTGTGGATCTGTTGTTTCCGTACAGTCAGCCGGTGGTCTCTTAGTGATGTGTTTTCTGGACCGCCCCCTTCGCGAGCAAGCCCGCTCCCACAGTTGACCGAGTTACTCCATACAAATGCGGTCGAATGTGGGAGCGGGCTTGCTCGCGAAGGCGGCCGTACAGGCGATAACCAATCAGGAGTTTCCATGACCAGCAAAATCCCCGAACCGGACCTCGGCTATCTGCAAAAAGTGCTGCTGGAAATGCTCGCCATTCCCAGCCCCACCGGGTTCACCGACACCATCGTGCGCTACGTCGCCGAACGTCTTGAAGAACTGGGCATTCCCTTCGAGCTGACCCGTCGCGGCACCATCCGCGCCACGCTCAAGGGCAAGAAGAACAGCCCCGACCGCGCCGTTTCCGCCCATCTGGACACCATCGGCGCGGCGGTGCGTGCAGTAAAGGACAACGGCCGCCTGACCCTCGCGCCCGTCGGCTGCTGGTCCAGCCGCTTTGCCGAGGGCAGCCGGGTCAGCCTGTTTACCGACAATGGCGTGATCCGCGGCAGCGTCTTGCCGCTGATGGCTTCCGGGCACGCATTCAATACCGCCGTGGATGAGATGCCGATCAGTTGGGATCACATCGAATTGCGTCTGGACGCCTACTGCGCCACCCGTGCCGACTGCGAGTCGCTGGGCATCAGCGTCGGCGATTTCGTCGCCTTCGACCCGCTGCCGGAGTTCACCGAAAGCGGCCACATCAGCGCCCGTCACCTCGACGACAAGGCCGGGGTGGCCGCACTGCTGGCGGCGCTCAAGGCCATTGTCGACAGTGGTGAAGAGCTGATGATCGACTGCCATCCGCTGTTCACCATCACCGAAGAAACCGGCAGCGGCGCGGCGGCGGCGCTACCCTGGGACGTCAGTGAGTTCGTCGGCATCGACATCGCACCGGTCGCGCCTGGCCAACATTCCAGCGAGCATGCAGTGAGCATCGCAATGCAGGATTCCGGCGGGCCGTATGACTATCACCTGTCGCGCCACCTCCTGCGCCTGGCCAGCGACAACGAGTTGCCGGCACGCCGCGACCTGTTCCGCTACTACTTCAGCGACGCCCATTCAGCGGTGACCGCCGGCCACGACATTCGCACCGCCCTGCTCGCCTTCGGCTGCGATGCCACCCACGGTTACGAGCGCACCCACATCGACAGCCTTGCCGCCCTGAGCCGCCTGCTCGGTGCGTACATCCTCAGCCCGCCCGTGTTTGCCAGCGATGCACAACCGGCCAAGGGCTCACTGGACCGCTTCAGCCATCAGCTTGAACATGACACACAGATGGAAAGCGATACACGGGTGCCGTCGGTGGACAGCCTGGTGGGGCAGCGGTCGGAGAGCTGAGTTGAGTCACTGAGATATTCGGTGTCTGATCTGACGCCTTCGCGAGCAAGCCCGCTCCCACAGTTGACCGGGTTACTCCAGGAAAATGCGGTCGAATGTGGGAGCGGGCTTGCTCGCGAAGGCAATCTGTCAGACAACACAAAATCCCGGGCTGGCTGTCCTCGCCCAATCGCCGTAGCATCGCGCCATTGATCCAACCGAGGTGCCTATGCTGATCCCCCACGACCAACTTCAAGTCGACACCCTCACCCGCCTGATCGAGGATTTCGTGACCCGCGACGGCACAGACAATGGTGACGACACCCCCCTGGAAACCCGCGTACTGCGCGTGCGCCAGGCGTTGACCAAGGGTCAGGCACTGATTGTCTTCGACCCGGAAAGCGAGCAGTGCCAACTGATGCTCAAGCACGATGTGCCCAAGCACCTGTTTGACTGAGGTCTTCAGCGCCCCTTGGTTTTCGCCAGTTTGTTCTGGATGCGTTCGTAGATTTCGCAGCGGTGCACATTGACGTCCTGAGGCGCCTCAACGCCAAAGCGGATGTTGTTTCCGTTGATCGCGAGAACGCGCACGGAAATGTTGTCACCGATGGAAATGGTTTCGCCCACAACGCGAGTGAGTACGAGCATGAGGAGTGTCCTTCAGGGGTTTCTGGCCCTTGAAGATGCCCGGCCCCCGGTACGCCTACAATGCTCCGACAGCAAACCAGACCGGACTGACAGCCCTTGACGCACACCACTTACGGAAAGGTCTGACAGACCGGTTGATTGTAGGACAGATCTGTCAGGACGCGGAGAATCGCGGCCCGAACAGAATGATGCTCGCGCCGATCACACACAGCGCCACGCCGAGCCAGTCCGAACCCAGCGGACGAATCCGCTCGACCACGGCCAGCCAGCCGATTGAGGCAACGATGTAGATGCCGCCGTAAGCGGCGTAGGCGCGGCCGGCGTAGGTGGCTTCGATCCGGGTCAGCAGCAGGGCGAACAGGGTCAGGCTCAGGAGCGCCGGCACCACCCACCACATGCTTTTCCCCTGGCGCAGCCACATCCAGAAGGCAAAGCAACCGGCAATTTCGAACAGCGCGGCGAGAAAAAACCACAGGTAATTGAGCATGCAAGCGTCTCGCGAGGATGGCCGATGGCGGCCACCCTAACCACAGCGCTGCCTGCGGGCAAGATCAGCTTGCGGATTGCCTGGCCTTGGCGCGCATTTTGTCGGCCATGGCGGTCATTTCGTTGTAGAGCAATTGCGGGTTCTTCTGCTTGATCGCCCAGGCCATGCGGCCCTGTTCGTGGGGCAGGATCATGAACTCGCCGGCGGCGACCTGCCGATAGATGTAGTCGGCGATGTCGGCGGCGCTGATGGGCGAGCTTTCCAGCAACTTGCCGACCTGGGCTTTCATGGCCGGGGTCGGGCCACGGAAGGAGTCCAGCAGGTTGGTCTGGAAGAACGACGGACACACGACATGCACGCCGACTTCCTGATGCGCCAGCTCGATCAGCAGGCTTTCGGACAACGCCACCACGCCCGCCTTGGCCACGTTGTAGTTGCTCATCGCCGGGCCTTGCATCAGCGCGGCCATGGACGCGATGTTGATGATCTTGCCTTTGCTTTTTTCCAGCAGTGGCAGGAAAGCCTTGCAGCCCTTGACCACGCCCATCAGGTTGATCGCGATCTGCCAGTCCCAGTCCTCCAGGGACAACTCACTGAAGAACCCGCCAGACGCTACACCCGCGTTATTGACGATGACATCGATGCCGCCGAGTTTGACCTCGCAGGCCTGGGCGAACGCTGTCAACTGGCTGTAATCGCGTACGTCGCAGCGCTGGATGAAACCGTCGCCGCCCGCTTCGCGGACCAGCTTGAGGGTTTCCTGCAAGCCGGGCTCGCTGACGTCCGACAAAGCCAGTTGCCAGCCTTCACGCGCCCAGCGCAGCGCGATTTCGCGACCCAGGCCAGAGCCTGCACCAGTGATCATCATGCGATTTTGCATAGCAGACAGCCTTGTTGTTCTTGGAAGATGCACCGAGTGTAGCGAAGGAAATTGCCCGACCCACGCTCCATCAGATTGCTGAATGGCCCGAGCAAACTGCGGGAGCGTCTGACGCAATCAAGGCAACTACAAAAAATAAGAACCCGTGCGAAATACTTCAAAAAAACTTGGAATTTTCCTGCAAGCGCAAGAGTCCGAATTTTTAAGCAGCTCGAATTTACTTCATTCCCGCTGACCTTGATTGGCATGGTCAATCCACTGCATTTTCGACAAGGAAATAGACATGGGCACAATACTGATCATCATTCTGATCCTGTTACTGATCGGTGGTTTACCGGTCTTCCCGCACTCCAGAAGTTGGGGTTACGGCCCGTCCGGTATCATCGGCGTCGTATTGGTGGTGCTGTTGATCCTGCTCTTGCTTGGCCGAATATAAATATCCACCAGGCAAAAAAAAGAGGCCCTTGAAGGGCCTCTTTTCTATTGCGTCACAACTTAGTCCGGCTTGCCATCAATGACACCGGCGGTGTTGTCCAGCAGGCTCTTGGTCGCTGTTTGCAGGAACGCTTCGAGCTTGAGTTTCAACTCGGCGGTACGCGGCGCATCAGCAATGACTTCGGCGCGAGGGTTGGCACCCAATTCATACTGATACAACTTCGGCGCCATGTCCTTGTCCTTCGGCAGGACCAGAATCTGGTCCGCGGTGAGGACGGCCGTGGTCTGCTCGCTGCCCGACGGCTTGATCACACCAATACCGGCGTCGCCTTGCGGCAGGTTGAGCAGGTCGCGTCCCCAGCACTGATGACGTACTTCGCCACCGATGCGGCCCATGATGGTCGGCACGATGTCGATCTGAGTGCCCACGGTGTGGTCACGCTGGCCGAACTTTTCCTGGATGCCCGGCGCGATCATCAGCATCGGCACGTTGAAGCGGCCCAGGTCCATTTCGGTGATCTGCCGTTCGTTACCAAAACCGTGGTCACCGACGACGACAAACAGGGTTTCCTTGAAGTACGGCTCCTTGCGGGCCTTTTCAAAGAACTGGCCCAGTGCCCAGTCCGAGTAACGCATGGCGGTCAGGTGTTCGTTCAGATTGCCACGATCGGTCACGCGCTCGACCGGCAATGGCGTCGGCAAGGCGTAAGGCGTGTGGTTGGACAGGGTTTGCAGCAAGGCATAGAACGGCTTGCCGTTTTCCCGTGCCTTGAGCTCGACCAGGCCACGGTCGAACATGTCCTGGTCGGACACGCCCCAGGTCGGATCAGAGAACACCGGATTCACGAAATCGTTACGGCCGATGAAGTTGGTCATGCCCTGGTTGCTGAAGAAACCCGACTGGTTGTCCCAGGCGAAATCGCCGTTGTAGACATACACGTCGTCGAAGTCACGGGCGCTGAGCAACTGCGGCAGACCGGACAGCTTGTGGCTGCCTTCCGGGGTCTGCATCAGGTATTCGAAGCCCGGCAGGTTCGGGAAACAGGCCATGGTGGCGAACATGCCCTGGTGGGTATGGGTACCGTTGGAGAAGAAGCGGTCGAACAGCAAGCCTTCCTTCGACAGCTTGTCGAGGTACGGCGTGATGTTGCCTGGCCCACCCAGCACACCCACCGAGTGACCGGCCATGCTTTCCATCAGGATCACGACGACGTTCTTGATCGGCAAGGTCTTGTCGGCTGGCGGGGTGTAATCGCGACGTACCGCCGCGGTCTCGCCATCCACCAGTTTGTCATCCGCCATCACCAGCATGTCACGCACCACTTGCTGGGCTTGTGGCTGTGGCAGCGTGGCTTTCCAGATATTGTCGCGATCCTCGGACATCCGGCTCTTGGCGGCGGCGACCAGAGAAAGCGTACCGTTGAGACCCAACTGGTTGGCGAAATTGGAATCTGTGGTGTAGACATCACCCCAGCGCATCGGCGGGCCTTGGCGCAAGGTGCCACGGGCCGCGACGACGCAGATCAGCAGGCAAACCACGAACACGCCAATGCGTGCATACCACGGCGCGACCTTGCGTGTGCCGATGCTGCCGCCACTGAACGGGCCACGAGGGCGGGTCGCACGGTCGGCGCCCTTGAATGCCATGCTCAGGATCACGGTACCCAGAGCCCACGCCAGCAGATAGCGGACCACCGGGAAACCATACCAGAGCATGCTGGCCACGGTTTTCGGGTCTTCCTTGACGTACTGGAAGACCAGGCCGTTGAGGCGCTGGTGGAATTCACGATAGAAGTCCATCTCCATCAGGCCCAGGAACAGCGCGATGCTGGAGACCACTGTCAGCCAGAGTCGGAACAGCCCGCGTGCCGCCATGGCCCGGGCGCTGAACAAGGCCAGTAGCAACGGAATACTGAGATAGACCACCAGGCGCAGGTCGAAACGCAGACCGTTGGCGAATGCCTCGAGGAAGGTCGAAGCCGGTGTGTCGAGGATCATCGAGCTGTTGTAAGCCAGCAGCGCGACGCGCAGCAGGCTGAACATGACCATCATGACCAGGGCACACAACAGCGTGTAGGCCAGATGCGATTTGACGGTCGGTTGCAGCAGGCGACTAGAAGCTCGCTGCTGACTCAGGGCGTCCGGGATTGCCATGTCGTTTTAGGACCCATTGGAAGTTGAAGTTTCAAAAATACAGCTGCGCCTTGCCCTCTTTTCGGCCCGTACCAGGCCTGGGGGTTTGCGCGGTGCGCAAATGTTGCACGATCAACGGCAGCATTGCCATTGATAACTACCCTCATCCCGAGTCTTTCATCCTGCATTCAGCCATACGCTGCGCGTTACGGGAGAGCCGGCGAATTGTCTTGGAGAGTGGGTGAAAATTTCGTGCAACGCATATCCGGAAACAAATTAAAACCTGAGCATCGTTCAAAAAAGCAAACGCCCCGATCGAGTCGGGGCGTCACGAAGTCACCTCAAAAGAGTGACACAATTACTTCTCGGCGCGTTCCTTGAGGGCTTTCAAGGTATTGAACGGGGCATCCACCACGAACTTGTTGGCCACCATCGACGGCACGCTGCCGCCCGGCTCGGTGTGCACCTGATAGGTCACTTCGATCTGGTCGCCCTTGGGTACGAACTTCCAGAAACCGTCGACCTTGGCGACCCGGACGAAGCCTTTTTCTTCAGGAATGTATTTCGGCACGCCTTCGAGCTTGCGGGTCAGGCTGCCATCGGCCCCTTCGATGGTGGTGATGTGCAACACCGAATCACGGGGAGTAACCGGCCACGGGGTGTTGAACTGAGTGTAGGTCCAGCTCTGCTCACCTTCGTGCTTGAGCAGCTTCTGGGTTTTGCATTCGTGAATCCAGGCGCAGGCTCCGGACACGTCTTCCTGCAACGCACGCAGCTTGGCCATGGTGGTCTTCATCAGCGTGACGCCCTGGTAGGCCTTGTAGTCGGAGCCGGCCACTTCACTCAGGGAGATCTTGATGCCGTCTTCGTCTTTCTTGACCTTCCAGTCTTCGGCCTGGGCCGTCGAGGTAGCCAGCACAACCGTCAAACCACACAACACAGCCATACGATGCAGCGAACCCATAGTCTTATTCCTTATTGTTGAAGTTCCGTTCGTAGAACACATCACGCCGCCGTCATTTGCTCCCACCAGCCGATCAACCGGATGGCTTCTTCGCTGCTGTTTCCGCACACCTCGGGGTCGGCCTCGAAGGCAGAACACACCGCCGGCCGTTCCGGCTGGCCGAAAATACTGCACAGGTTATCGGAGGAAAGTTGCAGGCAACGCTGCCCCGCGGCCTTGCCATTGGGCATACCGGGAATCGGCGAACTGATGGAAGGGGCAATGCAACAAGCGCCACAGCCCTCACGGCATTTCATGACGACAAGCTCCTCGCGACGAGCAATGTGTTAATGGACGGGGCACAGAGTACCCGTTAAAACAGGTGTTTTAAATTACCTGCGAGCGGGTTTTTCAACGCAAACGAGCATGACCGGCCAGTCTCCGACAAAGCGTCTGGCCTGCGGCTCGCCGATCCTGACGGGGTTACTGCTTGAACTCGAAATCCAGTGCCGCGCCTTCGACCTCGTGGCGTTCTTCATTTCGCAGTTGCAGCTGCATTTCGTTGCTGAGCAGGCGGCCGTTGAGCTGGAACTCGCTGTTGCCGCTTTTGTCACCGAACATCTGGGGTAACAACGGTTCGCGCCTGACCAACGGCACCGTTCCGACCGGCTTGAGCTCTTGAACCATATCCTTGGGCAAGCTCAGATCCAGTTTGGTAGATGGAAGCTCGGTCTTTGCCACCTCGCTGGCCGGTTTCGATTTGGAGGCAATGGGCGGACGCTTTTTCACGGGCGCAGCCTGCTTACCGGCCGCCGAGGCTTTTTTCGCAGGTGCGGCTTCTATCGGTGCGACGTGGAAACTGCCGGTAGTCTGATCCTGCTCGGTAGCAGCCACGACGGATGCCGGCTGAATACTCGCAATCAGGCAGAGCAAAAGCCAGGCGGCAGGAAAAGTCGGTTTCATGTATCCAACGGTGGGTGCAAACGGCAGAGATGCATATGCTCGCCTGTTGCAGCCCACAAGACAAGCGCAGTCGCAGCCTGTTACAAACCGCCAGCCATCTCCTGGCAGAGTTGGGTGGCCAGCATGCCCAGGGTCATCAATGCACGCTCGGCCTCGCGGTTCCACGGGGTGCCGCAGTTGAGCCGGATGCAGTGATTGAATTGCTCGGTATTACTGAAGATCAGTCCCGGCGCGATACTGATGCCCTGCTGCAATGCTCGCACGTGCAACTCTTGCGTGTTGACCCGCCCCGGCAGACTGACCCACAGAATGAAGCCGCCGGTAGGTCGGGTCATCTGCGTGCCTTCAGGAAAATACTGCTGCACGGCCAATTGGAAGGCACTGAGGTTTTTCCGGTACTCCTGACGGATGAAGCGCAAATGCCGGTCGTACCCGCCATTTTCCAGATACGCGGCAATGCCCATCTGGGTCACGCTGCACGCGGAATGCGTACTGAAGGTCTGCAAGCGCTGGATTTCCTGCTGATACTTGCCGGCAATCATCCAGCCGATCCGCACGCCAGGCGACAGGGTCTTGGAGAAGCTCGAGCAATAGATCACCCGGTCCAGCCGATCATAGGCCTTGAGAGACTTGGTGCGCCCCTGCTCGAACATCAGCTCACCGTAGATATCGTCTTCGACAATCTGGATATCGAAGTCCGACGCCAGGCGCAGCAATTGTTTCTGCCGCTCCTCCGGCATGGTGCCGCCCAACGGATTGCTCAGGCGGGTGGTCAGCACCAACGCCTTGATCGACCATTGGTTGGCCGCCAGTTGCAGGGCTTCCAGGCTCATGCCCGTGGCTGGATCACTGGGGATCTCGATGACCTTGAGCCCCAACAGGTCGGCCAGTTGCAGCAACCCGTAATAGGTCGGCGACTCGGCCGCGATCAGATCGCCCGGACGGGTCAGCACACGCAAGGACATCTGCAGCGCATCGACGCAACCGTGGGTGATCACCACCTCCGACGGATCGACCACCACGCCGGCATCGCGCATGCGGATCGCCACCTGTCGGCGCAACGGCTCGAAACCAGGGCTGAACATGTAGCTGAAGGCCCGCGGGCTATGGAAACGGGTGACTTTGGCCAATTGCTGATGCAATGCCCGCACCGGCAGATAGTCGACACTCGGCACCGCAGCGCCCAGCGGGAAGACACCTTCACGACGGGACTCGACCAGGACTTGCTGAATGATGCTGCTGCGGGTGACCAGCCCGGGGCGCTCGACCCGGGCGATGTCCGGCGTCGGCGCGGTGAGTGCCGGCGTCTGGTGCACGTAGTAACCCGACTGCGGCCGGGCGCGGATCAGCCCCTGATCCTCGAGATTGGCATACGCCTGCAACACCGTCGCATGGCTGACATTGAGCTGCGAGCTCATCTTGCGCACCGAAGGCACGCGCTCCCCCGGCTGATAGACCCCACGGCGGATGTCTTCGGCCAGTTGTTGAGCAATACGTTGATAGAGCAAAAGATTGGTCATGACGCAGCACTCGATTTCACGGGCATTTTATTCTTGTGTGAAACAATACCGGAACAGTTTAGAAGTGTACGGGGACAGTTGCCACAATAGTCGACCGTACAGTGCAGTGTCAGCAAAATCTGTACTGTTTTGTGCGGTAATCGGCAGGCATAAAAAAACCCGGCACTGCATGGCAGGCCGGGCTTTCCAGCGACGCAACCCTTAGCGGGCAGCGCCGAGCTGGCCCTTTTCGTCGGAAAACACAATTTCCACCCGACGATTCTGCGCCCGGCCCCGTTCCGACGCGTTCGCGTCCACCGGATACTCGTCGCCATAACCCTCGACCTGGATTCGCTTGTCGTCGATACCCAGGTCCATCAGCACGTCAGCCACCGATTGCGCGCGGTCGCGGGACAGCTTGAGGTTTTCCTGCTTGCCCCCGGTACTGTCCGTATAACCTTCGATCCGCACCACTCGCTTGGGGTTGAGTTGCAGGAACTGCACGATCTTCAACACCACACGGTTGGCCGACGGTTTCAATTCCGCTTCGCCGGTGTCGAACAGCATGTCGCCCAAGGTCATCACCAGACCGCGGTCGGTCTGGCTGGTCGTCAATGCCAGGATCTGCTCCTCGAGCCATTTGCCTTGCTGCTGCACGCTGAACAGTTTGGACTCACGCAATGCCAGTTGCAGACGCTGCCGTTCCAGTTCGAGTTTCGCCGCCTGCTCTTCGTTGAGCACCTGATTGGTGTGCTCCCGGGCAATGGCGCTGTAGCGCTGGCTCAGGTAGGCGTAATGCACCACGTCCGAACCGCTGCCCCAATAGCTGGACAGGCGATCGGCACGGGCCAGGGACTCACCGGCGCGAATCACGTCCTTGGGGGCGATTCGCAGCACATTGGAGTCTTCCTTGACCTTCTGAAAGTCGGCACCGGCCTGCTGCAACGCAGACTCGCTGTGCTGGCTGGCGCAGCCAAAGAGGCTCGCGCAGCCTGCCAGGATCAAACCGCCGAGGGCTTTGCTCTTGAGGCTCATTGGGCATCTCCCAGTTGCTTGCGCAGGCGGGCGATGCGGGTGTTGAGCACGTTCAACTGTTCCTCGCTCTTGGCCGTCAACACCTTGGCTTCCGCCAGGCGCGCATCGAGTTCGGCCTGCTCGGCCCGCATGCGTGCGTTTTTGAAGGATTGATCGGTCATGTTGCCCTTGGCGCGGTTGAACTTGTCTTCGGCCAGTTTCATTTCCGGCACATCGTCGGCGGTGGCGCCTACGGCCTTGGCCTGTTCGAGTGCCTGTTCGGTCAGGCGAATCTGTTCATTCGGCGCAGGATCGGTTGCACAACCCGCCAGGGCGGCAAAGGCCACGGCAGCGAAAAGAGGTCGAATACTCACTGAAAATCCTTACTGTTTTGGGGTACTGACGGGTTGTTGCGGGGGGCTTGGCTGTGGTTGTGAGCGTTGCGCTTTCCATCGCTCGATATTGCGCATCAGCACGGCCTCCGTCAGTCCGGACGCGGGCAATTCTGTCATCTTTTTGGCCAACTGTCCGCGCAACCACGGATCGTTGCACGCCGAGTCATGGGAAATCGCCAGGTACAGGCCAGGTTTGTCTACCGGTTGCGAGCGCGCGACCAGGTCAGCGGCCATGCCCAGTGTCTGCGCGGTCGCCATGCCCGAGTAACGCCCTGCCAGTACAAACTCGACCTCGCCCAACAGCAGTTTCTGAAAGGCCTGGGTCAGGTTGGACGTGCGCGTGAGGGTCAGTTGCTGTCCGGCAAAGGTGCTGAATTGCGGGGTCATTCGGGCCTTTTCCGACACGGCACCGGGATGGCCGTGCAGGTCCTGTGCTTCGTTGTAGACCAGTGTCGAGTCCTTGCGAGTCCAGACCAGATAGTCGTTTTCCAACAAGGCTGGATGGATGTAGTCCAGGGTCTCCAGCTCGCTGACGGTCAACGTCGCGTCCGCCAGCATGTCCATGCGCCCGCTGCGCACTTCGTCCAGGGCCTGGGCGCGTTTGCCGGCATAAAGCAGTTCGACCTTGAGCCCCAACTCCCCCGCCACTTGCTGCAGCAAATCGGCGCTGGCACCGATCAGGTATTTGGGATTGTGCGGGTCTTGCCACAGGTACGGCGGTGCGTCCGGGCTGCCGGTGACCACAAGGCGCTCGCATTTGCCTGCAGCGACAGACAGCGTCGGCAATAGCGTCAATCCCAGCAAGCTCCAGACAAGGCGCAGATCCATGGCGACACACTCCACTCAAACTCGGTGATGCCCCCCCCTGTAGGAGCGAGCTTGCTCGCGATGGATTCAAAGGCACCGCGTTTATCCAGGATCAACGCGTCATCGTTAACGTCCATCGCGAGCAAGCTCGCTCCTACAGAATGAAGAGCAAAAAAAAGCCCGACCAAAAGGCCGGGCTCTTTATAAGTGAAGCAGCCGGATTAGACCAGCTTCTCCAGCTCAGGGATGGCTTCGAACAGGTCCGCCACCAGGCCGTAATCGGCCACCTGGAAGATCGGCGCTTCTTCGTCCTTGTTGATCGCTACGATCACTTTGGAGTCTTTCATGCCGGCCAGGTGCTGGATCGCGCCGGAGATACCGACGGCGATGTACAGCTGTGGAGCAACGATCTTGCCGGTCTGACCGACCTGCATGTCGTTCGGAACAAAACCTGCGTCGACCGCGGCGCGCGATGCACCGACGGCAGCGCCCAGCTTGTCGGCCAGGGCGTACAGGTGTTTGAAGTTGTCGCCGTTCTGCATGCCGCGACCGCCGGAAACGACGATCTTGGCAGCGGTCAGTTCCGGACGATCGGACTTGGCCAGTTCTTCGCCAACGAAGCTGGAGATGCCAGCGTCGTGGGCAGCGCCAACAGCTTCAACGGCAGCAGAGCCACCTTCGGCTGCAACCGGGTCGAAACCGGTGGCACGCACGGTGATCACCTTGACCGCAGCGTTCGATTGAACGGTAGCGATGGCGTTACCGGCGTAGATCGGACGCTTGAAGGTGTCGGCGCTTTCTACCGAGATGATCTCGGAGATCTGGTCAACGTCCAGGGCAGCGGCAACGCGCGGCAGGATGTTTTTGCCGTTGGAAGTAGCGGCAGCCAGGATGTGGCTGTAGCCCTTGCCCAGCTCTGCAACCAGAGGAGCGACGTTTTCCGGCAGCTGGTGAGCGTAGGCAGCGTTATCGGCCACCAGCACTTTAGCCACGCCAGCGACTTTCGCAGCGGCTTCAGCCACGGCGCCAGCGCCCTGGCCAGCGACCAGAACGTGGATGTCACCACCAATTTTGGCGGCAGCAGCAACGGTGTTCAGCGTGGCCGGAGCCAGCACTTTGTTGTCGTGTTCAGCAATAACCAAGATAGTCATTTAGATTACCTTCGCTTCGTTTTTCAGTTTCTCGACCAGTTCAGCCACCGACTTGACCTTGATACCCGCGCTGCGTGCAGCCGGCGCTTCGACTTTCAAAGTCTTGTTGGTGGAGGCGGTGGAAACGCCCAAAGCATCCGGAGTCAGCACTTCGAGAGGCTTCTTCTTGGCTTTCATGATGTTTGGCAGAGACGCGTAGCGCGGCTCGTTCAAACGCAGGTCGGTGGTGACGATCGCCGGCAGTTTCAGGGAAACCGTCTGCGCGCCGCCGTCGATTTCACGGGTCACAGCTACGCTGTCGCCGCTGATTTCGACTTTCGAAGCGAACGTGCCCTGACCGTAGCCGCTCAATGCAGCGAGCATCTGGCCAGTCTGGTTGTTGTCGCTGTCGATGGCCTGTTTGCCAAGGATCACCAGCTGAGGCTGTTCCTTGTCGACAACAGCTTTCAACAGTTTGGCAACAGCCAGGGAAGTCAGGTCTTCGGCGGACTCGACGAGGATGGCGCGGTCGGCACCCAGAGCCAGCGCGGTGCGCAGTTGCTCTTGAGCGGTGGACGGGCCTACGGAGACGACGACGATTTCAGTCGCAACACCCTTCTCTTTCAGGCGTACGGCTTCTTCCACGGCGATTTCGCAGAACGGGTTCATCGACATCTTGACGTTGGCAAGATCGACGCCGGAATTGTCCGCCTTGACGCGAACCTTGACGTTGTAATCCACAACGCGTTTGACAGCTACAAGAACCTTCATGGATTCCTCGTTACTCTCCGGTGAAAAGAAAGTCGCCTAGGCGAACCTGGCGGTTGATGCTCATCGGGCGCAAGGGCACCTCCAAAAACGCCGGCAAAGCTGTCAAGTGACCATCGCTCATGATCTGGATGACCGTTGGTCAGTGGTGACTGACGAGTCATTCAACATCGCGGCGTGTAAACTGCACATCAAACCCGCGCAGCGCATCACTCTCTACTGCCATCGCCCTGTCTTTAGAGGTGCTCTTGAAACCAACAGTCAGCCTACGGCGAGCGCAAAACCGCCCGTATCTTGACCGGAACGCCTATTCCGGTCAATACGCCAAAATGGCCGTTCATAAGGCGCGTGACTTTGATTTCTCTGGCTTTGAGCCAATTCAAACAAACGTTTGTATTGGACGCTGAGAGTGGTGTAGATATAATGCGCCACCAAAAGAGAAAGGTGGTCAATCGATTGTCCTCTTCCGGCGTTGCGCCGGAATTCATGGATGCGACACCCGACTTCCAAATTAGAAAAAAAACTGTTGAGCCTTGAGTAGGAGATAACCTGTGGAACGCGAATACATGGAATTCGACGTGGTCATCGTCGGTGCCGGCCCCGCTGGTCTTTCCGCCGCCTGCCGCTTGAAGCAGAAGGCCGCTGAAGCCGGTAAGGAAATCAGCGTCTGCGTGGTCGAAAAAGGCTCCGAAGTCGGTGCTCACATTCTGTCCGGCGCCGTGTTCGAACCACGGGCCCTGAACGAACTGTTCCCGAACTGGAAAGAACTCGGCGCGCCGCTGAACACGCCCGTCACCCGCGACGACATCTTCGTGCTCAAGAACGCTGAAAGCGCGCAGAAAATTCCAGACTTCTTTGTGCCCAAGACCATGCACAACGAAGGCAACTACATCATCTCCCTGGGCAACCTGTGCCGCTGGCTGGCCCAGCAGGCCGAGAACCTGGGCGTGGAAATCTACCCTGGCTTCGCCGCTCAGGAAGCGCTGATCGACGAAAACGGCGTGGTTCGCGGGATCATCACCGGCGACCTGGGCGTTGACCGCGAAGGCAACCCGAAGGAAGGCTTGTACACTCCTGGCATGGAACTGCGTGGCAAGTACACGCTGTTCGCCGAAGGATGCCGTGGCCACATCGGCAAGCAACTGATCAAGCGCTTCAACCTGGACACCGACGCTGATGCCCAGCACTACGGCATCGGCCTGAAAGAAATCTGGGAAGTCGACCCGGCCAAGCATCAGCCAGGCCTGGTAGTGCACACCGCCGGTTGGCCGATGGACATCATGGGCACCGAGAACACCGGTGGCTCGTTCCTCTATCACCTGGAAAACAACCAGGTGGTAGTCGGCCTGATCGTCGACCTGTCCTACAGCAACACCTACCTGTCGCCGTTCGACGAGTTCCAGCGCCTCAAGCATCACCCGGTGCTCAAGCAGCACCTGGAAGGCGGCAAGCGCATCAGCTACGGCGCCCGCGCCATCTGCAAGGGCGGCCTGAACTCGCTGCCGAAAATGGTGTTCAAGGGCGGCGCGCTGATCGGTTGCGACCTCGGTACCCTGAACTTTGCAAAGATCAAGGGCAGCCACACTGCGATGAAGTCCGGCATGCTCGCCGCTGAATCCGTGGCCGAGGCGCTGTTCGCCGAGAAGGACGGCACCGAAGAGCTGACCACTTATGTGGACGCGTTCAAGAAGAGCTGGCTCTACGAAGAACTGTTCGCCAGCCGCAACTTCGGCCCGGCGATCCACAAGTTCGGCGCCATCGTCGGCGGCGGTTTCAACTGGCTCGACCAGAACATCTTCGGCGGCAAACTGCCGTTCACCCTGCACGACACCAAGCCGGATTACGCTTGCCTCAAGCTCGCGGCCGACTGCAAGAAGATCGACTACCCGAAACCGGACGGCAAGCTCAGCTTCGACAAACTCAGCTCGGTGTTCATCTCCGGTACCAACCACGAAGAAGAGCAGCCATGCCACTTGAAGCTGGCCGACGCGAGTATCCCGATCAGCAAGAACCTGCCGCTGTACGACGAACCTGCCCAGCGTTACTGCCCGGCCGGCGTGTATGAAGTGATCACCAAGGAAGACGGCGAGAAGCGCTTCCAGATCAACGCCCAGAACTGCGTTCACTGCAAGACCTGCGACATCAAGGATCCTGCTCAGAACATCACCTGGGTGACGCCGGAAGGCGCTGGCGGCCCGACTTACCCGAACATGTAAGCCGAACCGCTGAACATCAAGGCTCCCGAAACGGGGGCCTTTTTGTTGCGTGCGATTCATGTACTGCAGAAGATCCAATGTGGGAGCGGGCTTGCTCGCGAATACGGTTGATCCTTCACCATTTATATTGACTGACACACCGCTTTCGCGAGCAAGCCCGCTCCCACAGGGGATTTGCGGTGGATCAGGCAGCGCGTTCATCCCCGGGATTACGCTCGAAGTACCGCTTGTACTCGCGACTGAACTGCGACGTGCTCTGATACCCCACCCGATGCGCCACCTGCGCCACACCCAGCCCCTCCCCCACCAACAACTGCTGCGCCCGCAGCAGACGCAATCGCTTCAGGTACTGCACCGGTGACAACAAGGTGCTGCGCTTGAAATGCTCGTGAAAGGTCGACGCACTCATGTTGGCGCAACTGGCCAGGGTCTCGACGTTCAACGGTTCGGTGTAATGCGCATGCAGATGACTGAGGGATGCCGCGATCCGGGCGAATTGCCCCTGCTGCTCAACCAGTGCCCGCAACACATCGGCTTGCGGACCGCGCAAGGCGACGAACAGCAACTCACGCAAACGCGCTTGCCCCATGATCTGGCATTCCAGCGGATCGTGCAGGCAACGCAGCAGCCGCTCGACACAACCGCGCATGGCGTCATCGAGCACTGCCGAGGTCATGGACTCCGGTGTTTGCGCCGGAATATGCCGCCCCGGCGCCAGGCCCATCGCCAACACCAACTCGCCCAGCATCACCCGGTCGATCGCGACGGAAACACCCAGCATCGGCCCGCTGGGCGCGGCAAAGGTTTCACACTCGAACGGCACCGGCAGCGCCTGAATCAGGTAATGCCCAGCACCATATTCCAGGGTGCGCGGCCCCAGGTACGCCAGTTTGCTGCCCTGGGCGATGATCACCAGGCTCGGCTCATAGATCTGCGGCCCACGGGCCACGTCGCAACTGGCCCGCAGAACCTGTACGCCCGGCAATGCAGTCGGGACGAAACCGTCGCGAGTGGACAGCGGCTCGATCAGCGAAACCAGGGTGGCATTGGCATCAAGGTAACGGGTCAACAGCATCGGGGCTCTTCACAAAAAAGGTCACAAAAAAGGTCACGGAATAAGGGACGAAAGCATCATCGCAGGTCTGATTGCCAATGGGTTCGAACAGACGCGGATGCCGGAGGAATAGGCATGACACCCGGAGGAATCGCCATGGCCGGTACAGGGGACGACGCCCAGAATGCGCCACCTCACCCGTCAGCGCTTTTTGCGAGGTTCACCATGTACACCGCCATCGGATACGCCGCCCAGTCGGCCACCACTCCCCTCGCCCCCGTGAAATTCGAACGTCGCAGCCCAAGGCCTGACGACGTTGCCATCGAGATTCTCTACTGCGGCGTCTGCCATTCCGACATCCATCAGGCCCGCAACGAGTGGGGCATTGCCGTTTACCCGCTGATGCCTGGCCACGAAATCGTAGGCAAAGTGACCGCCGTGGGGGCGAGTGTCACCCAGCATAAAGTCGGCGATCTGGTCGGTGTCGGTTGCATGGTCGATTCCTGCCGAAGCTGCGAAGCCTGCCAGGCCAACCTCGAGCAATACTGCCTCGAAGGTCCGACCATGACCTACGCCACCCCCGACCGCGTGGATGGCAGCAACACCATGGGCGGCTACTCCGACAGCATCGTGGTCAGCGAGCACTTTGTGGTGCGTATCCCGGAAAAACTGCCCCTGGCCAGCGCCGCGCCGATCCTGTGCGCCGGCATCACCACCTACTCACCGCTCAAGCACTACGGCGTGAAGGCCGGTGACAAGGTCGGGATTCTCGGCATGGGCGGCCTGGGCCACATGGGCATCAAGTTCGCCAAGGCCATGGGCGCCGAGGTGACCTTGTTCACCCGTTCGGCGAGCAAGGCCGAAGAGGCTCGTCGCCAGGGTGCGGACCATGTGATCGTGTCCACCGATGATGCCCAGATGCAGGCTGCGGCCGGGCACTTCGATTTCCTGCTCGACACCATTCCGGTGCAGCACGACCTCAACCCTTACCTCGATACGCTGCGATTCGACGGCGTACATATCCTGGTGGGGTTGATCGAACCGGTGGAGCCACCGGTACATGCCGCCAAGCTGGTGTTGGGGCGTCGCGTGCTCGCCGGCTCGCTGATCGGCGGCATCGCAGAAACCCAGGAAGTGCTGGATTTCTGCGCCGAGCACAACATCACCTGCGACATCGAGATGCTCGACATCCGCCAGATCAACGAGGCTTACGCCCGCATGATCGCCGGTGACGTGAAGTACCGCTTCGTCATCGACATGGCGACCTTGAAAATCTAAACCTTCAAGCCAAGCTCCGCCGACAGCCGGGTCGTGACCCCTTTGATCAGGGGAATCAGCTCGGCCATTTTTTCCAGCGGCATGTAAGGCACGGTACTGGCAATGCTGATGCCGGCGACGATACGCTTGCTGGCATCACGGATCGGAGCGGCCACACAGCGGATCGACGGTTCGTTGTCTTCCAGGTCGAACGCATAACCGCCGGCCACATACTCGACCATGCGCTGCTGAAACTGCTCCCAGGATTGCTCCGGGTGCTGCGGCCAGAACTGGTTTTTCCCACCCACCGGCAGGCTGACTTCGTACAGGCGCTGCCACTCTTGCGGCGAATCATCGAGCATCAGCGCCTTGCCGATCCCGGTGCGCGCCAACGGCATGCGATGGCCGACCCGCGAACGCATTTCCGGGCCATTGCGCCCCGGATTCTTGTGCAGGTACAGCACTTCGTCGCCTTCACGGATCGCCAGGTGAATGGTGTCGCCGGTCAACGCCGACAACTCATCCAGGTACGGCCCGGCCAGGGTTACCAACGGCAGCTCTTCACGGGCCTGAAAGCCCAGTTCGATCAGTTTCGGCCCCAGCAAATAACCGACTTGCGGCACCACCCGCAGATAACGCTCGTCCACCAGGCAACTGGCCAGGCGATGGGTGGTGCTGCGCGTGGTGCCGATCAGCCGGGCGATTTCCTTGAGATCGCGGGCGCCGCTGGCCACGGCCTGGACCACACCCAACCCGCGAAGCAGGGTCTGGGTGCCGGTCGGCGCGGCGTCCTTGGCGATTTTTGGGGCGTCTTCCTGCATATCCAGCCTTTACCGTTGAGCGAGTGAACGGGCGGCATTATGGTCGCCCGCGTGCCACGACTACAACTTGATACGCTCGACCTTGCCCACCAGCAAGATGTAGGACAGTGCGCCAATCAGTGCCAGCACCGAGATGTAGGTGATCGCCGGGGCAAAAGAATCACCCGTCGCGAGGAAGCCGATCACAATAGGCGTGGCAATCGCCGACAGGTTGCCGATGAAGTTGAACACACCGCCGGTCAGCCCGAGCAAGCGCGCCGGAGCCAAGGTCGATACCAGCGACCAGGTAATCGAAGCCAGGCCATTGCCGAAGAATGCCAGCGCGAGGAAGGCAATCACCAACGGCGTCGACTCGACAAAGTTGGCGCCAATGATCGAGGTGGAAATCAGCAGGCCACTGATGATCGGCAACTTGCGGGCGAAACCTACCGTGTAACCGCGACGGATCAAAAAGTCCGAGAAGAAACCGGAACACAGCACACCGATAAACGCGGCGAGAAACGGCAGCGATGCCAACAGGCCGGACTTGATGAAGTCCATGCCGCGATACTTCACCAGGTAGGTCGGGAACCAGGTGAGGAAGAACCACAGTGTCGAGTTGAGGCAGAACTGCCCGAGGTAAATGCCCCAGAGCTTGCGCTTGGTCAGGACAATCCCCAGGTCGGTCCAGCTGAATTTGGCTTTGACCCTGGCCTGTTCGGCCTGGATGTCCACCAGCCCGCCGCCCTCGCGGATCAAATCGATTTCCGCGTCATTGGCACCTTTGAAATCCCGTGGCTCGCGATACACCGCGTACCAGATCACCGCCCACACAATGCCCACCGCGCCGGTGGTGACGAACACCATGTGCCAGCCGAATTCGTGCTGCAGCCAGGCCAGCACCGGCGTCAGGAAGGCCAGACCGACGAATTGCCCGGAGGTATAGAAACCGATGGCCGTGGCACGCTCGCGCTCGGGGAACCAGGTGGTGACCACACGGCTGTTGATCGGGTACGCCGGCGCTTCCAGGGCGCCGACTGCCATGCGCAACACGAACAGCGCGATGAAGCTGCCAGCGAAGCCGAGCATCACCGTGGCCACCGACCACAGCAGCAAGGCAACACTGTAAAGGATGCGCGGTGGCACGCGATCCACCAGCCAGCCGCCGGGGATTTGCATGGCCGCGTAGGTCCAGCCGAACGCGGAGAAGATCAGGCCGACGTGGATCGGGTCGATGCCCAGGTCACTGGTCAATGCCGGGGCAGCGATGGACAGGTTGCTGCGGTCCAGGTAGTTGATCACCACGGTGATGAACAACAGCACCATGATGAAAAAACGCTTGCGGCTGGGCGTCACCAACGACGCCTGCCCGGTGAGGGTTTGCGGTTGCATGAGGGGTGCCTCTTCTTATGGTTATTGAGGTCAATGAGAAAACCGGGGAAACGCAGATCCCTCTATCCATGGAGATCTAGTGTGGGAGCGGGCTTGCTCGCGAAGACGGCTGCACATCCAACATTGATGTGACTGACAGGACGCTTTCGCGAGCATGCCCGCTCCCACAGGGGACGGTGGTGTGTCAGTGACTCACCACTCGGCAAAACTGCCATCGGCATGGCGCCAGATCGGGTTGCGCCAGCGGTGGCCGATGGCGGCGCGTTCGATCACGTATTCCTCGTTGATCTCTATGCCCAGGCCCGGGCCGTTCGGGATCTTCACGAAGCCTTTGTCGTAGTCGAACACCCGTGGGTCTTTGACGTAGTCGAGCAGGTCGTTGCTCTCGTTGTAATGGATGCCCAGGCTCTGCTCCTGGATGAACGCGTTGTAGCAAACCGCGTCCAGTTGCAGGCACGCCGCCAGGGCAATCGGGCCCAACGGGCAATGCAGCGCCAGCGCCACGTCGTAGGCTTCGGCCATGTTGGCGATCTTGCGGGTCTCGGTGATGCCACCGGCGTGGGAGGCATCCGGCTGGATGATGTCGACATAACCTTCGCTGAGCACGCGCTTGAAATCCCAGCGCGAGAACAGCCGTTCGCCCAGGGCAATCGGCGTACTGGTCAGCGGCGCCAACTCTTTGAGCGCTTCGTAGTTTTCGCTCAGCACCGGCTCTTCGATGAACATCAGCTTGTACGGATCAAGCTCCTTCATCAGCACCTTGGCCATGGGCTTGTGCACCCGGCCATGGAAGTCCACGCCTATGCCGACGTTCGGGCCGACGGCATCGCGCACGGCAGCAACATTGGCCAGGGCCTGGTCGACCTTGTCGAAGGTATCGAGGAATTGCAGCTCTTCGGTGCCGTTCATTTTCACCGCGGTAAAACCACGCTCGACCGCTTCTTTCGCCGCACGCGCGGTGTCCGCTGGACGGTCCCCGCCGATCCACGAGTACACACGAATCTTGTCCCGCACCTGGCCACCCAGCAGATCGCTGACCGACACGCCCAGCGCCTTGCCCTTGATGTCCCACAATGCCTGATCGATACCGGCCAGAGCGCTCATGTGGATCGCGCCGCCACGGTAGAAGCCGCCGCGATAGAGCACGGTCCAGATGTCTTCGATGTTGCGCGGGTCTTTACCGATCAGGTAGTCGGACAACTCTTCAACGGCAGCGGCAACGGTGTGGGCGCGGCCTTCGACCACGGGCTCCCCCCAACCGGTGACGCCCTCGTCGGTTTCGACTTTGAGGAAGCACCAGCGCGGCGGAACGATGAAGGTGGTCAGTTTGGTGATTTTCATCTTTTGGCTCTCTTATTAGATGCAGCGCGCTCGGCGCTCAATGAAGTCTTAGCGAAGGGCTTTCCAGGCAGCGACGTAGGCCTCGGCATTGGCCGCCACTTGCGTAGGCGTCATGCCCGGTTTGAACAGGCCGGAACCGAGGCCGAAACCTTTGACGCCGGCGTCGATGAACGACTGCATGTTGTCTGGCGTGATCCCGCCAACCGGCGCCAGCAGGGTTCCGGCAGGCAATACGGCGAGCCAGGCTTTGACGACTGCCGGCCCCATCTGCTCGGCCGGAAACAGCTTCAGCACATCCGCGCCTTCAGCCAGTGCCGTGAAGGCTTCGGTCGGCGTGGCGACACCCGGCGACAGGTACAGCCCTGCCGCTTTCGCCGCGCGCAAGACCTTCGGATCGCTATGGGGCATGACGATCACCTGGCCGCCCGCGGCTTTCACTTGCTCGACCTGCTCCGGCGTCAACACCGTACCGGCACCGATCAGGCAATCGGCGGGCAAGGTACTGCGCAGGATGCGAATACTTTCGTACGGTTCAGGGGAATTGAGCGGCACTTCGATGACGCGAAATCCGGCGGCGTACAGGACTTCGCCGATGGCCGCCGCTTCCTGCGGGCGCAGGCCACGCAGGATCGCGATCAGGCCGTTTTGCGCCAGGGCTTGTTTGAGCATGTCAGGACTCCAGTCAGGTTTAACGGGATGCGGTGCACGTGACCAGGCCGGCAGCCAGCGCCAGTTGCCACAACCCGCGTTCGGTGGCTTGTTCGGCCAGGGTCACCCGGGCAAAACCGCAGGCGTCGAGCGCACGGCTGTAGCGGGCACAGAGTTGGGTGTTGCCGATGAGGATGATCGAAGGCAGATGCACACTGTTGCGTCGGCGCCGCTGGGCATTGGCCAAGGCCGTCAACTCGTGGCCGATCAGCAGGCCGGACAGATAGTCCGCCTGGGCGATTGCGCTCAACTCGCCGGTCAGCCCGAGACTGCGGGCGCTGAACATCGTCGACAGCGGACCGATTTCACCGTGCGCCGACAACGCGACCTTCACGCCGCGATCAAACGCATCGCCATCGAAAGACGCGCTACATTGTTGGGTGCGCCCGAGAATGCTGTGTTGACTGAGCACGGCGAAGACTTCGCCGGTCATGAAAGTGTCGAAGTGCACGATGCAGCCGCCGGCCACTTCCACCCATTTCGAATGGCTGCCCGGCAGGCCGATCAGCAGATCAGCGCCCGCCTCGCTCGTCAGGTTTTGCAGCACGCCGAGTACCTGGGTTTCTTCGCCGCGCATCACGTTCGGCAAAGGCGAACGCTCGATGACGCCGGGCACGATGTGCACATCGACGCCGCGCCGGCTGCGCACGGTTTGCAAGGAAGTACCGAGCGTGGCGACGTTCGCCGGCGTGTCCCGGTAGGCCGCTTCGCTCCAACCCTGGGCGCTGCCGACCATGCCGCAGGCAATCACCGGCAAATCCGGTTGGGCGTCGAGCCAGTCGCCACAAGCCTCATCGAAAGCCAGTTCGAAACCATCGGCGCATTCCCGGCCGCCAATGATTCGCGGCGCTTTCGGCAGCTGCATGATCCCCGACGACAGCGAACGCTGTTCGAGCACTTGCCCGCCTTCGGCCAGTTTGTAAGCACGTAATGAGGTTGTCCCCCAGTCGAGCGCGATCAATTGCGCCTGCATCGCTTCACCTGTTTTGGTTTTTGGCAGTGAGTGAGCGGGACTATAAACCTGCGAAGGGACAAATCTCAATATATAAATATCAATCCCATATTATGAGACAAGGAAAAAAAATCGCAGCCCGAAGGCTGCGATCTTTTGGAAGCGATCAGTTACCCGCTGCAAAATCCCGCAACACCGCCCCATCCATCCGATAGCGCACCCACTCCTCCTGCGGCTGCGCGCCCAGGGATTTGTAGAAATCGATGGCCGGCGTATTCCACTCCAGCACGCTCCACTCGAAACGGCCGCAGTCGTTGGCGCAGGCGATTTTCGCCAGATGCCGCAACAGGGTCTTGCCCGCGCCACCGCCGCGTTGTTCCGGGGTGATGTAGAGGTCTTCGAGGTACAGGCAGTTGCTGCCAAGCCAGGTGGAATAGCTGAAGAAGAACACCGCGAAACCGATGGGTGCACCCTCGCGCAGGCAGATCAGGCCATGGGCTGTGGCGCCTTCGCTGAACAGGCTGCGCTCGATATCGGCAACGCTGGCGATGACTTCATGGCGGGCACGTTCGTAGTCGGCCAGTTCAGTGATGAACGCGAGGATTTGCGGTGCGTCACTGGGGGTCGCCGGGCGGATTTCGATCGTCATGGACGTGCCTTGTCAAAAGTGGAAAACGCCATACTAAGTCGGCGCGGTATTTGTGGCGAGGGGACTGTCCCAACACCTGTAGGAGCGAGCTCGCTCGCGATGGTCGTTAACGATAACGCGTGCTTTCTGGATACACCCGGTGTTCTCGGGTTCATCGCGCGCAAGCTCGCTCCTACAAAGGGGGTTTACTCCGGCCGGCACTAACCCTGGAATCGATAACCTCGGACCTAATGTTCGGGGTCTGCGTGGTTAGATAGACGCGCTGCTTATTTATCCGGTCAAGGAACCGCGTCATGCCCACCGCAACACCCCCAGTTTCAAACAAGCTGTTCGGCCTTTTTTGCCTCGCCAGTTACCTGTTGTCATTGTCCTATGGCTCGACGTTTCTGCTGTCGTTGCTGATTGGTTCTCGCGGCGGTAACGAACACGATGCCGGAAGTGTGATTTCGGCGGCAATGCTCAGCACCTTTGCAGCGGTGATTGTTTCCGGTCATTTGTCCGACCTGCTCGGTGCCGCCCGCTCGGTGGCGCTGTTCGGTGTATTGCTGGTAGCCGCCAGCCTGGGCTTCGCCCTGACCCCGGGCTTCGGTCACCTGTTGTTGTTTTTCGGCCTGCTGCTGGGCTTGGGCTGGGGCGTGTTCTACACCCTGGGGCCGATCATCGTGGCAAGCCTGGTGACACCCGCGCAGCGCGCCAGATACTTCGCCTTGTTGTCCGGCAGCATGATGACCGGGATCGGCAGCGGCCCTTTGCTCGGCCGCGCGGCGAGTGCGCTCGGTTATCCGGTGACCGCGGCGTTTTACCTGGCGGCGCTGGCCAGCCTGATCGGCGTATTGCTGTTCTGGCGCCTGGATCGACAACTGAAACCGGCGCCCGCGCAATCTGGCAGCGTGTCGCGAATTTCCTGGCGTGCAGCGGGTCAGGTGCTGTCGTCCAGGGCCGTTTTCCCGATCATCATGGTTGGTCTCGGCGGCTGCGTGTTCGGTGGTCTGTCGAGCTTTCAAACCAGTTATGCCGCAGCGCGTTCGCTCGACTATTCGCTGTTCTTCCTCGGCTTCATGAGTGCGGCGATCAGCGGCCGCATGCTGGTTGCCGGTTTCGTGGTCAAGCGCGATCCATTGCGTGCATCGTGCCTGCTTTCGGGGCTGATGCTGGCATCGATCGTGATGTTCGGTTTTGTCGTCGACAGCAGCGTCAGCTACGTGCTCGCGGCAGTGATGCTCGGGGTCGGTTACGGCCTGACCTACTCGGTGATCAACGGCCTGGCCGCCAATGAAGCGCCGAACGGCACCACCGCACAATCCTTGCTGCTGTTCAGCCTGTCGTACTTCATCGGCGTGTTCGGATTTCCATTGCTGGCAGGGAAAATCATTGTCGAGCAAGGCATGCCCACGCTGTTGCTCACGGTGTTGGCGGTTGCCTCGCTCAACTGGCTGATCACCTTGGGCCGCTTGATCTGGCGTAGAGCCACCGCGGTCAGGGCACTGGAGGAGGCCTGAGCCGTTCGTCGCTGACAATGCACCCATCCGGATCGAGGGCGGACTAATCAGGTAAGGACTCTACTCGCTGGAGACACCACCATGACCCTGTCCAGGTTGACCGCCCTCGTTCTCACTGCCCTTTTATCCGCCGCCTCCTTCGCCGGAACCATCGGCTCGAGCACCGGCCCGACCAATCCGGTGGAAAAACCCAGGGCTCCCGCCATCCAGAGTGCCCCCGGCATGAACACCGATGGCACGACGATCGACCAGAACCTGCCGCCCGCCACCGGCACCGACCCGCGGATTCAAGGCAACGACGCGGGACGTCAGTTGCCAGGCCGCAAAACACCCAGCAGCGGCGGACTTGGCTCGACCACTAGCGGTGACTCGGGTGACGACGACAGCGACAGCCAATGACTTCCGGTTTGAGGACAAAGGAATTGGCCGAGGCGCTGCGCAAGGCATACTGCAGACAGTTGCTCCCACAGGTGTAATGAGTGTCAGCGCTGTTTCAGGCGGTCAATCACGACGGCCAGAAGCAAAATCGAACCCCGGATTACATACTGATAAAACGTATCGATGTTCTTCAGGTTCATCGCATTTTCGATGATCGCCAGAATCAACACCCCGGCGATCACGTGCCGGATCATGCCGATCCCGCCACTCAACGACACCCCGCCCAGCACGCAGGCCGAGATCACCGTCAATTCGAAACCCTGGCCGATCATCGGCTGGCCGGAGGTCATGCGCGAGGCCAGGATCACCCCGGCCAATGCACCGATCAAACCGTGCACGGCGAAGATGATGATCTTGGTCCGGTCGACACTCACACCGGCCAGCAGCGCCGCTTCCTGGTTGCCGCCGATGGCCATGGTGTTGCGCCCGTAGGTGGTGTAGTTCAGCAGCCAGCCGAAGAACAGGAAGCAGACGATGGTGATCAGGATCGGTACCGGCACGCCAAACATCTGGCCGTTACCGAACACAAAGAACGATTCCTGGGACACCCCCACCGCTTTGCCGTTGGCGAAGATGTAGGCCAGGCCGCGCACGATCTGCATGGTCGCCAGCGTGGTGATCAGCGCATTGACCCGCAGCTTGGCGATCACTATCCCGTTGATCAACCCGACGATCAGGCCCATCACCAGCGCGGCACAGACACCGAGAAACACGCTGTCGGTGTCGCGCATCACCACCGCCGCGACCACCCCGGCACAGGCAATCACCGAGCCCACCGACAAGTCGAAATGCCCGGACGCCAGGCAATACAACATGGTGCAGGCAGCAATGCCGGTGGTGGAAATCGCCAGGCCCAGGCCACGCATGTTCAGCGGTGAAAGGAAGTTGTCGATCAGCAAGGTGCAGGCGACAAAGATGCCGACCGCCGCCAGCAGCATCACCCAGTCATCAAGGAAGCGCCGCAGGTCCAGCGGTTTGCGCGTGGTCGGCAGGGTGTTGTTTTGGGTTGTCATCATAGTCACCTCTCAGTTCGCCACGCCGTCGGCGCGTTGGCGCGGCAAAGCCAGTTGCAGCAGGTTGGATTCGTTGGCCTGTTCGCGGCTCAGTTCGCCACGCAGGGCGCCTTCGCACAGCACCAGGATGCGGTCGGAAATGCCCATGACTTCCATCAAGTCGCTGGACACCACAATCACCGCGATCCCCTCGGCTGCCAGGTTATGGATGATCTGGTAGATCTCGGCCTTGGCACCAATGTCGATGCCGCGTGTGGGTTCGTCGAGCAGCAGCACTTTCATCGGCATCGACAGCCAGCGGCCGAGAATGGCCTTCTGCTGATTGCCACCGGACAGGTACATGATTTTTTGCGCCGCGTTGGGCGTCTTCACTTTCAGCGCCTTGATCTGCTGCTCGGCGTTGTCCTTTTCCCACAGGCCACGCAACAGGCAACCGAAGGTGGAATGGGCGCCGCGCGCACTGATGTTGATGTTCTCGGCGACGCTGGCCAGCGGCAGGATGCCTTCCTTCTTGCGGTCCTCGGGGCACAACAGGATCCCGGCGGCAATCGCGTCCCGGGGTGAACGCAGCTTCAGTTCATGGCCTCGAAGTTTCAGCTGTCCGGCGCTGTTGCGCGCCAGGCCACTGAGCAGGCGCAACAGCTCGGTGCGACCGGCCCCGACCAGCCCGAACAGCCCGAGGATTTCGCCTTTGTGCACCTCGAAACTCACTGGCTCGCGCAACCCCGGCCCGAGCAGTCCGTCGACCTTGAGTGCCACCGCGCCGCGCTGGCGCGGGCGGTAATCGTAGATGTCCTGGATGTCGCGCCCGACCATGCAGGTGACCAGTTGATCGTGGGTCAGTTGGCTCATGTCATCGAACGTGCGCACGTAGCGCCCGTCCTTGAACACCGTCACCGCGTTGCAGATGCGAAACACCTCTTCCATGCGATGGGAGACATAGAGCACCACTTTGCCTTCGTCCCGCAGCCGGCCGATGATTGCCATCAAGCGGTCGATCTCCCTTGCCGAAAGGCTGCTGGTGGGTTCGTCGAAGGCAATCACGTGGGCGCCACGGGACAAAGCCTTGGCGATTTCCACCAGTTGCCGCTGGCCGAGGGACAGGCGCCCGACTTTTTCCTGCGGGTCGATTTCATCGGCCAGGCCTTTGAGGCAGGCCAGTGCCTGCTGGCGCAGAGTGCTGCGATTGATCAGGCCGAAACTGGCTGGCAGATGCCCGAGAAACAGGTTCTCGGCCACGGTCATTTCCGGCACCAGATGCAGCTCCTGGTGGATCACCGCGACGCCACTGCCGATGCTGTCGGCGGTGGACTTGAAGTCCATCGTCCGCTCGCCGATCTGTAAGGCACCGCTGCAAGGCGTGTAGGCCCCGCCGAGAATTTTCAGCAGCGTCGACTTGCCGGCGCCGTTCTCGCCCATCAAGGCGTGAACCTGCCCCGGATGGGCGACGAAGCTGATGTTGTCCAGCGCCTTCACCCCGGGAAAGGTCTTGCCGATCCCGTTGAAGCGCAAGCTGCCGGTAAGGCTGTGTTCGTGTTGGATTGTTTGCGCGTGCATAACCACCTCTTCACACCGATCAGGCGACCCCGCCGCCGAGGCCGCCGCTGAAGTCAAACGGCCGTCAGTTCCACAGGCCGATCTTTTCCAGTTCCTGCTTGAAGTTGTCGCGGGTGATCAGCGTCACGTCATCCATCGCGGTGTACTTCGCCGGTTCTTTGCCGGTGGTGACCCACTCGTACATCATGCTGGCGGTGTTGTAGCCCTCGATGTGCGGGCTCGGCAGCATCGAGCCGTAGAAGCCGCTGTCGGGTTTCTTCAGCTCGCCGATGGCGTCGGTACCGTTGATGCCGATGCCGATCACGTTGGCCGCGGCGAAACCGGCGCTCTCGGTGGCGCGCACACCGCCGAGCACGGTGTTGTCGTTCATGCCGCCGATGATCAGGTTCTTCGCCGCCCCCGGCAGTTTCACCAGGGCCGAGTTGGTGGCGTCCATGCTGCCCGGCACGTCGAGGGTCTTGAGGGCCGCGAACAGGATGTGGTCTTTCGGCATGCCGGCATCCTGCAGCGCTTTCACCGAACCGTCGGTGCGCTTCTTGCCGGTGTCGAGTTCGTTGTAGGTGTTGATCACCGCATAGGTGTCTTTCCAGTCCCAACCGCGTTTCTTCGCTTCGGTCGCCATGGCATTGCCTTGTTTCTGACCGACTTCGAAAGCGGCCATGCCGAGGTACGGCACGTCTTCCATGAACTTGCCGCTGGCATCGACGAAACGGTCATCGACGGCGATCACTTTCAATCCGTTGAGTTTGGCCTTGGCCATGATCGCCGGGCCGAGGGACACGTCCGGCGGGCAGATCACGAACCCCTTGGCGCCGTTGGCCGCGAGGCTGTCGATGGCAGAAAGGGTTTTCTCACCGTCGGGCACGGCGATCTTGATCAGGGTGAAGCCCTTCTCTTTCCCGGCCTTTTCGGCAAAGGCCCACTCGGTCTGGAACCAGGGTTCTTCGGCCTGTTTGACCAGGAAACCGATCTTCACTTCCTCGGCTGCCGGCAGCGTGTTGCTCAGGCTGAACGCCGAGACCGCCAACGCGGCACAGCACAGGGAACGGATAGCATGACGACGATTCATAAGCTGACTCCTTGTTATTTTTCTTGAGCACTCGTTGAAAGCGTTCTTTGTTAACCAACGGGCGGTAAAAACATACTGCCAATAGTCATATCGTATGATGATTGGATTTCAGGCGTAGCAAGGCGCCGGAAAGCCCGATCACTCAGTCGTGGTACATCACCGAGCGACCACCATCGATGGTGATGCACGAGGCATTGATGAACGGCGCTTCATCACTGGCCAGGAACACGGCGGTCATTGCCACTTCGATCGGCTGCCCGATACGGCGCGGCGGGTGCAGGTCAAACGCGCGCTGGCGTTCGGCGTGGGGGTCGGCAAAACCGTTCCAGTAATCGACGTTCAACTGGGTTTCGATGTAGCCCGGCGCAATCGCGTTGACGCGCACACCCTTGGGCGCATATTCGATGCCCAGCGCGCGGGTCAGGCCGAGCAGGCCATGCTTGGCCACCGGGTACGGGAAGCATCCTGGAATGATGTGGGTGGAATGGGTGGACGCGATATTGATGATGCTGCCGACGCGCTGCTCGATCATCTGCGGCAGCACCGCCTTGCAACCGTACCAGGCACCATCGAGGTCGATGGCAAAGCAGCGACGCCAGTCTTCCTCGGTCATTTCCAGCGGATCGCGGAATACGTTGACCCCGGCGCAGTTGACCAGCACATCGATCCGGCCGTGCAGGTCGATCGCCAGCCGGGCCATGGCGTGCAGGTCCTGCTGACGTGACACGTCGGCCTTGATCGCCACCACATCGGCGCCCTGGTCTCGCCAATGCGCCGCGACCTTCTCGACTTTCTCGACCTGAATGTCGCTGATGATCAACCTGGCCTGCTGGGACGCGAAGGTCGCCACAATCGCTTCGCCAATACCCTGGGCGGCACCGGTCAGCAAGACGACCTTGTTTTTCAGGCGTTCGCCCTTGGGCGGTTCGGGAACCGGTGGCAATGACAGTGGTTCAGCCATGGATCAAGACTCCTGTTCGAAAACACGACGAAAACCGGGCATCTGTCGATGTCCGGTCAAAAGGCGCTGGGTAGGAAACAGGTGAGCGCGAAACGTTTCAGCCTGGAAACGTTCTGAGGCACAGGCTCCGCAAGGGAGCACGGGGGAACTTCGCTGCATCACTTCACCTGTTTTGTTTTTTTAAGTGTGAGTGCATGTAACTGGTGGGGCCGACTATAAACCCGGCCCGCGATAAATCTCAATATATATATTTGCATCCCATATTTTGGGATTTACCCAGCAAAGCGCGTGCAATGTTTTCCAGGCACATCCACTGCGATCGACAACACAGCCCCATCCAACGGATGGCCCAGCGGACAGGCCGCACTGGTGATGTACAGGGTTTTGAGGTCTGTACCACCGAACACGCAACTGGTGGGACGACTGACCGGCAGTTCAATGATCCGATCGACTTTGCCGTCCGGGCTCAACCTGAGCAGGCAGCTGCCGTCCCAACGGGCATTCCAGATAAAACCTTCGGCATCCATCGCTGAACCATCCGGGCCGCCACGCTCGTGCGGACCAAACCAGACCTGTGGCGCATCGAGGGCTCCGTCGGCACGGATGAAATGTCGATACAAGGTGCCGTCGAGGCTGTCGCCGAAATACACGCTGGTGGCGTCATCGCTCCACAGCAGCGTGTTGGGAATGCCCAGATTGCGCAGCAACGGCGCAACCCGCCCGGCGCGATCGATGCGGAACAGTCCACCGGAACGGTGGACGATGGGCAGGTCTTCGCCGTTTGCGCCGATGTTGTTTTGCATGGTGCCGAGCCAGAGCCGGCCTTGGGCGTCGCAACGGGCTTCATTGGGGCGGTTGCCCGGTTGCGGATCGGCAACGCAAAACAGTGTCAGGCGCGGCGCCAGGCCCGGTGAATCGAGATCGAGCCGATACACGCCGCTGCTCAATGCCACCAGGGCATCGCCGCTTTCGCAGGGAATGAACGCCGACACGTGCTCTGGCATCTGCCAGATCTGCACGTTGGCGCCGATCAGCCGCAACGCCTGCTTACCGGCGATATCCACCCAATACAGTGCCTGGGTCGGCGCATCCCAGAACGGACCCTCTCCCAGTTTCGCCCGATGCCCGGTAACCGCGCTCCACGTCATGAAGCCTCCTGCGTTGTTCTTGTTTTATGTGGGAGCGGGCTTGCTCGCGAAAGCGTCGGCACATTCGACTTCACCGCAACCTGACACACCGCCTTCGCGAGCAAGCCCGCTCCCACCGGGGGATCTTCGTGTTTAGCTGGCTTTTCTATCGGCCATGACTTGAGGGTAGTAACGCTTGATCGCAAGGTCCGCGTTATCGATCAGGGTCATGCAGGCCCAGACACCCCGGGCGGTATCCCGGGCTGCGATAGCCTCGGCCAGGTCCCGGTGAATCGGCAGGGTGCGACGCAGTTCATCCGGGTCGGCGGCGGACACTTCAAAGGCCACCGCCAGCAACGCGCCGAGGGCGGGAACCATTTGTTCAATGAATTGATTGTGGCTGGCGGCGAGGATGCACTCGTGGAAGAACTGATCGGCGCGGTTGTAATCGATGCCGCTGTCCACCGCCCGTTCCAGCGCGTTGCAGGCCAACAGGATCTCGTTCACCTGTTCGCCGGTTGCGCGCTCGCAGGCCCAGCGCACGGCCATCGGTTCGATGGTGCGGCGCAGGTCGAGCAGATCGTCGACGAAGTTTTCCGGTAAGCCGCTGCGCGACAACCAGCCAACGACTTGTGGATCGAAGAGGTTCCAGCGCCGCACTGGTAATACCCGCGTGCCGACTTTCGGCCCGACCTCGAGCATGCCTTTGGCAACCAGGGTCTTGATGGCTTCACGGATGACCGTACGGCTCACGCCGAGTTGTTCGCCGAGGTCGGCTTCGACCTTGAGTGACTCACCTGGCTTGACCTGCCCCGTGGCGAGCCAGCAACCCAGCCAGTCAACCGTCGATGCATGAAAGCTGCTGGACATGGACACCTCAATGCCGTTCGCGATGGAGGTCCACGCTAATCATCATATGATTGGATGTCAATTTGATTTTTTGAGTGTTCGCAACCCCCTGTGGGAGCGAGCTTGCTCGCGATGACGGAGTAACAGGCAACATGGATGTTGAATGTTATGCCCTCATGGCGAGCAAGCTCGCTCCCACAGGGTTATGGGTCAGGGTTCGAGACCGATGGGGAAGAACTCGCCGTCACTCCATACACCGAGCCAGCGCTGGCCGTCGATCTCGCGACTCACCGCCAGCTCCACCAATTGATAGAACACGTTGCGATGGATCAACGCTTCAAGATTGCTGCGCACATGCACGTAAGGGGCAGGCTCTTGCGTTACCGGGTCGATGACCACACGCATCGGATGATCGGCGCCGGCCTCGGTGGTTTCATCGACGTTGGTGGTAAAGCGCAACACCTGCGCCTCGCCCTCGCCTTCCACGTCCACCGCAATCGCCACGAACGGCGCATCGTCGACCTTGATCCCGACCTTTTCCACCGGAGTTATCAGGAAATAATCATCGCCGTCGCGGCGAATGATAGTGGAGAACAGTTTGACCATCGGCTTGCGCCCGATCGGCGTGCCCAGGTAATACCAGGTGCCGTCCCGGGCGATGCGCATGTCGATGTCGCCGCAGAAATCGGGATTCCACAGGTGCACCGGCGGCAAGCCTTTGGTCTTGGGGATTTGCCCCAGCAAGTCGTTGGCTTTTTGCGGGCCACTCATGGCGTTCTCCTTGAAATTACTGGTCGCTGAGCCCCAGCAGGCTGCGCGCGTATTGCTCCAGCGGCGGGCCCATCAGGTCTTCGGGTTTTTTATCGTGGAACGTCAGTAAACCGCCACGACTCTTGATGGTTGCAGTATCAATCAAATACTGGGTGCTGGTCTCGATCAACATGATCTGAATCATACCGCTGTCGATGCCGAGACGATCCAGGGCTTCCTGGTCCAGCCACTCGTCCGAGTTGCCGATACGGTCGTCAGACTTGGCAAACCGGGTGTAGAGCAGATAGTGCGCACCGGCGGCACGGGCTTCGCCCATGGCCTGGTCGAGGCCTTCCGGCGTACGGGCACGGCGGACCATCGGGAAATATTCGACGAAGCCGTCGAACGCGACTTCGGCAATCACGTTGGGCCGCGGATAAACGGCGCTGCCCGGCGGCATGAAAGCGCCCTGGGCGATGTAGACGAACGAGTCCGGCTGAATGCGCAAGTTGTTTACGCGACGGCTGTCACTGTGATCGAGCAGCCCCGCATCGCTCATATGGTAACGAGTCCCTTCGGCCATATCGCTGACGTTCATGCAGCCACCAAGTGCCAAAACGGCCAGCAGCAAAACCAGGCTACGCATCCTATCCTCCAGAGGCCGGTGTCGGAAAACCGGCGAATGGCCGTAGGATGCAGCTTTTGCGCCAGCTCATGAGCAGTGGCATCTGACAGTCCGAATCGCGAGCAAGCTCGCTCCCACAGGGAACTGCATATCACCTGTGGGAGCGAGCTTGCTCGCGATTGCGGAAGATCAGCCGCCGATAATCTTCATGACAGTCGCGCCGCCAGAGAACGCCACTTCCTGCTTGTCACCCAAGGCTTTCACCAGCAGCCGCTGCAGGGCCGGCAGGGCCTGATGGCGTGGCTTGTCCAGCAGGTCACCGATGTAATGGCGATTGCTCGACGACAGGCAGCCATGCAGCCACCCGGTGGAAGACAAACGAAGTCGCGAACAGGTACGGCAGAAAGGCACGCTCTCGTTGGCGATCACGCCGAAATAACCCTGGCCGGGAATCTCATATCGAACGGCCGTCGCATCGACCGGGGCATCGGCTTGCAGGTATTCGTAGCGTTCGCCGATCAGGCTCAGCAATTGCTGGAGACTGACGAACTGCTGCAGAAAGGCATTGGAATCGTTGGCCAGGTGGCCCATGCGCATCAGTTCGATGAAGCGCAGTTCATAACCGCGCTCCAGGCAGTAGTCGAGCAGCGGCATCACTTGATCGAGGTTCTGTCCGCGCAGCGGCACCATGTTGACCTTGATCTTCATGCCGGCCGCACTGGCCTCGCTCATGCCGTCGAGCACGGTGGCCAGGTCGCCGCCCCGGGCAATACTGCGGAACGCACTGGCGTCGAGAGTATCGAGGGAGACGTTGAGGCGCCGGATACCGGCGTTCACCAGCAGCGGCAGTTTCTTCGCCAGCAACTGGCCATTGGTGGTCAGGCTGATGTCTTCCAGGCCCATCTGCCCGACCGCCGTCATGAACGCCTCGAGTTTCGGGCTGACCAGCGGCTCGCCGCCGGTAATGCGCAGACGCTCGATGCCCGCCGCTTCAATCAGATAAGCCACGCCGCGCGCCATGGCTTCGGCCGACAATTCATCCTGCGCAGCCACCAGCCGCTTGCCGTTGGGCACGCAGTAGGTACAGGCGTAATTGCAGGCTGAGGTCAGACTGATTCGCAAGTTGCGAAAACGCCTGCCTTGACGATCAACGATCATGGTCACTCCGGCGGAAGAATATCGGGCCGCTAAAACTTGACTCAGAAATCAAGTTTTAGCAAGTCCTCTACCTGAGTATATTCCTGCGCTACTGCGCCATGTAGCGAAATCATGGCGCAATAAGGCAACTGAATGGCTCAGCTGCCGGAAGTGTCGGTGTCACGCTTGCGCTTGTTGCCCATGCGCACGCCGATGTCCATCAGGAACTGGAAGAAACCTTCCTGATCTTCCAGCACATTGCTCCAGAACGGCGAGTGATACAGCGCGACGGCACCGTGCACCAGCGCCCAGGACGCGCAGTAGTGGAAGTAAGGTGGCACGTCTTCCAGCTTGCCTTCGCTGATCCGGCCCTTGATCAGCAAGGTCAGGCGTTCGAAGTTCGAGGCACGGATCTTGTGCAGCTCCTCGATCATCTCCGGCACCTGGTTGCCCTTGACCACTTTCTCTTCGAGGCGGTCGAACAGGCGATAGCGTTGTGGATCGCGCATGCGGAATTCGAAGTAGGCCCGGGACAGGGCTTCCTTGTCCTTGTCGACATCGGCCGAATGCAGCAGAGCGTTCAAATCGCGCTCGTAGTCGAGCATCAGGCGCAGATAGATTTCCGCCTTGGATTTGAAGTGCTTGTAGATCGTGCCTTTGCCGATACCGACGGCATCAGCAATCATCTCGACGGTGACACTGTCTTCACCTTGTTCGAGGAACAGCTTGAGCGCGGTATCGAGAATTTCCTGCTCGCGGCGACGGAATTCACGGACCTTACGAGGTTCTTTATGCATAAGAAAAGGTCTGTCGGGGTCAAAATTCGAAGCCGCGTATTATGCCTAACTTACGCAAAAATGCACGGATCATCCGACCATATCTGCGCTTTCTGGTCATTCCGCGTACGTTTACAGGGTGATGAGAACTCTTCCGAAGCGCACGTATTCCAAATTTGTTTAAAAACCCGGACCGGTAAACTGGACGAGGCGCAATCCTGATCAATACTTGAACTGTCGGCGGGGCATCTCCCCCAAGTGTCACGCCGATATTGGTACCAACGGACCGCGTGCCATTGTTTTACTCCTAATGGTCTTAACCCGGATTCACCCCCCAGAACCCGGGTTTTTTTTGCCTGCGATTTAACCTTTTACATGTGCCAGCGGGAACAGTCGCTGGAAATTCGCCGTGGTTTGCTCGGCAAACCGCTCGTAGGGCTCACCACGCAACATTGCCAGAAATTCCGCAACTTCACGCACGTACTGCGGCAGGTTTGGTTTGCCACGATAGGGAATCGGCGCCAGGTACGGCGAGTCGGTTTCCACCAACAATCGGTCGGCAGGCACCTTGCTGGCCACATCGCGCAACGCATCGGCATTGCGGAAAGTGACAATCCCGGACAGGGAAATGTAATAGCCCATGTCCAGCGCAGCCTTCGCCATCTCCCAGTCTTCGGTAAAGCAATGCAGTACGCCCGCCTGGGGCAGCGCCGCTTCACGCAGCAAGTCCAGGGTATCGGTGCGGGCGCCACGGGTATGGATGATCACCGGTTTGCCGGTCTGCTGCGCCGCTTGCAGGTGCAGGCGGAACGATTCCTGCTGCAACTCTGCTGCTTCCGGCTCGTAGTGGTAATCGAGGCCGGTTTCGCCAATCGCCACCACCCGCGGGTGATTGAGCTCCTGCAACAGCCAGTCCAGCGCCGGCGCGGCCCCCGGCTGCACATCCAGAGGGTGCACGCCCACCGAGCAGTCGACATCGTCATAACGTTCGGCCAGGGCCTTGACGTCGGCCGCGTTGTCCGCGCTGACACCGATACACAGAAAGTGCCCTACCCCACGCTGCCGGGCAGCCTCCAGGGCAGCATCCAGGGAGCCCTCGTGGGCGGTCAGGTCAAGGCGATCAAGGTGACAATGGGAATCTACGAGCATAAAGGGCTGCAACTTGTATGGGTGGGACGGTCGGATGTTCTGATACTCAGAGTCTAGGCGCAGACAGTCATCGTTGGGCAGGCAACGACGCCCATTGCACCAGCAATGCTTCCAGCAACAAGGCCGGGTTGAGGTTGGCCTTGCTCAGAACTTTCTGCCGCTGGGCGAGGATCCAGTCCTGAATATCGAGGACTTTGCCCTGGGCGCTTTTCTGCGCCAGGTATTGCACGACCTTGCGCATGTCGGTCAGGCCGAGGCCGGCTTCATCCTGAGTCAATTGATAGCGCAGGATCAGGCTCGACCAATCGCAGAACCAATCGAACAGGCGCAACATTGGAATGTTTTTCCATTCTTCGGCCAGTTGCGTCGGCGACTGTTGTTGCTTGAGGAGTTTTTTCACCCCTTCCACCACTTGCGTGCGCTGTTCACGCACGCCCTGGGCCTGGAGATTGACCGCCGCCAGCGGCGAACCGGCGGCCAGCGTCAGCAGTTCGACGCGCTCATCTTCGGAGCACTCCGGCAACGCCTGGGCCAACCACTTCAAGCTCATGGCCTCGCCCGGCAGCGGACAGGCCTGCTGCACGCAGCGACTCTTGATGGTTGGCAACAAGCGGCTCGGCTGATGGCTGACCAGCAACAGAACGGTATCGCCGGACGGTTCTTCAAGGCTTTTGAGCAAGGCGTTGGCGGCGTTGATGTTCATCGACTCGGCCGGCTCGATCAGCACCACTTTGCGCCCGCCCAACTGTGCGGTCTGCACAACGAAACCGACCAGGTCGCGAACCTGGTCGACCTTGATCGCCTTGTCGGCTTCTTCCGGCTCCAGGATGTAGTTATCCGGATGGCTGCCAGCCTTGAGCAGCAGGCAGGATTTGCATTCGCCGCAGGCTTGCAGCGCGTTCGGGCGCTGGCACAGCAAGCTGGCCATCAAGCGCTCGGCCAGTGCCCGCTTGCCGATTCCGGCGGGGCCATGCAGCAGGTAGGCGTGCGCATGCTGGGTGCGACCGGCCAGTTGCTGCCAGAGGTTTTCCTGCCACGGATAGGCCTCAGCCACGGCTCAACTCCAGCAGGCGCGGCAGCAAGGCATCCAGCGATTGCTGAACCTGTGCCAACGGCTGGGCAGCATCGACCAGCACATAACGCGCCGGATCCGCCTTGGCCCGCTTGAGGAAGGCACTGCGTACGGCATCGAAAAAGGTCCGGCCTTCGAGCTCGAAGCGATCCAGACGACCACGAGCGCTGGCGCGGGCCAGGCCGACCTCGACAGGCAGATCGAAAATCAGCGTGAGGTCCGGGCGCAGATCGCCCTGGACGAAGGTTTCCAGGGTCGCGATGCGCTCCAGCGACAAGCCGCGACCGCCGCCCTGATAGGCGTATGTCGAATCGGTAAAACGATCACACAAGACCACGGCACCGCGGGCCAGCGCCGGGCGAATCACCTCGGCCAGATGCTGGGCACGCGCCGCGAACACCAACAGCAACTCGGCATCCGGGTTCATGACTTCATCGACCGGGGCCAGCAGCACTTCACGAATGCGCTCGGCCAACGGCGTGCCACCCGGCTCGCGGGTCAGCACCACCTCGATGCCGGCAGCGCGCAGGCGCTCGGCCAGGTATTCGCGATTGGTGCTCTTGCCGGCGCCTTCCGGGCCTTCCAGAGTAATAAACAAGCCAGTCACAGGCAGTCCTTAATCAGAGTCATTGCGGGCTTTTCGGTGCGCTTGCATCGGGTTCGGGCGTTTCAGGGGCTGGCGCAGGATCTTGCGCCGGCACTTGCGGCAGCGCCTCGGGAACCGTGTTCGGTGAAGCGGCCGGGATCGGCGCCTGCTCCTGCGAAGACCTGGCCTCCTGCATACCGTTTTGCTCAGCCTGGATTGGCGGCATCTCGGGCGTAGTAGCCGGAGCCGGGCTGGAGCGGTAATCGGCGCGACGCTTGAGCTGGAACTCCTTCACGGCATTGTTGTGGGCATCCAGGTCGTCGGAGAACACATGGGTGCCATCGCCACGCGCCACGAAGTAAAGGCTGTTGCCATCCACCGGATTGAGTGCCGCATGGATGGCTTCGCGACCGACCATCGAAATCGGCGTCGGCGGCAGGCCCGCATTCATGTAAGTGTTATACGGCGTCGATTCCCTGAGGTGAGCCCGGGTCAGCTTGCCGCTGTAGCGGTCGCCGAGGCCGTAGATCACCGTCGGGTCGGTCTGCAGCAGCATGCCCATCGCCATGCGTCGTACAAACACGCCGGCAATCTGCCCGCGCTCCTGCGGTACGCCGGTTTCCTTTTCCACCAGCGAAGCCATGATCAGCGCCTGGTAGGGTTCGGTGTACGGTGTATCTGCAGAGCGCTTTTCCCACTCCTTGGCGAGTACTTCATCGAGGCGGTCGTAAGCGGTTTTCAGCACCTCGACATCGGACATGCCCCGCACGTAACGATAGGTGTCAGGGAAGAAGCGCCCTTCCGGAAAAATCCCGGTGTGGCCGAGCTTGTCCATGACCTGGCTATCGCTCAAACCGTCAAGACTATGTTCGAGCTTCTCTTCCCTGGCCAGCGCTGCGCGGACCTGACGGAAACTCCAGCCTTCGACCAGGGTCAGGCTGTACTGAACCATTTCCCCGCGTTTCCACAGGTCGATCAGGCCTTCGACGGTCATGCCGGGCTGCATGCGGTATTCACCGCTGTGCAGGGGTTGTCTGGCGAGGTTGAAGCGCCAATACACCCGCAGCCAGAATGCGTCCTTGATGACGCCGTTGGCTTCGAGTCGGTAGAGGGTGCGGGTCGGCGTGGTGCCCTTGGGCACATCCAGCAATTGTTCCTGGGTAATGTTCAGCGGCTGTACCAGCGCCGAATGAATCTTCCAGGCTGAAGCACCCATCAGCAGCCCCGCCAGAACCACACCGGTTTCCAGCAGCAGCAAGAGTTTACGTCTCACGTATCAAGCATCCAGTAGCACACGGGCAATGGTTTGGAGTTTACGGGTGAGCGGCCCAACCGGCCAGTGAAGAGCAGCATAGGCGCGCACCGGCCAGATACCATACACGCTGTTGCAGACAAAGACTTCGTCAGCCCATTGCAGCTGTTCGAGGGGGATATCGGTGATTTGCGTGGGGATTCCCAGCGACTTGGCCTGAAACAATATTTCTGCGCGCATCACGCCTGCCACGCCGCAGCGCTTGAGGTCCGCTGTGATGAGCACGCCATCACGCACCAGGAACAAGTTGCTGAACACGCCTTCAATTACGCGCCCGGCCTGATCGAGCATCAAGCCTTCGGCATGCTCGGTGTCCTGCCATTCGGCACGGGCGAGGACTTGTTCAAGACGATTCAGGTGCTTGAGGCCGGCCAGTAATGGCTGCCTGGACAATCGCGTGGCGCAGGGAAACAAACGAACACCCTGTTCACCATGCGCGGCAGGGTAAGCCGCAGGTGGACTGCCTTGCACAATGCGTCGGGCCTGGGCCGAAGGATCGGGGGCATAACCGCGCAGACCGTCGCCACGGGTGAGAATGAGCTTGAGCACCCCGTCACCCAGTGCCGCGGCGTAGGCCAGCAGTTCGCTGCGGATCAGCTCCTGCTCGGCTGTTATCGCCAGGCGCGAACAGCCATCCGCCAGGCGCGACAGATGCCGGTCCAGCAACACGGGCTGGCCGCTGCGCACGGCGATGGTCTCGAACAGACCATCGCCATAAGCCAGGCCGCGATCCTTCAGCGACAAAGCGTCAGCCGGCTGACCGTCGACCCAGCTGTCCATCAGCCTGCGAACCGACGGAACACCAGCGAACCGTTGGTGCCGCCAAAACCGAAGGAGTTGGAAACGACCACATCGATATCCATGTTGCGCGCCGTGTGCGGCACAAAATCGAGATCGCAGCCTTCGTCCGGCTCATCGAGGTTGATGGTCGGCGGCGCTACCTGGCTGTTGATTGCCAGCACGCTGAAGATCGCCTCGACCGCGCCCGCCGCACCCAGCAGGTGACCGGTCATGGACTTGGTGGAACTGACGGCCAGCTTGTAGGCGTGCTCGCCGAATACCGACTTGATCGCATTGACTTCGGCCAGGTCGCCTGCAGGAGTCGAGGTGCCGTGGGCGTTGATGTACTGCACTTGATCGCCATTGATTTTGGCATCGCGCAGCGCATTGGTGATGCAGCGCGCAGCACCCGCACCATCGGCTGGCGGCGAGGTCATGTGGTAGGCATCGCCACTGGTGCCGAAGCCGATCAGCTCGGCGTAGATGGTCGCGCCACGCGCCTTGGCGTGCTCGAGTTCTTCCAGTACCAGCGCACCGGCGCCATTGGACAATACGAAGCCATCGCGACCCTTGTCCCATGGACGGCTGGCGCGGGTCGGCTCGTCGTTGCGGGTCGACAGCGCGCGGGAAGCGCCGAAGCCGCCCATGCCCAGACCGCAGGCCGCCATCTCGGCGCCGCCGGCGATCATCACGTCAGCTTCGTCGTACATGATGTTGCGGGCCGCCATGCCAATGCAGTGTGTACCGGTGGTACAGGCCGTGGCGATGGCGTAGTTGGGTCCCTGTGCACCGAGGTGGATGGACAGGAAACCGGAAATCATATTGATGATCGAGCCTGGCACGAAGAACGGAGAGATCCGTCGTGGGCCGGTCTCATGCAGCGTGCGGGCGGTTTCTTCGATATTGGTCAGACCGCCAATACCCGAGCCCATGGCCACGCCGATACGCTCACGGTTGGCGTCAGTGACTTCCAGACCGGCATTGCGTACCGCCTGAAAACCTGCGGCCAGACCGTATTGAATGAACAGGTCGAGCTTGCGGGCTTCCTTGACCGACAGGTATTCCTCGACATTGAAGTCCTTTACCGAGCCGCCAAAACGGGTGGAATAGGCAGAAAGGTCGGCGTGTTCGATCAGACCAATGCCACTGCGGCCAGCCAGAATGCCCTGCCAGCTGCTCGGCACATCCGTGCCCAGTGGCGACAACATACCCATACCGGTGACTACGACGCGTCTACGCGACACAGCACTCTCCTTTTTTCAAATGACGACTTTGCATCAGGCCTAAAGAAAAAACCGCACGCCATGATGGCAGTGCGGTTTTTCCATGACAGCGAGCAACGATTACAAACTATTACGCCTGGTGGCTAGTAACGTAGTCGATTGCAGCTTGTACAGTAGTGATCTTCTCGGCTTCTTCGTCAGGGATTTCGGTCTCGAATTCCTCTTCCAGAGCCATCACCAGCTCAACGGTGTCAAGGGAGTCGGCACCCAGGTCTTCAACGAAGGAAGCAGTGTTGACCACTTCTTCTTCTTTAACGCCCAGTTGCTCAGCAACGATTTTCTTGACGCGCTCTTCGATGGTGCTCATACCTTGTTTTCACTCCTAATGGACAAATTCAGGCAGCTGGCCAGTGGGTAAGTGTATAGAAAGGCTTTTCAGCTTTTCAACTGAAAGCTTCACTCCTCGAACCCGGTGACCCTCTGCCTATAAATAGATTGCAGCTTTATAACGGATTTTAGACAGCTCGTATGACATTTTTTTGAAGCAATCCGTCACATTTGAATTACATGTACATCCCGCCGTTCACCGGGATTGTAGCTCCGGTAACGTAAGCCGCACCGTCCGACGCAAGAAAAGCGACCACGGACGCGATCTCTTGAGCCTGCCCCAGACGACCCAGCGGAATCTGCGTCTGCAAGGCTTCACGCTGTGCCTCGGGCAGTTCACGGGTCATATCGGTATCGATGAACCCAGGAGCCACCGAGTTTACCGTAATCGAACGCGAACCGACTTCGCGCGCCAGAGCACGGCTGAAACCTTCCAGGCCGGCCTTGGCGGCAGCGTAGTTTACTTGGCCTGCGTTGCCCATGGCACCCACAACCGAGCCAATACTGATAATTCGGCCCCAACGAGCTTTGGTCATGCCGCGCAAAACGCCCTTGGACAGGCGGAACAGACTGTTCAGATTGGTATCGACAACGTCGTGCCACTCGTCGTCTTTCATGCGCATCATCAGGTTATCGCGGGTGATACCGGCATTATTGACCAGAATCGCCGGCGCACCGAACTGCTCCTGAATGCTCGCCAGAACACTTGCCACGGACTCGTCGCTGGTGACATTGAGTTCCAGGCCAGTGCCCTGAATACCGTTTTCCTTCAGGGTCGCGGCAATGCGCTCAGCACCCGACGCGGAGGTCGCGGTACCAACAACGATGGCGCCCTGACGACCCAGTTCCAGGGCGATAGCCTGGCCGATGCCACGGCTTGCACCGGTGACCAGTGCAACTTTACCTTGCAGACTCATGCAAGCTTCTCCTGATTCAGGCCAACGCTGCACGGGCGGCAGCGAAAGCGTCTGGGGTATTGAGGTTGGATGTCGACACGCCTTCGGCGCAACGCTTGTTCAGACCGGCCAGCACTTTACCCGGGCCACACTCGACCAGGTTGGTCGCGCCCTTGGCGGCCAGTGCCTGGACCGATTCAACCCAGCGTACTGGCTTGTACAGTTGCTCGAGCAGATCGCGCTTGAGGGTTTCCAGATCGGCCGGCACCTGGGCACTGACGTTCTGCACCACGGGAATCTGCGGTGCCTGCCAGTCGATCGCCGCGATCGATTCGGCGAAACGCTCGGCAGCCGGGCGCATCAGTTCGCAGTGCGACGGCACGCTGACCGGCAACGGCATGGCACGCTTGGCGCCACGCGCCTTGCAGCCTTCGATGGCGCGCTCGACGGCAGCCTTGGCACCGGCGATGACCACCTGGCCCGGCGAGTTGAAATTGACCGCGCTGACCACTTCGCCTTGCGCCGCTTCGGCACAGGCTGCCAGTACGTCGGCATCGTCCAGACCCAGGATGGCGGCCATGCCGCCCTGCCCGGCCGGAACGGCTTCCTGCATCAGCTGGCCACGACGCTCGACGAGCTTCACCGCATCGCCCAGGCTCAGACTGCCTGCCGCGACCAGCGCGCTATATTCACCCAGGCTGTGCCCGGCAACGTAAGCCGGGCGCGCACCACCTTCGGCCAGCCACAAACGCCACAGGGCGATAGAGGCGGTCAGAATGGCTGGCTGGGTTTTATCGGTTTGATTGAGTTGCTCTTCCGGCCCTTGCTGGGTCAGTGCCCACAGGTCGTAACCCAGTGCATCGGAAGCTTCTTTGAATGTTTCAAGGACAACCGGATGTTGCGCGCCCAGCTCGGCCAGCATGCCGAGGGACTGCGAACCCTGTCCTGGAAAGACGAATGCGAGGGAAGCAGACATGTAACAAGCCCCTAATGATCTTGTCGTCGGAGAGTTGGCGCCCCGCTTTGGGGACGCAAGAAACTGACAGTTGGATGGCCCATCGAACCAAGCGGTCACATTTAAGCATTGTCCGACGAAAACGCCTAAAGCAACAAATCCTCCAGACGACCGTGCAGACGCTCGGGAAGATTCTCCTGAATCTCGATCAAGGCGCGCTGAATGGCACTCTGAAACCCCTGGACCCCAGCAGAACCGTGGCTTTTCACCACAATGCCCTGCAAGCCGAGAAAGCTCGCACCGTTGTGCCGGGCAGGTGCCAGATCGGCCTGCAGGCGCTTCATCAACGGTAGTGCAAGCGCACCGACCACGCGAGAGGCCAGGCTCTTCCTGAACAACGCTTCGATGCGCCCGGCAATCATGGTCGCCAGACCTTCGCTGGATTTGAGCAAAATGTTGCCGACAAAACCGTCACACACCACCACATCCGCTTCGCCACGGTACAAACCGTCGCCCTCGATAAAGCCGATGTAATTGATGCCACGGGCGCCTTGCAACAAAGTCGCGGCCAGCTTGACCTGTTGATTGCCCTTGATGTCTTCGGTGCCGATGTTCAGCAACGCCACCCGAGGACGCGCTATGCCCAGGGTCTCGGCCGCCACCGAGCCCATGACCGCAAACTGCAACAGATGCTCGGCACTGCAGTCGACGTTGGCGCCCAGGTCGAGCAACTGGCAATAACCCTTTTGTGTCGGAATCGCCGCTACCATGGCCGGACGGTCAATGCCGGGCAAGGTCTTGAGCACGAACCGCGACAACGCCATCAGCGCACCGGTATTACCGGCACTGACACAGGCCTGGACCTTGCCGTCACGCAACAACTCAAGCGCCACGCGCATCGATGAATCGGGCTTGCCACGCAGGGCCTGGGCAGGTTTTTCGTCCATGGTGATGACTTCGGACGCCGGCGTAATCGACAGGCGCGCGCGTTCCACAGCCGGATTGCCAGCGATCAGTTCTTCAAGAAGGGAGGGTTGACCGACGAGGGTCAGGTGCAGCGAGGGTGTGGCAGACAGGCAAGCAAGGCTGGCCTGGACAATGCTGCGGGGACCGAAGTCCCCGCCCATTGCGTCAATCGCGATGACTTGAGCGGACAAGTGATTACTCGTCAGCGCCCTTGTCGATCACTTTACGGCCACGGTATACGCCTTCTGGCGATACGTGGTGACGCAGGTGAACTTCACCGGTGGTTTTTTCTACAGACAGGGTGCTAGCCTCGAGAGCGTCGTGCGAACGGCGCATGTCACGGGCAGAGCGGGATTTTTTGTTCTGCTGAACAGCCATAATTGATTAACTCCTAAACGTTTGGGTCACGCTTTAACTGCGCCAATACACTGAACGGGTTGGACCGCGTTACCTCGTCCTCGCTCGGTTCGGGCTCATCTGCTCCCGCCGGCTGCTGGCATTCTTCCGGATGATGAGCAGGCACAATGGGCAAGGCGAGCAGAAGCTCCTCCTCGATCAGTGACTGCAGATCCAAAGGATCTTCGCCCAGTTCCAGCACGTCATAACCTTTCGGCAACGACTGGGTATTCGCACCCTCCTTCACCACAGCGTAACTGCATTCGCTATGGATCGGCAGGGTGACCAGCTCAAGACAACGCTGGCAAACCATTTTGACTTCAGTGTCGATAAAGCTGTGGATGACCACAGATTTACGTTCATCTCGTTCAAAAACGAATTTAGCCTGCACCGTACCGACATTGTCGGAAAGCGGGTCGCAGAGTCTCTCCAAATCGGCCAGCAGCATTTCACCTTGAAGGGTGGTGCCACGATCAGCCAATTTGCGCGGGTCAACGTGAGGTGGAATCGGGTCATTCAACATAGGCGCAGCATTATAGGGATGCACCCGCCCATGTCAAAGGAAATTCAGCCCTGTCCGTCACTTGGAAGCCTCGCTAGAATTCGCACACGCCTTATGGAGTTGTGCATGCTGCCTTTATTACTCGCTTCCAGCTCGGCCTATCGCCGGGAATTGCTGACCCGCCTGCAGCTGCCTTTCACTTGCAGCTCGCCGGATATCGACGAAAGCCATCGCCCGGGCGAGTCCGCCATCGAGCTGGTCAAGCGCCTCGCCGAAGAGAAAGCGCGCGCCCTGGCCGACAGCCATACCGCTCATCTGATAATCGGCTCCGACCAGGTCGCCGTACTGGGAGAGCGGATTATCGGCAAACCCCACACATTCGAAAAAGCCCGGGAACAACTGCTGGCCGCCAGCGGTGCCAGCGTGACGTTCCTCACCGGCCTGGCCCTGCTCAACAGCCAGACCGGGCACTGCCAGGTCGATTGCGTGCCGTTCACCGTACACATGCGCACACTCGACGCTCCTCGCATCGAACGCTACCTGCGCGCCGAACAACCCTACGACTGCGCAGGCAGCTTCAAGGCCGAAGGCCTGGGCGTCAGCCTGTTTCGCAGCACCGAAGGACCTGACGCCACCAGCCTGATCGGCCTGCCGCTGATTCGCCTGATCGACATGCTGCTGACTGAAGGCGTACAGGTTCCCTGAATCCCGATACCAAAAAACCGGCCACGCAGGCCGGTTTTTCATGTCACGTCAGAATCAGCGCAGCGACGGACCGTTAAAACCCATCCACATCGCCAAATGCTCAGCCACGCTGGCGCCGAGCTTTTTCGAAAAGCGATCGAATGGCGATTCCTGAACGGTGAAGTCCACCAGTTCTTTCTCACCGATCACATCCCGCGCAACCGAACTGGCATTACCCAGCCCATCGATCAACCCCAATGGCAGTGCCTGCTCGCCGGACCAGACCAGGCCAGAGAACAACTCCGGATGCTCCTTGTCTTTCAAGCGGTCGCCACGACCCTGCTTGACGCTATTGATGAACTGCTTGTGGGTCGTATCGAGCACGCCCTGCCAGAAGGCGGTTTCTTCCGGCTTCTGTGGCTGGAACGGATCGAGGAACGACTTGTGCTCGCCAGACGTGTAGGTACGACGTTCGACACCCAGCTTCTCCATGGTGCCGACAAAGCCATAACCGGCTGCCGTCACACCGATGGAGCCGACCAGGCTCGCCTTGTCGGCGTAGATCTGATCCGCCGCACTGGCGATGTAGTAAGCGCCGGAAGCCCCCAGATCGGAAATGACCGCATAGAGCTTGATGTCCGGGTGCAGACCGCGCAGACGCTTGATCTCGTCATAGACATAACCCGACTGCACCGGACTGCCGCCCGGGCTGTTGATGCGCAGGATGATGCCCTTGACCTTCTTGTCCTCGAAGGCCGCACGCAAGCTGCCAACGATATTGTCTGCACTGGCCGACTCCTTGTCGGCAATCATGCCTCTCACATCGATCAACGCCGTGTAATTGGCACTAAGGGTGCCGGCCTTTTCCATATCCATCAGAGGCGAAAACAGGGCAATGGCGCCGAACAGATACACAAAAATCAGCAACTTGAAGAATATCCCCCAGCGACGGGACCGGCGCTGCTCCTGTATGCCGGCCAGCAGGGTCTTTTCCAGCAGTTTCCAGCTTTTGTCGTCACCGCTCTCTGCGCTCGCCTTGGCGGGCGCCTTCCATTCGTCGGTCATGCCATCCACCCCAAAAACAACCGGTTAAGCCCGCTGATTCAGCCAGGCATGCAATTCTGAAAAACGGTCGATGGCCAGTCGCGGTTCATACAACCTCAACGCATCGATCGATTGAGCGCCATAACTGACGGCCACCGAACCCATGCCGGCGTTGCGCGCCATCTGCAAATCAAAGGACGAATCACCCACCATCAACGCCTGTTCCGGGCGAACCTCGCAATGGGCGAGAATCTGTTCGAGCATCAGCGGATGGGGCTTGCTGGCGGTTTCGTCGGCGGCGCGAGTGATATCGAAGTAATTCTCCCAGCCATGGGACTTCAACACCCGATCCAGCCCGCGACGGGCCTTGCCGGTCGCCACAGCCAGATGATAGCCCTCGGCACGAAATGCCTCGAGCGACTCGACCACACCCTCGAACAGCGGCGAAGGCACAGCCTCCGACGCGATGTAATGCTCAGCATAGTGCTCGCGGAACGCGATCAGCTCGGCGTCGCCGATTTCGGGGTACAGGGTGCGGATCGCTTCCGGCAAGCCCAGGCCAATGATACCCTTGACGGCCAGATCATCGCGCAGCTCAAAACCGGAACGCTGCGAGGCAACGTGCATCGCCTCGACAATCCGACCAATGGAATCGGCCAGAGTGCCGTCCCAATCAAAGATCAGCAGCTTGTAATCAGATGGGCGCACTCAATCGCTCCACGGTTTTGGCCCACATCTCGTCGACCGGCGCTTGCAGCTTCAGTTCACCACCATCGGGGAGCGGCACCGTCAGCATGTAGGCGTGCAGGAACAGGCGTTTGCCGCCCAGATCGCGGATTTCCTTGCTGAAACCTTCGTCGCCATACTTGGTGTCGCCAGCGATGCAATGCCCGGCGTGCAAGGTATGGACGCGGATCTGGTGAGTCCGGCCGGTAATCGGCTTGGCTTCGATCAGGGTGGCAAAGTCGCCGAAGCGGCGCAGGACCTTGAACACGGTCACGGACTCCTTCCCCTCCTCCTCGTCGACCTCGACCATGCGCTCGCCGGAGCGCAGATTGCTCTTGCCCAGCGACGCACGGACTTGCTTGATCGAGCTCGCCCAGTTACCGCGGACCAGCGCCATGTAGCGCTTGTCGACGCCATCACCGCGCAATGCGGTGTGCAAGTGGCGCAACATGCTGCGCTTCTTGGCGATCATCAACAGGCCGGACGTATCGCGGTCGAGACGGTGAACCAGTTCGAGCTCTTTGCAATCGGGGCGCAACTGACGAAAGGCTTCGATCACCCCGAAAGTCAGGCCGCTGCCACCATGAACAGCAATGCCCGCGGGCTTGTTGATCACGATCAGCGCCTTGTCTTCGAAGACAATCGAGGCCTCGAGCCGCTGCAGCAGTCCTTGTGCCAGTGGCACCGGTTCGTCGCGTTCAGGCACGCGAACCGGCGGCACGCGCACGATATCGCCCGCCTGCAGCTTGTACTCGGGCTTAATCCGACCTTTGTTCACGCGCACTTCGCCCTTGCGCAAAATGCGGTAAATCAAGGTCTTGGGCACGCCTTTGAGTCGGGCGAGAAGGAAATTATCAATGCGTTGGCCGGCATATTCCGGCGAGACCTCAAGCAGTTGTACGCCTGGAGTCGGGGGGGTAGTCGTCGTCATGGCGCGGATGATAACAATTTTTTATGGAATTGAAGCACTTAATCATTGCTGCTATAGTCGCGAACGTCGCCAAAAGCGGCCTGGACAGCGGACCAACGGTCAAAAACCGGCCCTGACCAACGCAATTCACCAGGACGCGAGGCCGTCCTACGGGGCTTTCGCTACGTAACGGTGGAGTTTGCAGGTGTAACGAGCGCAGGTGACATGAGGCCTGAATCACGCCACAAAGCAGAGTTTTCCACTCGTTTTGCGAGCCATATTCACGGCCAGTTCACAAAGTGCAGTCAGCTGCGAATGACCCCGAGCGAAGGCATCGGAAACAACGCCTAAATTAGCCATGATGCGTGACCTCCCCTTTCGGAGCTCACGGTAAATGCCAACCCGCTGCGGATTCTGCGCGCGGCAGCACCCGAATTATCAGGGATACGTGTAGGGTGGAGATGCACAACCGCCGGACTGTGTAGCAACAGGCTTTCTCAAGACGCTTCATCTCGTCCACAGCCGCTGGTTGATTCCTCCTCCTGACTGAGTGCTTAAGTAGCCACAGCAAGCAGGACGCGTACGTCGCGATGAAGGCCCACATTGGCCGGACTTCGCTGGACACGGGAAATGGCCAACCACTCCCGACGCACCTGACACCGACCGTGAGAAGTCGTGTGTGCCGAACGCCGTTTCCGGCAGCCCGGAAACCGACGGTACTACATGAAAAGAATGCTGATTAACGCAACTCAACCCGAAGAGTTGCGTGTTGCACTGGTAGATGGCCAGCGCCTCTACGACCTGGACATCGAATCCGGTGCACGCGAGCAGAAGAAGGCCAACATCTATAAAGGCCGGATTACTCGCATCGAACCAAGCCTCGAGGCTGCCTTTGTCGATTTCGGCTCTGAGCGCCACGGCTTCCTGCCCCTCAAAGAAATCTCCCGCGAATACTTCAAGAAAGCCCCGGAAGGTCGCGTCAACATCAAGGACGTCCTGAGCGAAGGCCAGGAAGTCATCGTTCAGGTCGAAAAAGAAGAACGTGGCAACAAGGGCGCCGCCCTGACCACCTTCATCAGCCTGGCCGGTCGTTACCTGGTGCTGATGCCGAACAACCCGCGTGCCGGCGGTATCTCCCGTCGCATCGAAGGCGAAGAGCGCAACGAACTGCGTGAAGCCCTGAACGGTCTGGTTGCCCCGGCCGACATGGGCCTGATCGTGCGCACTGCAGGCCTTGGCCGCAGCAGCGAAGAAATGCAGTGGGACCTCGACTACCTGCTGCAACTGTGGACCGCCATCAAGGAAGCTTCGCTGGACCGCGCCGCGCCATTCCTGATCTACCAGGAAAGCAACGTGATCATCCGCGCGATCCGCGACTACCTGCGCCAGGACATCGGCGAAGTGCTGATCGACAGCGTTGAAGCCCAGGACGAAGCCCTGACCTTCATCCGCCAGGTAATGCCGCAGTACGCCAGCAAGATCAAGCTGTACGAAGACAGCGTTCCGCTGTTCAACCGTTTCCAGATCGAAAGCCAGATCGAAACCGCTTTCCAGCGCGTTGTCGAACTGCCTTCCGGCGGTTCCATCGTGATCGATCCGACCGAAGCCCTGGTGTCCATCGACATCAACTCGGCGCGCGCCACCAAAGGCAGCGACATCGAAGAAACCGCGCTGCAAACCAACCTTGAAGCGGCCGAGGAAATCGCCCGTCAGTTGCGCCTGCGCGACATCGGCGGCCTGATCGTCATCGACTTCATCGACATGACCCCTGCCAAGAACCAGCGCGCCGTGGAAGAAAAAGTCCGCGAATGCCTGGAAGCCGACCGTGCTCGCGTGCAAGTCGGTCGCATTTCGCGCTTCGGCCTGCTGGAAATGTCCCGTCAGCGCCTGCGTCCATCCCTGGGTGAAAGCAGCGGCATCGTCTGCCCGCGTTGCAACGGCACCGGCATCATCCGTGACGTTGAATCGCTGTCCCTGGCGATCCTGCGCCTGATCGAAGAAGAAGCCCTGAAAGACCGTACCGCCGAAGTTCGTGCACAAGTGCCGATCCCGGTGGCGGCGTTCCTGCTCAACGAAAAACGCAACTCGATCACCAAGATCGAACTGCGCACCCGTGCCCGCATCGTCATCCTGCCGAACGATCACCTCGAAACGCCGCACTTCGAAGTACAGCGCCTGCGTGACGACAGCCCGGAAGCCGCGACCAACCAGTCCAGCTACGAAATCGCCGCTGCCGCTGCCGAAGTCGAAGAAGTCCAGCCAGCCGCTGCGACCCGCACCCTGGTTCGCCAGGAAGCTGCGGTCAAAACGGCCCCGGCCCGCGCCAACGCTCCGGTGCCGACCGAAGTGGCCGCTCCAGCCCCTGCCCCGGCCGCCGTACCGGAGCCAAGCCTGTTCAAAGGCCTGGTGAAGTCGCTGGTGAGCCTGTTCGCCACCAAGGAAGAGCCTGCCGCACCGGTTGTGGTTGAAAAACCTGCCGCCGAGCGTCCGGCCCGCAACGAAGAGCGTCGCAACGGTCGCCAGCAGAGCCGCAACCGTAACGGTCGCCGCGATGAAGAGCGCAAGCCTCGCGAAGAGCGTGCACCGCGTGAAGAACGCGCACCACGTGAGCCGCGTGAAGAGCGTCAGCCACGGGAAGTGCGTGAACCTCGCGAAACCCGCGAAGAAACGCCAGCGGTAGCCCGCGAAGAACGCGCACCACGCGCGCCTCGTGAAGAACGTGCACCGCGCGCTCCGCGTGAAGATCGCAAGCCACGTGGCGAGCGTGAAGAACGCGTTCGTGAACTGCGCGAGCCTCTGGATGCCGCTCCGGCTGCTCCGGCCGCCGCTGCTACCGCTACGGCAGCTACCGCTGAAGAACGCCCGGCTCGTCAGCCACGTGAAGAACGCGCGCCACGCCCACCGCGTGAAGAACGTCAGCCACGTGCCGAACAAGCTGCCGCAGCCGCAACTGAAGAAGAACTGACCACCAACGAAGAGCAACTGTCGGAAGACGGTCAGGAAAGCGCCGAAGGCGATCGTCCACGCCGCCGCTCCCGTGGTCAGCGTCGTCGCAGCAACCGTCGCGAGCGTCAGCGTGACGCCAACGGCAACGTGATCGAAGGTTCGGAAGAGTCCGAGTCCGGCGAAAACGCTGAAGCGCCAAGCACTGCCGATCTGGCCGCCGGCCTGGCTGTCACCGCAGCTGTTGCCAGCAGCGTGATCAGCGCTCCAGCAGAAGCTGAAGCCAATGTGCAAGCCGAACGCGCCACTGCCGCGACCCTGGAAGCAGCTCCGGTTGAAGCGCCAGTCGTTGAAGCGACCACACCGGTCGAAGTCACCGCCTCGCCGGAAATCGAAGTGGCGCCAGCGCCAGAAGCTCAGCCTGCTGTTGAAGCGGCTGCCGAGCCAGCGCCAGTGGTAGAAGCACCTGCCCAGGCTGCGGAAGCGGTTGTTGAAACCGTGACTGACACCGTGCGTGAAGTTCGCGAAGAGCAAACCGCATTCAACTGGGTTGCCGAGCCAGCCGTCGCTGAAACCGCTGCACCAGCCGCTGAAACCCAAGTGGCAGAAGCCATGGTTTCCGAGCCGGTGGTTGCCGCAGCAGAACCGGCCCCGGCGCCGGTGGTTGAAGCGCCAGCCGTTGAGGCACCGGTCGTTGCCCAAGCACCTGCACCAGTGGTCGAAGCCGCTCCTGCCAGCGCCCTGACGCCAAGTGGCCGTGCGCCTAACGACCCGCGTGAAGTGCGTCGTCGCAAGCGTGAAGCCGAGCGTCTGCAGAAGGAAGCTGAACTGGCTGCCGCTGCGGCTCCAGCTGAAGCGGTTGTCGCTGCCGAGCCTGCACCGGTTGTTGCTGAAGTGGTTGAGGCAGCTCCTGCCCCGGCTGCCGAAGTGGCTGCCGAGCCGGTTGAGTCGGTGATCCACGAAGCACCGCGCTCCGTTCAGGAAGCGGTAGAGCAACACGAGCAAGCCCAGGAAAAAGAACACGAGCCTAAACCTCTCGTCTGATTCCATCGGCCACTAAAAAGCCCCGCCTGGTGATCCCAGGCGGGGCTTTTTCATGTCTCGTGCAATCACACGGTTCCTTGTGGGAGCGGGCTTGCTCGCGAAGGCGGCCTGGCAGTCAACTGAGGTGTTGGATGATCCACCGCC
>NZ_JAHBDG010000005.1:0-135573 GCF_019956305.1 Pseudomonas sp. BF-B-30 | reverse complement strand
CGGACAGTCAGTTAACATCATCATCGACTGACACTCCGCCTTCGCGAGCAAGCCCGCTCCCACATTTAGTCCATGTTTATCAGTTGGCCGTGCTGTAGCGTCGGACACCTGATTCAACAGTCGGAATCTGCGCTGCCGTGCTGCCTGACGCCTGGAACAGCACCAGGTGTTCAGCCGCGACACGAATACCCACATCCGCCCCAACCTGACGATCGACATGGCTCGGGAAAATCGACTCCAGCTGTGCGCCTGTCGGCAGTTGCAAGCGATACAGGGTCGATGCACCCAGGAATGTCTTGCCGGCAATTCGCGCCCTCAGTGCGCTGTCCGGGGCATAGACGATATCGTCCGGGCGCAGCAATACGTCCACGGCGCCGCCTACCGGCCAGGTGTAGGCCCGATTGCCGCGCAACTCACCCAGTTCGGTTTGCACCGATTCGGGGCTGCTCAACTGACCGCGAATGAAATAGCCCTGGCCGATGAAACTCGCGACAAAAGGTGTCAGAGGTTCGTGATACAGGTTGTAGGGCGTATCCCACTGTTCCAGGCGACCTTCCTTGAACACACCAACGTGGTCGCTGACCGCGAAGGCTTCTTCCTGGTCGTGAGTCACCAGAATCGCGCTGGTGCCACGGGCCTTGAGGATGTCGCGTACTTCATGGCTGAGCTTGCGGCGCAATTCGCCATCAAGGTTGGAGAAGGGTTCGTCGAGCAACAGCAGTTGCGGTTCCGGCGCCAGGGCACGGGCCAGTGCGACACGTTGCTGCTGACCTCCTGAAAGCTCGTGGGGGAAACGCTTGCCGAGATTCTTCAGGTTGACCAGTTCCAGCAGCTCTTCGGTCACGCGATCCTTTTGCGGATGCTTGCGAATGCCGAAGGCGATGTTGTCGGCCACGCTCAAATGCGGAAACAGCGCGTAGTCCTGGAACACCATGCCGATGCGACGTTTCTCCGGCGCAAGGGTGAAGCCGGCGCTGGAGATGGTCTCGCCAGCCAGCTGGATTTCGCCTTCGTGCACCGGTTCGAAACCGGCGATCGCCCGCAGGGTGGTGGTCTTGCCGCAGCCCGACGAGCCCAGCAGGCAACCGATGTCGCCTGCGTTCAGGTGCAGGTTGAGGTTCTGCACCACGCGCTGGTCTTGATAGCCGCAGGCGAGGTTGCGCAGGTTGAGCAGTAATGGCTGGCTCATGCGTGGTGATACGCCGGTTCGACGAGGAACTCGAGCAGGGCTTTTTGCGCGTGCAGACGGTTTTCGGCTTGATCCCAGGCCACCGAGCGCTTGTCATCGAGCAGGTCGATGCTGATTTCCTCGCCGCGGTGCGCTGGCAGGCAGTGCATGAACAGCACGTCTTCAGCGGCCAGGTCGAGCAGGGCGCGGTTGACCTGATACGGAGCGAACAGTTGCAGACGCTTGGCGGTTTCCTCTTCCTGGCCCATGGAGGTCCAGACGTCGGTGCTCACCAGATGTGCACCACGCACGGCTTCCTTCGGATCGCGAACGATGGTGACCCGATCGCCGGCCTTGGCCAGGAACACCGGGTTGGGTTCATAGCCTTCCGGGCAGGCTACGCGCAACTGGAAGTCGAACTGGATCGCCGCTTCTATATAGCTGTTGCACATGTTGTTGCCGTCGCCAATCCAGGCCACGGTCTTGCCCTGGATGGAGCCGCGATGTTCGAGGAAGGTCTGCATGTCGGCCAGCAACTGGCACGGGTGCAGGTCATCGGACAGGCCGTTGATCACCGGTACGCGGGAGTTGGCGGCGAATTCGGTCAGGTTGCTGTGGGCAAAGGTACGGATCATCACTGCATCGAGCATGCTCGACATGACGATGGCGCAGTCGCCGATCGGCTCGCCACGACCCAGTTGGGTGTCACGTGGCGACAGGAAGATCGCCTGCCCGCCGAGCTGGATCATGCCGGCCTCGAAGGAGATCCGGGTACGGGTCGAGGATTTCTCGAAAATCATTCCCAGGACGCGGTTTTTCAGAGGCTCGAACAGTACGCCGCGGTTACGCAGGTCCTTGAGCTCAACGCCTCGACGGATCACGCTGACCAGCTCTTCGGGCGTGCAATCCATCAGGGAGAGAAAGTGCCTTGCGCTCATCATTGACTACCTTTTGCTACAAACCGCAGATGCTCAAAGCCTTGTTTAACGGAACAACGGGCGAGACCTGCGGCGTAAGCCGCACGGGGCGACGAAATAGGGGAAGGCGCGATCTTATAATTAAATGTCGCGTCTTACCAATAGGGCTACAGTTTTTAGGGAGTTTCAGAGGTGCTACGGGTTTACCGAGGTAGCGCTTTTGAAGCCTGTTTCCTGATAGCGGCGGTTCATTTGTACACCGGCCCCTCGGGGCTTGGCAATCAGGCGCGGCGGCAATGGTGCGCTGACAGTCGGTTTTTGACTTGTCATTCATCAGCGCCGGGCTTGATGGGCACTGGCGCCCGATCGGCGAGCAGACCGGCGCGCATGGCCCCCACGGACCGATTGAAACCCTTCAGGAAATTCAGTTGCAGGTGCCGCCCAGGCTGCCTTCGAACTGAACTCGGACGGCCATCGGCTGGCCTGATAACCCTCGATTCACAAGACGAACGTCGCTGGCGTGTCGTCGGCTCTGGCGCCATAGTTTTGTTTCCGCGGCCTACGTTGCCCGCCCATAACAAGACAGAGACTGGCCATGACCAAGACTCTCCATCACCGTGCGTGCCATTTGTGCGAAGCCATCTGTGGCCTGACCATCGAAACCACCAGGGGCGAAGGCGGTAACGTCCAGATCACTTCGATCAAGGGCGACCCCCAGGATACGTTCAGTCGTGGGCACATCTGCCCCAAGGCCGTGGCGTTGCAAGACATTCAGAACGATCCGGATCGCCTGCATCAGCCGATGCAGCGGGTGGGCAATGAATGGCAGCCCATCGAGTGGGAAGCGGCATTCAATCTGGTCGCCGAACGCCTCGCCGCCATTCAGGAACGTCACGGGCAAAACGCCGTGGCGGTCTATCAGGGCAACCCGAGCGTGCACAATTACGGGTTGATGACCCACAGCAATTACTTCCTCGGCCTGTTGAAAACCCGCAACCGGTTTTCCGCGACGTCGGTCGATCAATTGCCCCATCACCTGACCAGTCATTTGATGTACGGCCACGGTCTGCTGCTGCCGATCCCGGACATCGACCACACCGATTTCATGCTGATCCTGGGCGGCAATCCACTGGCTTCGAACGGCAGCATCATGACCGTGCCGGATGTGGAGAAACGCTTGAAGGCGATACAGGCCCGGGGTGGCAAGGTGGTGGTGGTCGATCCGCGCCGTAGTGAAACGGCGGCGATTGCCGACCAGCATCTGTTCGTACGCCCGGGCGGTGATGCAGCGCTGTTGTTCGGCCTGCTCAATACCTTGTTCGCTGAAGGTCTGACCCGCGACAGTCATCTGCCGGTGGACGGCCTGGAGGACGTACGGGAGGCCGTCGCACCGTTCACTGCCGAGGCCATGAGTCCGTTGTGCGCCGTACCGGCCGAACAGATCCGCCAGTTGGCGCGGGACTTCGCCGCGGCACCGAGTGCAGTCTGCTATGGCCGCATGGGCGTCTCGACCCAGGCCTTCGGTACTCTGTGCCATTGGGTGGTGCAGTTGATCAATCTGGTCACCGGCAATCTCGATCGCGTGGGTGGTGCCTTGTGTACCGAGCCAGCAGTGGATCTGGTGGCGTCGACCTCGGGCGGGCATTTCAATCTGTGGCAGAGCCGGGTTTCCGGGCGCCCGGAGTACGCCGGGGAACTACCTGTCTCGGCGCTGGCCGAAGAGATGCTCACTGAAGGGGAAGGGCAAGTCCGCGCGCTGATCACCGTGGCGGGCAATCCGGTGTTGTCCACACCCAATGGCCGACAACTCGAACAGGCGCTGGACGGGCTGGAGTTCATGGTCAGTATCGACCTGTACATCAATGAAACCACGCGTTACGCCGACCTGATCCTGCCGTCCACATCGGCGCTGGAAAACGACCATTACGACACCACGTTCAACCTGTTCGCGGTGCGCAACGTCAGCCGTTTCAACCGAGCCATCCTCGCCAAACCCCAGGGTGCATTGCACGACTGGGAGATTTTCGTCGGCCTGGCCAAGGCATTTGCCGTCAGGACCGGCAAAGAACTGAAGCCCACCATTGCCCCAGCGCAAATGATTGATCTCGGCTTGCGCATGGGAATGTACGGCGACAATTCAGAGCACAAGCTGTCGCTGGCGACTTTGTTCGATCATCCCCATGGCGTCGATCTGGGCGCGCTCAAGCCTAACCTGGCGCCACGCCTGAAGACTGCCAATCAACGCATCCAGGCCGCGCCTGCGGCGACTCTCGCTGACCTGGCGCGCTTTGCAGCCTTGAAGGCGCCGGCCGCCGACGAGTTGTTGATGATCGGCCGCCGGCATGTACGCAGCAACAATTCATGGATGCATAACTATTATCGGTTGGTAAAGGGCAAGCCACGTCACCAGTTGCTGATGCATCCGGACGATCTGGCCAGTCGCGGGCTCAGCGACGGACAGCGCGTTCGGGTCAGTTCGCGGGTGGGTGTGATCGAAGTCGAAGTGCTTGGCAGTCTGGACATGATGAAAGGCGTGGTCAGCCTGCCTCACGGCTGGGGGCACGCGCGGCCGGGCGTGCAAATGTCGATTGCCAGCAGTCAACCGGGCTCCAGCGCCAACGACCTGACCGACGAACGCCAGATTGACGAACTGTCGGGAAATGCCGCGCTCAATGGTGTGCCGGTGATCGTGGTGGCGGCTTGAATCAGTCAGACGGAGAGACCGAGCAGGGCGCTCGGCTTTCCGTTACAATGCGCCACCGTGCCGACCCATGAGTCGGAAAGTTCAGCCGAGGTGCTCCATGGATATCATCGAAACGATTAAAGAGCAGATTGCCAACAACACCATTCTGCTTTACATGAAAGGCTCGCCGAATGCCCCGCAGTGCGGCTTCTCCGCGAAAGCCGCGCAGGCCGTGATGGCGTGTGGCGAAAAGTTTGCGTACGTGGACATCCTGCAGAACCCGGAAATCCGCGCCAACCTGCCAAAATACGCCAACTGGCCAACCTTCCCACAGCTGTGGGTTGCCGGTGAACTGGTCGGCGGTAGCGACATCATGACTGAAATGGCTGCTGACGGTTCGCTGCAGAGCCTGATCAAGGACGCCGCCGCCAAGGCTGCTGCTCCAAAGTCCGAAGCCTGATTCGCTTCCTGTAGGAGCGAGCTCGCTCGCGATGGACTAAAGAACGCCGCTGGGTGTCAGGCTCCCAGCGTTATCGTTAACGTCCATCGTCGGAACGCCGCCCGGAGCAAGCTCGCTCCTACAAGAGCAGGCAATAAAAAGCCCCGCCACTCGAAAGAGGGCGGGGCTTTTTATTGCATCGAGATTAATGGCGTAGAACTTACTCGTCTTCGCCCATCTGCGATTGCAGATAGTTCTCAAGGCCCACTTTATCGATCAGGCCCAGTTGGGTTTCCAGCCAGTCGATATGTTCTTCTTCGGACTCGAGGATGTCTTCAAGCAGTTCACGGCTACCGAAGTCGCCAACTTTTTCGCAATGCGCGATAGCCACTTTGAGATCGGCATGGCCGGTTTTCTCGATACGCAGGTCACACTCAAGCATTTCCTTGGTGTGCTCGCCGATGTGCAGCTTGCCCAGGTCCTGGACATTCGGCAGGCCTTCAAGGAACAGGATGCGCTTGATCAGCTTGTCCGCGTGCTTCATCTCGTCGATGGATTCGTGGTACTCGTGCTTGCCGAGCTTGTTCAGGCCCCAATCTTCATACATGCGCGCATGCAGGAAGTATTGATTGATCGCGACCAGCTCATTGGCGAGGATCTTGTTGAGATGCTGGATGACTGTAACGTCGCCTTTCATGATGGGGTCCTGCCCTGTATTAGCTGTCAATAGAGCAGAGTTTGAGCCTCGTACTTAATAGTGTCAAACCTAAGTTATTGAAACTTAAATGAAAATTAATCGGAATAAGAATGTTTGTGTTCCGCGTCTAGAGCATAACTAGTTGATTTTGAGGCATAAAAAAACCGGACATATGTCCGGTTCTTTGAAATTCGATGTTTAAGCCGCGGTAAATTCTGCTGGATAAGGAATTGCAGCCTGGGCCGTTTGCAGTTTGGTCAGGGTCTCGCGGACCACTTCCTTGGCGAGGCAGGCACATTTGCCGCACTGGCTCGCAACGCCGGTGGCTACACGGACTTCCTTGTAGCTGCAGCATCCTTCATAGATCGCATCGCGGATTTGACCGTCGGTGACGCCAGTGCAGAGGCAAACATACATAGGGAAGGACCGTCGCTGATTGTGACTCAATTGCGATGGATCTTAATGTTAACGAGAATGATTGTCAAAGTGGTTTCAGAGCACTTTTCGTCATAAACGGGTATGGCTGACGAACGGTCTGCCTGGCAAATCGGTGATCCAAAACCGGTGGGGATTTCATCGTACGGGGAAAAAACAGCTAAGCCAGCTCAAACACGCGGTGTATGATGGCCGGTCTTTTGCGACCGGGGATCGTGTCACAGGGCTGTCGCCTCAGGGTGGCAGGCTGATGCGAACCCTGTTTCTCACGCTATTACACCAGGAGATATCCAATGAGCGTACTCGTAGGCAAACAAGCCCCTGACTTCACCGTACCGGCCGTACTCGGCAATGGCGAGATCGTTGACAGCTTCACCCTGTCCTCGGCGATCAAAGGCAAATACGGCCTGGTGTTCTTCTATCCACTGGACTTCACCTTCGTTTGCCCGTCCGAGCTGATCGCTCTGGACAACCGCATGTCTGACTTCAAGGCTCGCAACGTTGAAGTGATCGCTGTTTCGATCGACTCGCACTTCACCCACAACGCATGGCGCAACACTCCAGTGAACAATGGCGGTATCGGCCAGGTTCGCTACACCATGGCTGCCGACATCAAGCAGGACATCATGAAGGCCTACGACGTTCAGTCCGCTGATGGCGTGGCTTTCCGTGGCGCGTTCCTGATCGACGACAAAGGCGTTGTCCGCTCGCAGATCGTCAACGACCTGCCGCTGGGCCGTAACATGGAAGAGCTGATCCGTCTGGTCGACGCTCTGCAATTCCACGAAGAGCACGGCGAAGTCTGCCCTGCCAACTGGAAAAAAGGCGACAAAGGCATGAACGCTTCGCCAGAAGGCGTTGCTGCTTACCTGACCGAGCACGCTGCCGCTCTGTAAGGCGTTCCAGGTATAAAAAAACCGGCCTTCGAGGCCGGTTTTTTTATGGACGGAATTCACTCAGTCGTCTGTAGGAGCGAGCCTGCTCGCGATGGACTTGAGAGCGCCGCTGGGTGTCAGGCTTCCCGCGTTATCGTTCACGACCATCGCGAGCAAGCTCGCTCCCACATTGATTCGTGAGTGCACTCAGTCGCCGAAGTCTTCCCAACCACCCATCTGCTTCCAGCGATTGACGATGCCGCAGAACAGCTCTGCCGTCTTCTCGGTGTCGTAGCGAGCAGAGTGAGCCTCGCGACCGTCGAAGTCGATGTCCGCTGCCTGGCACGCCTTGGCCAACACGGTCTGGCCGTAAGCGAGACCGGCAAGCGTTGCGGTATCGAAGCTGGAGAACGGATGGAACGGATTGCGCTTCATGTCCAGCCGCGCAACCGCCGCATTCAGGAAGCCCAGGTCGAAACTGCTGTTATGCCCGACCAGGATCGCCCGTTTGCAACCGTTGGCCTTGAGGGCCTTGCGCACGCCGCGGAAGATATCGTTCAGGGCAGACTCTTCACTCACCGCCATGCGCAGCGGGTGATCGAGCTTGATCCCGGTGAATTCCAGGGCTGCCGCTTCGATGTTCGCGCCTTCGAACGGCTCGACACGGAAAAAGTAGGTGTGATCCGGGTAAACAAAACCCTTTTCATCCATGGCGATGGTGGTCGCGGCGATCTCCAGCAGGGCATCGGTGGCCGAGTTGAAGCCACCGGTCTCTACGTCGACGACAACCGGCAGGTAACCACGAAACCTTGCCGCCATTGGATGACGAGGGCCGCCTCCGCCGCCATTGCCTTCCAGTTCGTCGTCGAAATGGTCTTCACTCACGCGTGTTCCTCCAGCAGGCGCCAGCGCAGTTTTTCACCGGCGCGCAGCGGGATAACGGTCAGCTCGCCAAATGGCAGGCTGGTCGGGGCGGTCCACTCTTCGCGGACCAGGGTGATGCGATCGGTGTTGGCCGGCAGACCATAGAACCGAGGGCCGTTGAGGCTGGCGAAGGCCTCGAGCTTGTCCAGCGCATTGCGCTGTTCGAAGGCTTCGGCGTACATCTCGATCGCCGCATAGGCGGTGTAGCAACCGGCGCAGCCGCAGGCCGCTTCCTTGGCATGCTGGGCGTGGGGAGCCGAGTCGGTGCCGAGGAAGAACTTGTCGCTGCCGCTGGTGGCCGCGTCGAGCAGGGCTTCCTGGTGGGTATTGCGCTTGAGGATCGGCAGGCAATAGAAGTGCGGCCGAATCCCGCCCACCAGCATGTGGTTGCGGTTGTACAACAGGTGATGCGCGGTAATGGTCGCGCCCACGTTGGCCGAAGCCGAGTTGACGAACTGCACGGCGTCCGCGGTGGTGATGTGTTCGAAGACCACTTTGAGGGTCGGGAAACGCTCGACCACACGACGCATGTGCTCGTCGATGAAGATTTTTTCTCGGTCGAACACGTCGACATCGCCCCGGGTGACTTCACCGTGGACCAACAACGGCATCCCGACTTCGGCCATGGCCTCTAGTGCAGGGAAGATCTTGTCGATGCTGGTGACGCCAGAATCCGAGTTGGTGGTCGCGCCGGCCGGGTACAGCTTGGCGGCGTGAATGAATCCGCTGGCCTTGGCCTCGCGAATTTCTTCAGGCTGGGTGCGGTCGGTCAGGTACAGGACCATCAGTGGTTCGAACAGGCTGCCGGCCGGGCGGGCAGCGAGAATCCGCTGCCGATAGCCGTCGGCTTCGGCCGCATTGCGTACCGGTGGAACCAGGTTGGGCATGATGATGGCGCGGCCAAAGGTGCGCGCGACATCCGCGACGGTATTGGTCAGCACGGCACCATCGCGAAGATGAATATGCCAGTCGTCGGGACGCAGCAGGGTCAGGCGGTCGGACATGAGGGGATTCCAGGCGGGTCAAACTCAAGGGAATGCTACCGGAAAAGACTCTTGCAGGCACTCGCTATCAAGTTTTGCAGGAAGCTTCCGATATCCAACAGGTATGCCGTAAACATGTGTGTGTCGGTCTTTTTGTTGTAGAAGCCAGTGGAGCCTCCCGTGCGCCAGCGTTATTTAGCCTTGCTCAGTGTGTTTGCCAGCCTTCCGGCGATGGCGCTCACTTTCCAGACACGTCTGGAGAACATTGAGTGGACGGTCGAAGGCGACAAGTTCGAATGCCGCCTGACTCAGCCGGTTACCGATTTCGGTTCGGGCGAGTTCGTGCGTCGTGCCGGCGAGCAGGCGATTTTCCGTCTGAAAGCCTACAACCCGATGATCGGCGGCGGTTCGGCCACCTTGCTGGCCGCTGCCGCGCCGTGGCAACCGGGCCGTGACGATATCAACCTGGGCACGGTGAGAATCGGCAGTGGCAACGTATTGTTCAATAGCTCACAGGTTCAGGCCGGGCGTCTGATCAGTGGCCTGATGGACGGTCGCAGCCCGGTCGTTCGACATTCCTCGGGGGATGGGCGGGTGTCGGAAGTACGCTTGTTGCCGGTCAGGTTCACCAAGGCGTTTGCCGACTACCAGGGTTGCGTGGCGAAACTGTTGCCACAGAATTTCGAACAGGTGAAGCAATCGGAAATCGGCTTTCCCGGCGGCGGAATCGAACTCGACAGCGCCGCAAAAGCCAAACTGCAGGTAATGCTGGAGTACATGAAGGCCGATCCGACGGTCAATCACATCGAGCTCGACGGTCACTCCGACAACAGCGGCAACCGCCTGACCAACCGCGACCTGTCGCGGCGCCGAGCCCTGGCAGTGATGGAGTTCTTCAAGGCCAACGGCATCCAGGAATCGCAAATCACCCTGCGTTTCCATGGCGAGCGTTATCCGGTGGCGCCTAACACCAACAACACCAACCGCGCGAAGAACCGTCGAGTAGCGGTGCGCCTGGAGCGCGGAGCACCCGCGGAACAAGTTGCCCCGCAAGCGACGAAAGCGGCCACTTCGGCCACTTCCTGACCCGGCTGTAATCGTCGCGCCCTCGACATAATCTGTCGCTTCGTCGTCATAAGCTGTCGCGCCACTGTAAATTATTCTGCATGAGCGGTAGACTTCCCGGCTTTCCGTAGAACCCCGTGGAGTGATGGCATGGCGGACGTAAACAAGGTCGTTCTGGCGTATTCCGGCGGCCTGGACACTTCGGTGATCCTCAAGTGGCTGCAGGATACTTATAACTGTGAAGTAGTGACCTTCACCGCTGACCTGGGTCAGGGCGAAGAGGTCGAACCTGCACGCGCCAAGGCTCAGGCCATGGGCGTCAAAGAGATCTACATCGACGACTTGCGCGAAGAGTTCGTGCGCGATTTCGTTTTCCCGATGTTCCGCGCCAACACCGTTTACGAAGGCGAGTACCTGCTGGGTACTTCCATCGCTCGTCCGCTGATCGCCAAGCGCCTGATCGAAATTGCCAACGAAACCGGTGCAGACGCCATTTCCCATGGCGCCACCGGCAAGGGTAACGACCAGGTTCGTTTCGAACTCGGTGCGTACGCCTTGAAGCCAGGTGTGAAAGTGATCGCTCCTTGGCGCGAGTGGGACCTGCTGTCCCGTGAAAAGCTGATGGATTACGCCGCGAAGCACGCGATTCCGATCGAGCGCCACGGCAAGAAGAAGTCCCCGTACTCCATGGATGCCAACCTGCTGCACATCTCCTATGAAGGCGGCGTGCTGGAAGACACCTGGACCGAGCACGAAGAAGACATGTGGCGCTGGACCGTTTCCCCGGAAAACGCTCCAGACAAGCCGCAGTACCTGGAACTGACCTACCGCAACGGCGACATCGTCGCGCTGGACGGCGTCGAAATGACTCCTGCCACCGTGCTGGCGACCCTGAACCGTATCGGTGGTGAGCACGGTATCGGCCGTCTCGACATCGTCGAGAACCGCTACGTGGGCATGAAGTCCCGTGGCTGCTACGAAACCCCTGGCGGCACCATCATGCTGCGTGCCCACCGTGCGATCGAATCGATCACCCTGGACCGCGAAGTGGCTCACCTCAAGGACGAGCTGATGCCCAAGTACGCCAGCCTGATCTATACCGGCTACTGGTGGAGCCCTGAGCGTCTGATGCTGCAACAGATGATCGATGCGTCCCAGGTCAACGTGAACGGCGTTGTGCGCCTGAAACTGTACAAGGGCAATGTGATCGTCACTGGCCGCAAGTCCGACGACTCGCTGTTCGACGCCAACATCGCTACCTTCGAAGAAGATGGCGGCGCGTACAACCAGGCGGATGCCGCGGGCTTCATCAAGCTCAACGCCCTGCGCATGCGCATTGCGGCGAACAAAGGCCGGAAGCTGTTCTGAGACCTTTGACATCGTGATGGGTACCTGACCTCGTCCTCGACGAGGTCAGGTACCTGAAAACGGGGTGTGATGCCAGTTACTGCGTTGTCGGGTGTTTTCGTTTCCGCTGATGATTTCCTGTTTTTCCCCTTCTCGATGGCCTGACCTGTACTACAGGTTGCTGTTCGCCGGTTGCCCGGAGTGATCAATGACCGACAACCTGTGCGAGTCCGGATTGTAGGCCACATAAAAGGCGGCACCGCGCTTGCTGGCCTGCTTTGTATGTCCAAGCGCACTGGCCTTCAGTAGTTTCTCCGAAACGGCACAAGTGACAAACAGAATCACGTACGCCGTCTTTTCCCGTGGCCTCTGGATTTTTTCCAGCAGCGCTCCAAACTCGACCTCTTCGCTCATCCAGCGTACATCAACGATGTACAGGTCTTTTACCGGCTCCGGTAACTGAAGGTGATGCTGAACAGAGACAACGGTTTGCAGACCAATCCCGGTTGGCGGGTCCTGCGCGCCACAGGGCGTTCGGGCTGACCGCCAGTCATTCGCTGACGTTTCCAGGGTGGGGTTTTCAGACGGTTTTGCGGACGCTTTTTTTTCCGAGCGCCCAACATCATCCATAACCTTCATGAAGTGCTTTCCCTTCTCAAAATCGGAGGGTGCATAAAGTGATTTATAGTTGAAGTTGAGTGTCGCGAAAAAAAGCAAAAGTAAATAGAACGGAAAACTGATCAGGAACCAGACGTAGAGTTCTCTTTCCTCCTGATCAAGGAAGGGTAGAGAGACGGCTGCCGAAGTTTCAGAGAGCGCTGCGAATATCGCGATAATTGTCATTGGGTTGGTGATTCGTTTTTTTATCATATTCTGTACTCATGTCGGGTTGTCTGTTCTCGAGTGGTTTATGAAGTTGGCTTGGTGTGGTGGTTATTGTAGTGCTTTTGATTATCTGCTGGTTTTTGACAGGTTTTTATTTGTTTGTTGTATCGCTCGTCGGTTTCTTGAATTTTTGGCGTATTTTAATGATTGCTCAAAAAATATTATTTGCTGTAAGAGTAATTGGATGCGAGGTGTGTGATATTTCTGGTATGAGTATTGAGTGTGTAAATATCAGTTACGTTTTAGCGGAAAGGTAGAGGCTAGTAGTTCTCAGGGCGCGACCGGATCAAGCTGGCTCTCGAAAAATTTTGGTCGTAAATCGACACAGGTGGCTGCTGGAAAGTGCGACACACTGACGCTGATACAGTTTTAAATTCATTCTGTTCGAGGGATTTTTGTAGGAGGAATCCGTGTTGTTTGTAGGGGATGTCTCTTGGTGTGGGTGTCCGGGAGGGGCGACATGCCATGGGTGAAACGACTAGGCTATTGTGCGGGCTCTAAAAATTCGAACAGCGAAAATTGGACTTGCCCATGAATAAAGTGCTGATCGTGGATGATCACCCCGTCATTCGTCTTGCGGTACGTATGCTAATGGAGCGTCATGGCTACGAAGTTATTGCAGAAACCGATAATGGTGTGGACGCACTGCAACTAGCCCGTGAACTTATGCCGGACATTGTCATTCTGGATATCGGGATTCCGAAGCTGGACGGGTTGGAAGTCATCGCGCGTTTGTCTTCGACTTCAATGCCGATGAAAGTGCTGATTTTGACTTCCCAGGCGCCGGGACATTTTTCGATGCGTTGCATGCAATCCGGTGCAGCCGGTTATGTCTGCAAACAACAAGACCTCACGGAGTTGCTCAGTGCAATAAAGGCCGTTTTGTCAGGCTACAGTTACTTTCCTAATCAAGCCTTGCATACCGTACGTTGCAGTTTGGGGAATGCCAGTGAGGCCGATATGGTCGATCGATTGTCGGGGCGGGAAATGATGGTCCTGCAGCAGTTGGCCCGAGGAAAGACCAATAAAGAGATTGCCGATGGGATGTTTCTCAGCAATAAAACAGTCAGTACTTACAAGACCCGCCTGTTGCTCAAGTTGAATGCGCGGTCTCTGGTCGATCTGATCGAACTGGCACAACGCAATGGTCTGGTGTGATGGCATAACTGCGCGACATGGGGCGCCTATCGGGGTACGGCACTTAGCAAAAAAAAGCCTCCGTTTCGGGAGGCTTTCAGGTGTCATAAATCAAAATCGTAATCGGCCAATTGCTTTTGCAGTCGGCGCTCCTCCAGCAGGTTGTCGATGGTGCGGCGTTTGCTCAGATTAGTTTTCGCTACTTCAACCACCGGTTCAGCATCATCGGTTTCGGCGGTGGTGAAATCGTCTTCTACGTCTAATTGCTCTTTGCCAGTACTCATTTAGTTGCTCCAGGCTAAGAAGGCCTTTGGCGCCCCTTATATCGACATTCTCCCGGCGGGTAAAAAAGATTTTTTCAATCGACAAATCAATAAACCCAATAGCGCCTCAATCGTCGGAGGTTTTGTGCTTGTATTCGCACAAGTCCTCGATCCGGCAGCTTCCGCATCGGGGCTTGCGGGCCAGGCAAACATAGCGACCATGAAGGATCAGCCAGTGATGGGAGTCGAGCAGGTACTCCCTGGGCACGAATTTCATCAGTTTTTTCTCGACTTCCACCACATTCTTGCCGGGAGCAATGCCAGTCCGGTTGCTGACCCTGAAAATATGCGTGTCGACGGCCATGGTCAGCTGACGGAATGCCGTATTGAGTACCACATTGGCGGTCTTGCGGCCGACGCCGGGCAGTGCTTCCAGCTCTTCGCGGGTTTGTGGGACCTCGCCGGCGTGACGCTCGACCAGCAAACGGCAGGTTTCGATCACGTTTTTCGCTTTGCTGTTGTACAGCCCGATGGTCTTGATGTACTCCGACAGCCCTTCGACACCCAGGGCATGCATCGCTGCCGGGGTATTGGCGACCGGGAAAAGCCTGGCTGTGGCCTTGTTGACGCCGACATCGGTGGACTGCGCCGAGAGAATCACGGCAATCAGTAATTCGAAGGGGGAGGAATAGGCCAGTTCGGTCTTTGGTTCCGGGTTGTCCTCGTGCAGTCGGCGGAAAATTTCCAGACGTTTTGCGGCATTCATGGGCAGTGCGTTTCCTCGAAGGCAATCAATGTGTGGGCGTCGGGCGCCAGGCCTGCCAGGCGGCGATCAGGAGTCCGAGCAGGATGAACCCGCCAGGGACCAGTGTGGTCAGGCGCAGTCCGCCGTCAGCCACCAGCACCCAGCCATGCCAGTCAGTTTGCGTTGCACCGAACAGCCACGATAGATGGTTTCCAAGTGTTCCGTTGCCGATGAGTTCGCGCAGCAGGCCCAGCGCGATCATCAGCGTGGCAAACAGGCTATTGAGTCGCAGACGTTGATGCCAATCGCTCTGAAAGACCCCGGTGTGTTCCAGTACGACGCATTGCAAGGCGATCAAGGCTCCATAAATCCCCAGATGCTGCTGCCATTGCAGCGACCAGGCTTGTGCCATGAGTTCCGCGCAACTGGTGAGGGTGGCTGCCAACAGGATGCTGGCCAGCATACGGGTCGCCGGGACCAGTCGAGATCGCAGGGCACCCATGGCCAGACCGAACAACTGAGTCACCACCATGAACATCAGGCACAGGCCAACTGCAGCCATCAGCGAGTGGGTGACGCCGATCAGTGGCGTCAGCATCAAGGCGTTGCGCAGAGTCGATGAGTTATCCATGGGCAGGGATTCCGAGCAGTTGTTGCCGGTGTTCATCGAAGTAGCGCAAGGCATCGTGGACGGCATTGATCACCGCTCTTGAGGTGATGGTTGCGCCTGCGATCTGATCGAACTGTCCCTGATCCTTTTTCAGCGCCCAGCCGCTGTCACCGGGTTCTGTTCGAGACTTGCCGGAAAAAACCTGGAGCCAGGTATTGGGCCAGTCGGCGATCCGAGCCCCCAGTCCTGGTGTTTCCGACTGTTTGAGGGTTTTGACGCCCAGCAACCTGCCATTGGCGTCGACTGCGATCAACAGGTCGATGGCACCGGCGTAGCCAAGGGTTTGACTGCGCAGCAAGACCGCGACGGGTTGATCGGCCCGGGTCGCCAGATAACCACCCAGCAAGGTGCTGTTGGTCAGTGCGGCTGCTTCAATCGTTATGGGGTGTTCGAGTGGTTGATTGTCGTAGCTGTCCGGCGCGATCAGGTCCAGCAGGTTACGGCTGTCGATCAGGCGCTGTTCGGCTGCAATGCGTGGCGCGCTGCCGAGTTGTACGAAGTACGTCACGCCAAGGCCCAGTGCGGCCAAAAGCACCACAAGCGCAATGCTTGATGTCCGGTTCATGGCGCCTCCGGTTGTTGCCTGGCCGCCACGAACCGCTCCAGCGCCGGCACGCACAGGTTCATCAACAGCACAGCGAAGGCGATGCCGTCCGGGTAGCCACCCCAGGTACGAATCAGATAAGTCAGAAGCCCAACACCAGCGCCGAACAACAGTTTCGCGCCAGGGCTTCTGGCGCCGGACACCGGTTCGGTGATGATGAAGAACGCCCCCAGCATGGTCGCGCCGGTCAGCAGATGAAACAACGGCGAGCCATGGGAGTCGGAGCCCGAGCCGTTCCAGCACAACAGGCTGATGATGAACAGGCTGGCCAGCATGCCGACCGGTGCATGCCAGCTGATCACCCTTCGTTGCAGGAGAAACGCTCCACCCGCCACAAAGGCCAGGTTCACCCATTCCACCCCCCGACCGCCAAAGTGGCCGAATGCCGGGTTGCCGGCAAACAGTTCATCCATGGTCAGGCTTTTGTTGATCCGCAGACTGTCCAGTGCCGTGGCCTGCACCCACGCATCCGGCACATGGCCGATGCCAAACACGTGCTGCAGGCCGCTCAGCAGATCCATGCCATGGGGCAATGGCCAATGGGTCATTGGTTGGGGAAAGGTCACCAGCACCAGCGCCAAACCGAGCATCGCCGGGTTGAAGGGATTCGAACCGACGCCACCATACAAGTGCTTGCCGAACACCATCGCAAAAGAGGCAGCACTGAGGGTCAGCCACCATGGGCAGTAAGGCGGCAGCGCCAGAGCCAGCAATGTGGCACTGACCAGCGCGCTACCGTCACTCAACGTTGCCCCCGGCGGCTGCTTGCGCCATTGCACGACGGCGGCCTCGACGGCCAACGCGGCAGTGGCCGCCAGAAGCAGATTGATCAACACACCCCAGCCGTACAGCCAGAACGCTGCCAGGATTCCCGGCAGCGTGGCCAACAGCACCAGTTTCATCGCCTGTTGCAGGCGATCATCCACCACGTCAAGGGCTGGCATGGGCGTCCACCAGGCGTTCGGCTTCACCGAGTGCGCGTTCCAGGGCTTCGATTTGTTCCGCTGGTGCTTCGTTGGCCTGAGCCTTCTTGAGTTCGGCGCGACGCATGGCCAACTGGATCTTGGCCCGTTTCAGATCGGCATCATTTGACGACGCAGCTGCGACCGTCGGCGCAGGGGAAGGTGGAGCGGCGTTTTCCAGTTGCGCCAGGTTTTGTTCGGCGGCTTCGAACTGTTGTTGCAGTGCGATCAACTGCGATTGCTGTTCGAAGGTCGGCGGATGCCCGAAGGCCTTCAGCGATTTGTGCAACTGCGCCCGACTCATCGCCACCTCGATCTTGGCCTTTTTCAGCGCGGCATCGGCATTGGCGGTTTTCTGTGCGCGGACGCGCTCGAGGGCCGCCTGCACCGGGTCGGCTGTCGTCTCGGCAGGTTGTGCGGCTCGCTGCCTTGCCTGGCGCTCGGCGATTTTCTGTTGCTCCTCACGCTGCAGGCGGGCATTGCGTTGTTCGAAGCGGCGCCGTGCGTGATCGCGCTTGAGGTTGCGGGCCTGCCGCGCCTGCGGTGTGAGGGCCAGGCCCCCGACAACAGGCAGTACAGTGTTCGGCTGCAATGGGCGCATTTCGATGCAGTCCACCGGGCACGGTGCCACGCAGAGGTCGCAACCGGTGCACTCATCAATGATCACCGTGTGCATCAGCTTGGCCGCGCCGACGATGGCATCGATCGGGCAGGCCTGAATGCACTTGGTGCAACCAATGCACTCGGCCTCGCGGATATAGGCGATCTGCGCAGGTGCCGAGCCGCGAGTGATGTCCAACTCCAGCACCGGCACCTTCAGCAGTTCAGCCAGGGCCGCGATGGTTTCGTTGCCTCCGGGCGGGCACTTGTTGATCGGCTCACCGCTGGCGATGCCTTCGGCATACGGCTTGCACCCGGGGTGCCCGCACTTGCCGCATTGGGTTTGCGGCAAGAGTGCGTCGATGCATTGAATCAGACTCATGTTTTGATCAGTCCGCTGAATCCGAGAAAAGCCACTGCGATCAGGCCGGCACCAATCAGGTCGATCGGCAAGCCGCGAAAGGGCAGGGGAACATCGTTGGCGGCCGTGCGTTCACGCAAATCAGTGAACAGGCTCAACACCAGCCAGAAGCCCAACCCTGCACCGAGGCTCAAGGCAGTGGCGTGAAAAAAGCCCTTGTCTTCCTGAGCATTGAGCAGGGCCACGCCGAGTACGCCAGCATTGCCCAACAGCAACGGCCAGAGGCCTTCGAATGGTAGTGTCGAAAACAACCGCGCCAGCAACTTCAGCAACGGGCTGATCAGCAGCACGCTCAATGGCAGAAACACAAACAGACGCAGCGGCGTCAATTGTAGTGGCACCAGCATCCATTGATAGAGCGCGTAGCCGAGCATGCCCACGACCAGCATCAGGCATGTCGTCGCAATGCCGAGGGCATGTACCTGACGACGCTGACCGGCCAACAGTGGATCGACGGCCAATGGCCATTGCAACACGAGGTTGTTGATCAGGGCAGCGCTGATAAGCGTAAGCAGGATTTCGGTCATTGTTCGTGCCGACAAGAACGGTAGTTTTTGTAGGAGCGAGCTTGGTCCGGGCGGTGTTCCGACGATCGACTCAAGGGCGCTGCGTTCAACCTGTGGACACGCATAATCGTTAACGACCATCGCGAGCGAGCTCGCTCCTACAGGAGATGGTCTAAAAAGCTTAGGCATTATCCGGCAAGGCGGGAGGGTGGGCCAGACATGAAAATCCCACAGCCGCGCCAGGCACGACTGTGGGATCGATTTGCCGCAGACCTTACTTGATGCGCTGGCCAGGCTTGGCGCCGCTGTCAGGGCTGAGCAGGTAGATTTCTTCTCCGCCAGGGCCTGCCGCCATCACCATGCCTTCGGAGATACCGAACTTCATTTTCCGTGGCTTGAGGTTGGCGATCATCATGGTCAGGCGCCCATCGAGCTTGGACGGGTCCGGGTAAGCGCTCTTGATCCCGGAGAACACGTTGCGTTGCTCGTCACCGATATCCAGGGTCAGGCGCAACAGCTTGTCGGCACCTTCCACGTGTTCAGCCTTGACGATCAGCGCGACACGCAGGTCGACAGCGGCAAAGGTGTCGAACTCGATTTCCGGCGACAGTGGATCCTTGGCCAGTTCGCCATTGCCGGCAGGTGCGGCTTCGCCGGTGTCGGTCTGGCTGGCGGTCAGGTCTTCTTTCGAAGCGTCGGTCATGGCTTGCACTTTTACCGGGTCGATGCGGGTCATCAGCGGCTTGAACTCGTTCAGCTGGTGATTGCCGAGCAAGGTCGCGTGATCGTTCCAGGTCAGCGGCGCGACGTTGAGGAACGCCTCGGCGTCGGCGGCCAGCAGCGGCAGCACCGGCTTGAGGAAGATCACCAGTTGGCGGAACAGGTTGACGCCTGTGGCGCAGATGGCCTGGACTTCATCCTGTTTGCCTTCCTGTTTGTTCAACGACCACGGCGCCTTGTCGGCGATCCAGGCGTTGGCGCGGTCGGCCAGGCCCATGATCTCGCGCATGGCACGGGCAAAGTCGCGGGCTTCATAGGCGTCGGCGATACCTGGCGCGGCGGCCAGGAAGGCTTCGGTCAGTTCAGGCGCGGCGTTGGTGTCGACCATTACGCCGGCATTGCCCTTGTTGATGAAACCGGCACAACGGCTGGCGATGTTGACGACCTTGCCCACCAGGTCGGAATTGACCTTCTGCACGAAGTCTTCGAGGTTCAGATCGAGGTCATCAACGCCACGGCCCAGCTTGGCCGCGTAGTAATAGCGCAGGTATTCCGGCGACAGGTGGTCCAGGTAGGTCCGGGCCTTGATGAAGGTGCCGCGGGACTTGGACATTTTCTGACCGTTGACAGTCAGGTAGCCGTGCACGTTGATGCCGGTCGGCTTGCGGTAGCCCGCGCCCTCGAGCATGGCTGGCCAGAACAGGGCGTGGAAGTTGACGATGTCCTTGCCGATGAAGTGGTACAGCTCGGCGGTGGAGTCCTTGCCCCAGAACGCGTCGAAGTCCAGCTCCGGCGTGCGGTTGCACAGGTTCTTGAAGCTGGCCATGTAACCGATCGGTGCATCCAGCCACACGTAGAAGTACTTGCCCGGCTCGTCGGGGATTTCAAAACCGAAATACGGTGCATCGCGGGAGATGTCCCACTGTTGCAGGCCGGCATCCAGCCATTCGGCGATCTTGTTGGCGACGGCATCCTGCAGGGTGCCGCTGCGGGTCCAGGTTTGCAGCATTTGCTGGAAGTCTGGCAGCTTGAAGAAGAAGTGCTGGGAATCCTTGAGCACCGGTGTGGCGCCGGAGATCGCCGACTTCGGATCCTTCAGGTCGGTCGGTGCGTAGGTCGCACCGCATTTTTCGCAGTTGTCGCCGTACTGGTCTTCGGTGCCGCATTTCGGGCAGGTGCCCTTGATGAAGCGGTCGGCCAGGAACATTTTCTTTTCCGGGTCGAAGTACTGGGTGATCGAACGCGTGGCGATGTGCCCGGCGTCACGCAGCTTCAGGTAGATCTGGCTCGACAGCTCACGGTTTTCTTCGGCGTGAGTGGAGTGGAAATTGTCGAAGTCCACCAGGAAGTCGGCAAAGTCGGCGCTGTGTTCAGCCTGGACGTTGGCGATCAGTTGTTCCGGGGTGATGCCTTCCTTTTCCGCGCGCAGCATGATCGCCGAACCGTGGGCGTCGTCGGCGCAGACATAGATGCATTGATTGCCGCGGTGCTTCTGGAAGCGCACCCACATATCGGTCTGGATGTATTCCAGCATATGGCCGAGGTGAATCGAACCATTGGCATAGGGCAGGGCGCTGGTGACGAGGATCTTGCGTGGCTCGGACATGGGGCTCGGCTACTTGATGAAACGGAGGTCGGCCACTATAAAGCGCCGGCGCATATTTTTCACCCTGTGAGCCTGTTTCCGGATGCATAGCTGGTGAAAACTGTGGCGAGGGGGCTCGCCCCCGTTCGACTGCGCAGCAGTCGTAATAAGGCTGATGCGATCCAATTGTCGGAACCGGGCTGCCGGGATTGGGGCGGCTTCGCCACCCAACGGGGGCAAGCCCCCTCGCCACATGAATGCCTTCGCAACAAATGGTCTACAGGCATGCCGCCTCGGGCGCAGAACAGGTACGATACCCACTATCTTTTCCAGTCCTGTTTTCGGAGTTGCCCATGAGCGCCGTCAATCGCGCAGCGGTGGAAGCCGTCCTTCGCCAATACACCGACCCTTACCTGAACCTGGACCCGGTCAGCGCCGGGTGCGTGCGCAACATCGAGATCCAGGGCGACCGCGTCAGCGTTCAGCTTGAACTGGGTTACGCCGCCGGTCTGTTCAAGAGTGGCTGGGCGCAGATGCTGGAAATGGCCATTCAGGGGCTGGATGGCGTGGCAAGTGCCAAGGTCGAAATCACCAGCGTGATCGCCGCGCACAAGGCTCAGGTGCAGATTCCGGGCTTGGCGAACGTGAAAAACGTGGTGGCCGTGGCGTCCGGCAAGGGCGGCGTGGGCAAATCCACCACGGCGGCCAACCTGGCCCTGGCTCTGGCCCGGGAAGGCGCCAAGGTCGGGATTCTCGATGCGGACATCTACGGCCCGAGCCAGGGCATCATGTTCGGCATACCCGAGCGTACCCGCCCCGAGGTCAAGGATCAGAAGTGGTTCGTTCCGCTCAAGTCCCATGGCGTCGAAGTGATGTCCATGGCTTTCCTCACCGACGACAACACGCCGATGGTCTGGCGCGGGCCGATGGTTTCGGGCGCCCTGTTGCAACTGGTCACCCAGACCGCGTGGGGTGACCTCGATTACCTGGTCATCGACATGCCGCCAGGCACCGGTGACATCCAGTTGACCCTGGCGCAGAAAGTGCCGGTGGCCGGTGCGGTGATCGTGACCACCCCACAGGACCTGGCATTGCTGGACGCACGCAAGGGCGTGGAAATGTTCCGCAAGGTCAACATCCCGGTGCTGGGCGTGGTGGAGAACATGGCCGTGCACATCTGCTCCAACTGCGGGCATGCCGAGCATCTGTTTGGCGAAGGCGGTGGTGTGAAACTGGCCAACCAGTATGGCGTTGAACTGCTGGCTTCGCTGCCGCTGTCGATGGTCATCCGCGAGCAGGCCGATGGCGGCAAGCCAACAGTGATCGCCGAGCCTGATAGCCAGATTGCGATGGTTTACCAGGAACTGGCCCGCCATGTCGGCGCGCGGATCGTGTTGCAGGAAGCGTTGACGCCGGCGATGCCGAACATCAGCGTCAGCGACGACTAATGTTCGCCAAATAAACGCTGACCAAATGTGGGAGCGGGCTTGCTCGCGAAAGCGGTGTGTCATTCAACCAACAAGTTGACTGATCTATCGCCTTCGCGAGCAAGCCCGCTCCCACAGTTGTTTGGGGTTGGGCTTAGATCCGCAACCCGCCATCCATCTCCAGAATCCGACCGGTGTAATAGTCGTTCTCGAAGATGTAAGCCGCCGAATGGGCGATTTCCTCAGGCTTGCCCATGCGCTTGAGCGGGATCCCCGCAGTCATCTTCTCCAGCGCTTCAGGCTTCATGCCCAGGGTCATTTCGGTTTCGATGAAGCCCGGTGCAATGCCGGCGACGCGAATGCCGTAGCGTGCCAGCTCCTTGGCCCAGGTCACGGTCGCCGCAGCAACACCGGCCTTGGCGGCGGAGTAGTTGGTCTGACCGACGTTGCCGGCGCGGGAAATCGACGAGATATTGATGATCGCGCCAGTGTTGTTCAGCTCGACCATTTTCGCCGCGACTTCACGGGTGCACAGGAACACGCCGGTCAGGTTGACGTCGATGACGGCCTGCCACTGGGCCAGGCTCATCTTGGTCATTTCGCCATCCTTGACCTTGAGCAACAGGCCGTCGCGCAGGATCCCGGCGTTGTTGATCAAGCCATGGATCGCGCCAAAGTCTTCAGCGACCTGGGCAACCATGCGGGTCACTTGCTCTTCGTTGGCCACGTTGCACAGGTAGGCGCGGGCCTCGACACCTTGGGCCTTGCAGGCCGCGACGGCGTCGTCGAGTTTTTCCTGGTTCAGGTCCACCAGCGCGAGTTTCGCGCCCAGGCCTGCGAAATACTCGGCCATGGAGCGGCCTAAACCCTGGCAACCGCCAGTGATAATGATTACTTTGTCAGTGAGTTGCATTCGCATGCCCCGGTAGCAGGTCTGAGTGGTTTCCTTTAGAGAGCCTCTCGATCTGCGCCTGACCTGGCCTGGCTGCACATGAGAACTGCCCCCGATGGCGTGCTGGGACTTTCGCCAGCAGCTCGTCCGTTTTTCTGACGGATTCTATTTAAGGAGTCATAAATTGAGCGTTGAAGCGGCTAAGCATGCACGAGAATTGCTTCTCAAGGAATACCGTGGGGTGCTCTCGACGCACTCCAAATCAATGCCCGGTTTTCCGTTCGGTTCCGTGGTTCCGTACTGCCTGGACGAGCAGGGCCGGCCGCTGATCCTGATCAGCCGCATCGCCCAGCACACTCATAATCTGCAAAAAGATCCGAAATGCTCGCTGTTTGTCGGCGAACGTGGTGCCGAAGATGTCCAGGCCGTTGGTCGACTGACTTACCTGGCTGAGGCGCAACAGCTCGAAGACGAAGCCGCCATCGACGCTGCCTCCGAGCGTTACTACCGCTACTTCCCGGAGTCGAAGGGTTATCACAAGGCCCACGATTTCGATTTCTGGGTGCTTGAGCCTGTACGCCACCGTTACATCGGCGGTTTTGGCGCGATTCATTGGGTCAACGACCTGACCCTGGCCAACCCGTTCGCCGGCAAGGCCGAAGTGAGCATGGTCGAGCACATGAACGCCGATCACGCCAAGGCCATCGCCCATTACGTCGATCTGGCCGGGCTGCCGAAAAACGTGCCGGCGCAAATGGTCGGCATCGATTGTGAAGGCATGCACCTGCGCATCGGTCAAAGTCTGTACTGGTTACCGTTCCAAGCGCCTTGTAATACGCCGACACAAGTTCGCGAAGCCTTGGTTTCTCTGGCCCACGCCGATCATTGGCCGAAAAATGAAGTGGCCGACGCTTGAATTCACGAAACGGCGACGTCATCTAAGGTGAACTGGCAAGGCATTCTTGCGTTGAGGAACCATTTGATGCGCCCTTTTTTGTTGCTCTTTCTGCTGTTCCCGGTGTTGGAGCTGTTCGTATTCGTCAAGGTGGCAGGGTCCATCGGGTTTTTCCCGGCCCTGCTGCTGATCATTCTCGGCTCGATGTTCGGCGTGTTTGTGCTGCGCATCGCCGGCCTGGCCACGGCCCTGCGTGCCCGTGAAAGCCTGAGCCGCGGCGAACTGCCGGCCCAGACCATGCTCGAAGGCCTGATGCTGGCATTGGCCGGTGGCCTGCTGATTCTTCCGGGCTTCATCAGCGATGTGATCGGCCTGTTCATGCTGCTGCCGTTCAGTCGTCGCCTGCTGGCGGGTAAAATGCGCCAGCGCGCCGAAGAGCAGGCGATGCGTCAGCGAGCGTTCGCCGACGACCTCCAGGCCCGTGGCGGCCCGGCGCCTCGCGAGCCGCTGGGCCGCGAGCCCAACGTGATCGAAGGCGAGTTCGAACACCGCGATACCAAGTAATACACACATCGACACGGCACCTTCGGGTGCCGTGTTCGTTTGCGGGGCATCGACCTGAAAAATTTTTCATCGCCGCCCTTGTAATAAGCTTATGCGCCCTTATGTAACGGTCACCGCAAGGTTTCTGGCGAACAAGCCAGACAGACTTCCGCGGTTCGCTTGACGAACCGCAACCGGCACCGCCGGCCTTTGTTAAACCCGCCGGGACTACACCGGCCGATGAAAACCACAATTAGGAGAGATCGACAATGAAGCTTCGTCCTCTGCATGACCGCGTCGTCATCCGTCGCAGCGAAGAAGAAAAGAAAACCGCTGGCGGTATCGTCCTGCCAGGTTCGGCTGCTGAAAAAGCCAACAGCGGCGAAATCCTCGCTGTAGGCACCGGCCGCGTACTGGAAAACGGTGAAGTGCGTGCACTGTCCGTGAAAGTGGGCGACAAGGTTGTGTTCGGTCCTTACTCCGGCAGCAACACTGTGAAAGTCGACGGCGAAGACCTGCTGGTAATGAGCGAGAACGAAATTCTCGCCGTTATCGAAGGCTGATACCCCCGTTCATTTTCCCGCTACTACAAAGTATTTAAGGAATATCGATCATGGCTGCTAAAGAAGTTCTGTTTGGCGATTCCGCCCGTAAAAAAATGCTCAAGGGCGTCAACGTCCTGGCTGACGCAGTAAAAGCGACCCTGGGCCCGAAAGGCCGTAACGTGATCATCGAGAAGAGCTTCGGCGCTCCGACCATCACCAAGGACGGCGTTTCCGTCGCCAAAGAAATCGAACTCGAAGACCGTTTCGAAAACATGGGTGCGCAGCTGGTCAAAGACGTTGCCTCCCGTGCCAACGATGACGCTGGTGACGGTACTACCACCGCTACCGTTCTGGCTCAGTCGATCGTCAACGAAGGCCTGAAAGCCGTCGCTGCCGGCATGAACCCGATGGACCTCAAGCGCGGCATCGACAAGGCGACCATCGCCATCGTCAAAGAGCTGAAAAACCTGTCCAAGCCATGCGCTGACACCAAGGCTATCGCTCAGGTCGGCACCATCTCGGCCAACTCCGACAACTCCATCGGCGACATCATTGCCGAAGCCATGGAAAAAGTCGGTAAAGAAGGTGTGATCACCGTTGAAGAAGGCTCGGGCCTGGAAAACGAACTGTCGGTTGTTGAAGGCATGCAGTTCGACCGTGGTTACCTTTCCCCGTACTTCGTCAACAAGCCAGAGACCATGGTCGCTGAGCTGGACGGCCCGCTGATCCTGCTGGTCGACAAGAAGATCTCGAACATCCGCGAAATGCTGCCAGTGCTGGAAGCCGTTGCCAAAGCCGGCCGTCCACTGCTGATCGTGGCCGAAGACGTTGAAGGCGAAGCCCTGGCGACTCTGGTTGTGAACAACATGCGTGGCATCGTTAAAGTCGCAGCCGTCAAGGCTCCAGGCTTCGGCGATCGTCGCAAGGCCATGCTGCAGGACATCGCCGTTCTGACCGGCGGTACCGTTATCTCCGAAGAGATCGGTCTGAGCCTGGAAAGCGCAACCCTGGAAAACCTGGGCAGCGCCAAGCGCGTGACCCTGTCCAAGGAAAACACCATCATCGTTGACGGTGCTGGCGTACACGGCGACATCGAAGCACGCATCACTCAGATCCGTGCTCAGGTTGCCGAAACTTCCTCGGACTACGACCGTGAAAAACTGCAAGAGCGTCTGGCCAAGCTGTCCGGCGGCGTTGCAGTGATCAAGGTTGGCGCTGGTTCCGAAGTTGAAATGAAAGAGAAGAAAGCCCGCGTTGAAGACGCCCTGCACGCTACTCGTGCAGCCGTTGAAGAAGGCGTGGTACCTGGCGGTGGCGTTGCGCTGATCCGTGCTCTGCAAACCCTGAACGATCTGAAAGGCGACAACGCTGATCAGGACGTAGGTATCGCTGTTCTGCGCCGTGCCGTTGAAGCACCGCTGCGTCAGATCGCTGCCAACAGCGGTGACGAGCCAAGCGTTGTGGTCAACGAAGTCAAGAACGGCAAAGGTAACTTCGGTTACAACGCTGCGACTGGCGAATACGGCGACATGATCGAAATGGGCATCCTGGACCCAACCAAGGTCACCCGTTCCGCGCTGCAAGCTGCATCGTCGATCGGCGGTCTGATCCTGACCACCGAAGCCGCTGTTGCTGATGCACCGAAGAAAGAAGGTGCAGCTGGCGGCGGTATGCCAGACATGGGCGGTATGGGCGGCATGGGCGGCATGATGTAAGCCAGCCTTACCCCTGTACGAAAAAACCCCGTCTGCGAAAGCAGGCGGGGTTTTTTATTGCCCGGACTTCAATGTTCACATCGATCCATTGTGGGAGCGCGCTTGCTCGCGAAGGCAGTGTGTCAGTCGATATAGATGCTGAATGACATTCCGCTTTCGCGAGCAAGCCCGCTCCCACAAGGAACTGCATAAATCCTGTGGGCGCGTGGCTTGCCCGCGAAGGCGTCAGGTCAGGCGCTGACAGGTTCTGCACTTGCCACGCGATCCGCCCTCAAGGCCGGTCGATACAGAACGTAGTAATACGACCCCAAACAAATCAGCCAGCAGAACACCGCCGTCCACACGTTGTGCGAGAAGAAGTGTGCGCCCTGCATCATCCGCCCGATGGAGAACACCGAGCCGAGGGCAAAGGCGAAGACCAACGCTGCGCGAGCCATGCGCGGGCGACGGTCGCGCAGTACGAAAAACAGGGCAAACAGGGTGAAACCGGTGGCCGCATGGCCGCCGGGCCAGCAACGCCCTGGTTTATCGGTGTGCGGGCGAGGACTCAACAGTTCGCTGTAGGTCTCGTGACCGCCGAATTGTTCGAGGCTCCATGGGCATTGCACCGCGGTCACTGCTTTGATGGGCGTGACAAAGGAAGTCGCCAGGCCCAGGGACAGCACCAGGCAACCCAGTTCCCGCTTGAGCGGTTTGAGCCTGGCCATGAAGAACGAAGCGATGAAGGCGAGAATGGCAAACACCGAGAAGGCGATGACCACTTGCTTGGCGCGATCGTGCAGGATGTCCTCGAGGAAGTAACTGTGGCGTCCGATGAATTCCCCGGTGACCGGGTCGTAAAACAGCTTGGCCAGGTCCATGTCCAGACTGGTCAATTCGAGCAATACCAGAATGATCGCAGCTACGGCGGGGACTCCAAGGCACACCCAGAAATTGAGCGGACGAGGGGAAGGGCGGGCAAGGGTCGAAACCATGCTAGTTCCTTGATCAGTGAAATGTTCTCAAATGCGCAGCCGCGCAGAGTTTGAACCCGATTCTGTCGCCAGCATGTGAATCGCCGGTGAAAAACTCGTTAAGGCTGTAATCGGTCAATTTCCGCGCTTTTGCGCTTCACTCAGTCCTAGCCCTGAGCGGAACTTCGCCTTAAGCTGCGCGGGCCACGACGGCCGTTACTGTGGACGGAGAGATACCCATGCGAATTCTATTGGTTGAAGACAACCGCGATATCCTGGCCAACCTGGCCGATTACCTGGGGCTCAAAGGCTATACCGTCGATTGCGCTCAGGATGGTCTGTCGGGCCTGCACCTGGCGGCCACCGAGCACTACGATTTGATCGTGCTCGATATCATGTTGCCCGGCATCGATGGCTACACCCTGTGCAAGCGCCTGCGCGAGGATGCTCGCCGCGAAACGCCGGTGATCATGCTCACGGCCCGCGATCAACTGGATGACCGTCTGCAGGGCTTCAAGTCCGGCGCCGATGACTATCTGATTAAACCGTTCGCCCTGTCTGAGCTGGCGGCGCGTATCGAAGCGGTCATGCGCAGAACCCAGGGCGGCGGGCGGCGGACCTTGCAGGTCGGCGACCTGAGCTACGACCTCGACACCCTGGAAGTCACTCGCGAAGGCCGGTTGCTGAAACTCAACCCGGTCGGCCTGAAGTTGCTGGCCGTGTTGATGCAGAAAAGCCCTCATGTGTTGCGCCGTGAAATTCTTGAAGAAGCGCTCTGGGGCGACGACTGCCCGGACAGCGACAGCCTGCGCAGTCATGTCCACCAACTGCGCCAGGTGATCGACAAACCGTTTGCCAAACCATTACTGCAAACCGTGCACGGTGTGGGGTATCGCCTGGCCGAGGGCCGTGATGGAGTTTAAGCAGAGCCTTGCTCAACGCATCATCATTGCCTTTGCGCTGATGAGCGCACTGGTGGCGGGTGCCTTTGCCATGGGCATCGTGGCGACCGTGCACCTGGTGGAGGAAAAACTGATTTCGGCCGGTCTGGGCGGCGATTTGCAGCGCCTGTTGCTGATGGACAATGTCACGGACTGGAGCCACCGCCCCGAACCGGACCAATTGTTCTACTTCAGCAACGGGCCAGGCGATTTCAATTTGCCCAAGGATTTGCGGCATCTGGAGCCGGGTTTCCACGAAGTGTTCCGCGAAAACCTGTCGTACCACGCCATGGTCGAAATCGTCGACGGCCGACGTTACGTACTGTTGCAGGACCAGAGCGATTTTGAAGAGCGCGAGCGGGTGCTGTTTGCCGTGGTGCTGGTGGGTTTCGTACTGAGCCTGGCACTGGCTGTATTTCTCGGCTGGGTGCTGGCACGCAAGGTCATGGCGCCGGTGGTACGGCTGGCCCGCCAGGTACGCCATCGCGATCAACTGCTGGGTTTGGCTCCTCCCTTGGCTCCGGATTATGCCGCCGACGAAGTGGGCGAACTGGCCGTGGCCTTCGACGCCACCCTCGGGCGCTTGCGTCAGGCCCTGACCCGCGAGCGTTTGTTCACCAGCGACGTCAGCCACGAATTGCGTACGCCCCTGATGATCCTGGCCAGTTCCTGCGAGTTGTTGCTGGAAAACCCAGGTCTCGATCAGCGCGGTCGCGCCCAGGTCGAGCGCATTGCCCGGGCATGTGAAGAAATGCGTGAGCTGGTGCAAACCTTCCTGATGCTGGCCCGCGCCAAGCGCGAAGATAACAGCATGTCGCCGCAGCAGCCCCTGGGCCAGGTAGCCGAGGGCCTGGTCGGTCTGTGGCGCGGGCCCATTGAAAGCAAAGGGTTGAAACTGATCTTCGAACCGGGCAACCCTGAGGCCAAGGGCTACAATGCGACGCTCCTGCACGCGGTGATGGGTAACTTGCTGCGCAACGCCTTGCACTACACAGAACGGGGCTTCATCCGCCTGAGCCTGACGGGCACGGGATTTCTGGTCGAAGACAGCGGTGTGGGCATTCCCGAAGAAAAACGCGAGGCGATGTTCGAACCCTTCGTTCGGGGCACTGAAAAACGCGGGGAAGGCTTGGGCCTGGGGCTTTCACTGGTGCAGCGGATTTGTGAAAACCAGGGCTGGAGCGTCAGCCTGACTACGATGGAGCCCAGTGGCTGCCGTTTTCAGGTGGAGCTGTCCCGAACTTGATCTGTTAAGTCAGGCGTCCAGCAAACCCTGTCAACTCCGTAAAACCCTGTAATATTTCAGGTTTTCCCATAACGATATTTTCACAAATGGATGACCAGACGCCGACACTACAAAATCTAAGGTAGCTGCTATCAGAAGTTCAGGAGACCTGATGATGGACGGCCCGATCAAGCTCGATTTTTCCGAAAAGTACGACGATCAACACGCGCAACGCTATTTGCGCAAACACCAGGAAGGTCTCGGCCGTCGATTGTCCCACTGGCGTGACGAACAACTGGCGCGCAAGGCACTGGCCCTGGTTGGCGAGCCGGGTCTGGTCCTCGATTTGCCTTGTGGTGCCGGGCGTTTCTGGCCCTTGTTGGCGGAAAAATCCAACCGAGTGATCATCGGTGCCGATAACTCGCCGTCCATGCTGAAGGTCGCAACCCAGGCGCAACCTGCCGATGTGGTGAAGCGGGTACAACCCTTGCACACATCTGTATTCGACATCGCCTTGCCGGACAACGCCGTCGACAGCATTTTTTGCATGCGTTTGCTCCACCACATCGGTGAAGCCAAGCATCGCATGGCTATTTTGCGTGAGTTCGAGCGGGTTTCCCGCGACAGCGTGATCCTTTCGCTGTGGGTCGATGGCAACTTCAAGGCCTGGAAACGCAAGCGTTCGGAGAAAACCCGTGGGCAGGAAGGTTACCAAAACCGGTTTGTGTTACCGGCCGCTACCGTAGAGAAGGAATTTGAGCAGGCGGGTTTCCGAATCCAGGAACAACTGGACTTTTTGCCGCTCTATGCCATGTGGCGAGTTTACGTATTACGCAAGAGGTAACAGGATGGCAGTGCAGTGTGCAGCAGAAACGGAAGTCGTTCCCCAGGACCGCTTCGATTACTTTTGGAATCAGCGCGGTGAATGGGTAGAAGAACCCAACGTCCGTCGCGGCGGGGAAAGCGGCGTTCAACGCCTGATGGGCAGTGATGGTCAACTGCTCTACGTCAAGCGCCAGACCGGGCATATTCATCGTAGCTTGCAGCACCCTTTCGGGCGGCCGACGGTCATGCGCGAGCATGCTGCGCTCACCGGTGTGACCGCACTTGGCGTACGGGTTCCGGAAATCGTTTTTTGTGGTGCGCAGCGCGATCCAGTGCACAAGTGGCGTGCCTTGCTGGTCACCAAGTCGCTGGACGGCTTCGAGGAAATCGATCGCTGGTACGCCGGTGGCGGTCGCGAGCGTCATGGTGAAGCCATAAACGAACGAGTGCTCAAGGACCTGGCTGAAAACCTGGCTCGCATGCACAAGGGCCGCTGGCAGCACGGATGTATTTACGACAAGCACGTATTCGTTCGCGTGACCGGTGAGGGCGAGACGGCCAAGGTCGAAGTGGCCCTGATCGATCTGGAGAAATGCCGACAGCGTTTGACGGCCCATCGCGCAGCTGTCCATGACATGAAGCAATTGCGTCGCCACTCGTCGTTCAGCGACGCAGACTGGGAAAAACTCATCTACTTTTATGAGACGGCGTTTGGCAGCGCTATCAAGGGTTTATAGCGATGAAACTCGAAATTGCACGAGGTTTGTTTCTGGTAGGAGCCTTGGCAGTTGCATCGATCGCGATGGCAACCTGGGAGCAACCACGCCCCCAGGTTCTCAGCTCGATAAACGCAGAAGAACATTGTCCGTTGCCACGGATTGCCAAGGCATCCGTGGCCACTCGACCCGATCATGACTTGTTGCTGTTCATGTTCGGACTTTCTCAGGGATTGAGGCCGCAGAGTTGAACCGATTGAAGCCAAAATGAAAGGCCTCGCTGATGCGAGGCCTTTTTTATTGCCCTGACTTCGGGCTTCAACACTGACCTGTGTGGGAGCGGGCTTGCTCGCGAAGGCGATCTGTCAGTCGACATTGAGGTTGACTGGAATGACGCCTTCGCGAGCAAGCCCTCTCCCACAGGTTTTTCTGCATCAGGGTTTATCCGGCTTGGCCAGCAAGGTGTAGACGCAGGGCAATACAAACAAGGTGAACAGTGTGCCGATCGACATGCCGGTCGCGATGACCGTGCCGATGTCGAACCGGCTGACCGCGCCAGCACCGCTGGCGATGATCAATGGCACCATGCCGAACACCATTGCCGCCGTGGTCATCAAGACCGGACGCAGCCGGATGGCCGCCGCTTCCTCCACCGCTTCCCGTGCGCTCAGGCCCTTGTCCTTGCGTAACTGGTTGGCAAACTCGACGATCAGAATGCCGTGTTTACTGATCAGCCCGATCAAGGTCACCAGCCCGACCTGGGTATAGATGTTCATGCTCGACCAGCCCAGGAACAGCGGAATCAATGCACCGCAGATAGACAAGGGCACGGTGACCAGGATCACCAGCGGGTCGCGGAAGCTTTCGAACTGGGCCGCCAGCACCAGGAAAATGATCGCCAGCGCCAGGGCAAAGGTGACCCACAGGGCACTGCCTTCCTGAACGTACTGCCTCGATGCGCCGGCGTAGTCGAAGGCAAAACCGGCGGGTGCCTCCTCCCGGGCGATCTGGCGCACGAGGTCGATGGCTTCCCCCATGCTCACCAGCGGCACGCCGGACAGGATGGCCGAGTTGAGTTGCTGGAACTGGTTCAGCTGTCTCGGTCGGGCACGGTCGGTGACGGTGATCAGGGTCGACAACGCCAACAGTTCACCCTTGGTGTTCTTCACGTAGTAATTGTTCAGCCAGTCCGGATTGTCACGGAACGGCCGCTCGACCTGGGCAATGACCTTGTAGCTGCGACCTTCAATGGTGAATCGGTTGATCTCGCCTTCACCCAGCAGGGTCGCCAGGGTCCCCCCCAGGTCCTGCATGGAAACCCCCATCTGCGCAGCCTTGGCACGGTCGATATCCACCACCACTTCCGGCTTGTCGAAGGCCAGGTCAACGTGGACAAACGCAAACTTGCCGGATTCCTTCGCACGTATTTTTATCCGGTCGACCACTTGCAGCAGCAGTTCGTAATCATTGGCGGAGTTGATGACGAACTGGAATGGCACGCCTTCGCCGGTGCCCGGCAGTGATGGCAGGTTGAATCCGAAAATCTGCAACCCCGGGATCTTTCCCAGTTTGGCCTGCACTTCGGGCAGGATCGCCATTTGCGTGCGACTGCGCTCGTCCCATGGCTTGAGCAGGAAACCGCCGATGCCCGATTGCACGCCGTTGAAACCGTTGATCTGGAATGACGAGTAGTACTCGGGAAATGCCTTGAAGATCGAGACGAACTCGTCGGTGTAGGTGTTCAGGTAGTCGAGGTTGGTCGGCTGCGGGGCGTTGGCTATCATGAAAATGATACCCTGGTCCTCATCCGGTGCCAGTTCCGACTTGGTGAAATTGAGAAGGACCGGAATCAGGCACAACACGATCACGGCGAACACCAGCACCACCGGCCGGGTGTTGAGGGTGCCGTGGAGCAGGCTCTGGTAGCGGCGCTTGAGGCGTTCGAAAGTCATGTCCAGGCGATGGGCCAGGCCGCTGGGGTTCTCGTCGTGACGCAGCAGAAACGCACACATCATCGGCGACAGGGTCAGGGCGACGATACCGGAAATCACCACCGCGCCAGCCAGGGTCAGGGCGAACTCCTTGAACAGCGCCCCGGTCAGGCCGGTCAGGAAACCGATCGGTGCATACACCGCCGCCAGGGTGATGGTCATCGAAACCACCGGCATGGCGATTTCCCGGGCGCCTTCAATGCTGGCCTCGAGCGGTGTCTTGCCTTCCTCTATGTGACGGTGAATGTTTTCCACCACCACGATGGCATCGTCCACCACCAGGCCGATGGCCAATACCATTGCCAGCAGGGTGAGCAGGTTGATCGAGTACCCCATCATCTGCATGAAGAACATGACGCCGATCATCGACAACGGGATGGTCACCACCGGGATCACCACCGAGCGCAGGGCACCGAGGAACAGGAACACCACCACGATCACGATCAGCACCGCTTCGAACAGGGTCTTCACCACTTCGTCGATCGAGGCCTGGATGAACAGGGTGGCATCGTAGGCGATTTCACCTTTCAGGTTCGGAGGTAGCTGGGCCTCCAGGTCCGGCATGATCTTGCGCACTTCCTTGATCACTTCCAGCGGGTTGGCGCCGGGCGTCGCCTTGATGCCGATGTACACCGAAGGGGTGCCACCGAACGAGCTGATGGAGTCGTAGTTCTCCGCGCCCATTTCCACGCGTGCCACATCCCGCAGCAGCACACGGCTGTCGCCATCGACCTTGAGCGGAATCGTCCCGAAGGCTTCGGCGGACTTGAGTTCGGTATTGGCGTTGATGCTGGTGACCACGTATTCGCCCTTCACCTCGCCGGCGGCAGAGAGGAAGTTGTACTGACGCACCGCGTTGGTCACATCGCTGGCACTGAGGCCGAATCCCGCCAGCTTCATCGGGTCCAGCCACAGGCGCATGGCAAATACCTGGTTACCGAGGATCTCGGCTTCGGCCATGCCGGGCAAGGTCGCCAGCTTGGGCTGGATCACCCGTGACAGGTAATCGGTAATCTGCGGGTTGCTCAACTCCTTGCTGAAGTAGCTGATGTACATCAGCACTGACGCATCGGCCGACTCTTTGCTCAGTACCGGGTCTTCAGCGTCCTGGGGCAGCTGGTTCTTGACCTCGTTGGCCTTGGCCAGCAGTTCGGTAAACAGACGGTCGCTGTCGGAGCCGACGCGCGCGTAGATCGAGATCACCGAAAAGTTCTGGCGACTGACCGAGGTCATGTAGTCGATGCCCTCGGCGCTGGCCAGGCTTTGCTGCATCGGTTGGGTGATGTAGCCCTGGATGGTTTCGGCGTTGGCCCCGGGGTAGGCGGTGGTTACCGTGATCAGGGCGTTTTCCATTTGCGGGTACTGGCGTAGCGGCAGCTTGCTCCAGGCCTGGAAGCCCAGCAGTACAATCAACAGACTGACCACGGTAGCGAGAACCGGACGGCGGATGAACGGGTCGGTAAAAGCCATGGGAATTCCTTGATCAGTCCGCGCGTGGCTGGCTGTTCTGCCCGGCCAGGGTCTTGTCGTCGCTGATGGCAATGCGTGAGCCGTTATCCAGTTTGAGCTGGCCGGCGGTTACCACTTTCTCGCCGCTCTGCACGCCTTTGGTGATCATCACTTGCCCATCGCGGCGTTCGCCGGTCTCGACAAACCGCCGTTCGGCGATCAGCACCGGTTGGCCCTTGTCGTCCTTTACCAGGCTGCCATCCTCGGCTTTCTTTGGTACGGCCACATACACCGAGTTGCCGTAGAGCGTGTAGGTAATCGCGCTTTCCGGCACCACGATGCGCGGTTGCGGGTCGGGCAGGAGCACCTGGAGGCTGGCGAACATGCCTGGCATCAACTTGCCATCGGGGTTGGCGAGGGTGGCGCGGACCTGCACGTTACGGGTGCTGTTCTCGACTTTAGGGTTGATTGCACTGATGGTGCCGGGGTACTCCACGGTCGGATACGCCGCGACAATGACCTGCACTGGCTGGCCGAGCGCAATCTTCGGTACCGACTGCTCGGGCACAAAAAAGTCGACATACAGGCTACTGAGGTCTTGCAGGGTGGCGATCATGGTGCCACTGGCCATGTAGTCGCCAACGTCCACCTGACGAATGCCAATGGTGCCGCTGAACGGCGCGATGATGCTTTTTTTGCCGAGCGCAGCCTTGAGTTGATTGACCGTGGCCTTGCTCTTTTTCAGCACCGCCGAAAGTCGGTCGAATTCGCCTTTGGAAATGGCCTGGCTGCCGACCAGTTGGCTACCGCGACCGTAATCAAGCTGTGCCAGCCCGAGGTCGGCCAGAGCAGTTTCCAGCAGGGCACTTTCAACGGCGCTGTCGAGGCGCAGGAGTGGTTGGCCGGCCTTGACCTTCTGCCCCGACTCGAACTGGAGATCGATGACGGTGCCATCGGTCTCCAGGCTCAGGTCCACCCCCTGCAATGCCTTGAGCGTGCCAACGGTAGGCAGGCGGGCTTGCCATGGGCGCTCGATGGCGGTGGCCACGGCAACGCTGATCGCCGGTCTAGGCGCAGAGAAGCCTTGAACCATCGTGTAGATCGAGAAGGCTTTATATGCAGCCAGGACCAGCACAATCAGTAGAACAACACCCAACATGATCAGCATGCGGCGACGCAGCATATTCCAGTTCCTTGGACAAAATCAGGCGAGACAGCGGGGCTCATTACCGGGAGTGTAGAGGGTAATCCAACTGCCGTTTTTACAGGTTGTGAGGTATTAGAGGGGTGAAAGCCTGAAAAAATTCGCCGCCTCGGGTCGCGCCTGCGGGGTGTAGGTCATCCCGATGCAGGCGCGGCCCAAGGCGGCGATTTTTCAATGATTCAGGCCATCAGGTGCAGATGGTTGTCCCAGAGCCCTGCGGGTAGCTCCAGCGGTTTTGCAACAAGGTTTGTCTGGCGGCAGTCGTAGTAACGGCAGCGTCCCTGGCCCGAGGTCACGACAAAACCGTCGGCCACGGCACCGACCCCGGCGCAATCGGGCAGTGGCGCGTCCAGGCGTACTTCACCGCTGTCCAGGTCCCAGATGAAAAAGCGGTTGCCCCGCGGTGCGGTCAACGCCACCAGGCGCAAGTCGCTGTGTATTGCGACGCTGGCGGTGTAGTGTCCCATGGCCTGCAACTGGTGTTCGGGTACCGGGAACGCGACGAAGGGCTGACCGGGGCGCTTGATCGCCAGCAACTCCGACGACTCGTGGGCTGCCCCCATGAACTGCTGGCTGGCGACGATGGTGCCGTCGCTGGCGATGGCCAGATGACGCACGCTGTTCATCTGCTGGGCGAGGGTTTCCTTGCTCAGCAGGGTGCCGTCGCGGTGCATCAGGACCAGGCTCGGTTCCATGGCGTTGAGGTTCATCTCCACCCGGCTTTCGGCCTCGGTGCGAATCCCGCCGTTGGCCACCACCAGGGTTTCGCCATCGGGCAGCCACGACACCTGATGCGGACCGAGGCCGTGGGTGGAAATCTCACCACTGTGCACCAGCCGTTCGCCTTCGAACTTATACACGCCGAGCAGGCCGCGCCCCGGATCGGAGGTGTCGTTTTCCGTGGCGTACAGCCAGTCGCCGCTGTGGTGAATGACCGCGTGCCCGTAGAAGTGCCGGTTCGGCTGTGACACCACGGTTTGCAGGAGCGCGCCGTCGCGCAGGTCGATCAGGTAGCTCTCGGTGCCCGGACGGCGAGCGACGAACAGCGCAATCGGCTGTGTCGGGTGGTTGATGATGTCGTGGCAACGCTGGCCGACCCGGGTGGCGAACACTTGGGTGCCATCGAGCCGGTAACCGACGGCGTAATGCTGGCCGTCGGTGTCGTCCCGTGCCGAAAGCAACAACGGACTCCTGTCCTTTTGCTTGAACAGCTTCCAGCCGCCCAGCGTCACTGCACCCAGCAGCAAACTACCTAATGTCAGAACCTGGCGTCGCAGCATGGAACCGGCCCTCATCAGTCACCGTCGTTGGCGTTGAAGCCCAGCTGGATGCCCAGTGCCTTGGCCAGATCGGCCTCGTGCAGGCGATGGACGACGTTGAGGCTGTCATACAGCTCGTTGAGTTGCTGGCGGCCGGCCTCGTCATTGAGCATGTCGGTCAGCGAGCGCTGGTTGCCGGCGAACAGCTTCAGCGAGGCGGCATAGGCTGCATCGATCTTGTCGGCCAACGGCTTCTGCTCGCTCGGCAACAGGCCGCGCAGGCCTTTGTTATCCACACCTTCCCAGACGGTCCTGGCGGCCGCGAGGCTGGCTTCGAGGCTGGTCAGGGACGCCTGGCTGCGCCATGCATCGGCTTGGAACGGTTGCGGCACGCCCTTGCTCTGGCGGCCCATCGGCGTGCCGAGTTTCTTCTTCAGGGTGTCGATGGCGGTGACTTGCACGCGCAGCAGATCGGCGATCGCTTCGTGGGAGTCCGCGTAGCGCTGGTTCGGGAACTTGCTCATTTGCGCGAGCATGCCGTCGGTGTTGTTCCAGGTTTGCAGAATTTCTTCGGCCAATTGCTTCTGGCGTTCGCCGATGGCGACCAGCAGCGGGCAGTATTTGCTCTTCTGCTCAGCGTTGGCCACGTCGGGCTTGCTGTCGAACAGAATGTATTCGTAGGCCGAGAGCCCCTGTACCACGACGCTGGACTTGGCCAGGGCGGCGGCATCGATTTGCGGCTGGGCGGTGACCAGTTGCTCGACCTGGCGGCCGACCAGGTTTTTCTTGTCCGGCCAGAACTGCACTTGCCACGAACGGTTGCCTTCGGCCAAAGGCCCGATCAGCAGCGGTTGCAGCTCGGCCCAGGCTTTTTGCGCATGCAGGAAGTCGGCACGGGCGGTTTCCAGGTTTTCCTTGCCTTCGCAGTAGGCGAGGGCGCTGACCGCCAATTGACGATCGGCCTCAACCCAGCGGGTGTAGGTCGGCAGGATCACCGACTTGGCAATGGCCGCCGACGTGACTGCTTGCGGGTCCTGGGGCGAGCAGGCGCCCAGGGCGAGGGCGGCAAGGCTGGTGAACAACAGTTTGGGACGGAACATGTCGGGCTCCCGCGAGTGGAATGCGTGTTAAAGGGAATTCAGGAACGCCAGCAACGCAGCGCGTTGCTCGGCATTGAAAGACAAAACCTGTTGTTGCGCCGCAGTCGCCTCGCCGCCATGCCAGAGCACGGCTTCGAGCAGGTTGCGGGCGCGGCCGTCGTGCAGGAACTGGGTGTGGCCGCTGACCGCCTGTGTCAGGCCGATGCCCCATAACGGCGGGGTGCGCCATTCGCGGCCGCTGGCCTGGAATTCGCTACGGTTGTCGGCCAGGCCGTCGCCCATGTCATGCAGCAGCAGATCGCTGTACGGGCGAATCACTTGATTGGCCAGTTCAGGTTCGGCGGCGTTGGCAGCGGTGGTGTATTTCGGTGTGTGACAGGACTGGCACCCGGCCTGATAAAACAGGGTCTTGCCGGCCAGCACTTCAGGGGCGTTGACGTCACGGCGGGCCGGTACGGCAAGGTTGCGGCTGTAGAACAGCACCAGGCGCAGGATGTTGTCGCTGACTTCCGGCTCGCCATCGGGGCCGTTGCCACTGGGTGTCTGTTTGCAGGCCGTTTGCGCGTCCGTGCAGTCATCAAGGGGTCTAAGGCTGGTTGTGAGCCCCATATCACCCGAAAACGCGTGGACATTCTGTTGATTGAGGTTCGGTTGTCCGGCTTTCCAGCCAAATCGTCCCGGAACGGTCTTTTGCAGAGCGTCATCCCAGACCCGGTTCGGTCGCCCGCTGATGCCGTTGTTCGCCTTGGCCTGTGCCTCGGCGTTGGCCAGGATCGCCTCCTCGGGGATCGCTTCGAGCAGACCCAGGCCAATCATCGGTGGCGCCACGCGGGCCGAGAAACGGGTGTCGGGGTGCATCGGGCCGTAACCCAGCTGGGTGATGTTCAGACTCGGTTTGCGTAACTCGATTTCGGTGCCGTCCTTGAAGCGAACCGGCACGGCGGTGTAATCGACCCGCACTTTGCCTTCGGGGGCCACGCCGGGTACGGACATGTCCTGGAACTGGCCGCCGTAGACGGGCTCCGGCACCACGCCGAGCTGTTCGATGACCTTGGCATACGCCGGGGCGTCGGGAATCGACAGGCGTACCAGCATCGACACCGCGTTCACATCGTCGGGCGTCGGCGGATGGCCGCGGCCGTCCTTGATGTGGCAGCCCTGGCAGGCATTGGTGTTGAACAGTGGACCGAGACCATCGCGAGCGGTCGTCGTCGACGGGGCGATCACCCAAGGGCTGCGGAAGAAGCTGTTGCCGACACTGAAATCCACACGCCGTGATGGCGGCAGGTTCGCCGAGGGCATGGAAAACGCGTTCTGATCGGTCTTGCGCACCGTCGCACTGCCGCCGGAGCGGGCTTCACCGGGTTCGGCCCGGGTGAATTTCGGGGCGTCATCGCAGGCACTCAGGCCCAGGGCCAGAAACAGTGCGGACAAGCGAAGAGGCAGCGGGGGCATCAGACATCCTGCAAGACGAGCAAAACAAGGGCGCAAAGTCTAACAGGGGATGGGAATTTGAATAAGAGGAATTATCGTTTGCTTGATGTGGGGCAGGTAATTTTGCTTGCCCATAACCCTGTGGGAGCGGGCTTGCTCGCGAAGGCGGTGTGTCAGTCACCACAATTGTTGAATGTGACGCCGTCTTCGCGAGCAAGCCCGCTCCCACAAGGGCATGTGTGTAGCAGGAATGAAAAAAAGCGACCCGAAGGTCGCCTTTTTCACTCAACCAGCGTTGATCAGAATTCGTGATCAGCGTTGTCCGGGTTCAGGTCGTTGATGCCCAGTTTGCCAGCGGCGGCTTCGATCGAACCGGTCTGCTTGACCAGGGACGCGATAGCGTCACGGACGATCTGGTTGCCTGCGGTGTTGCCGGCAGCGATCAACTGGTCGTAGTGCTCGCCCTTGTTGGCGTGGTCGACCATGACCTGAAGCTTGGCTTCAGTGGCGGCCAGGTCGTCTTTGAGCGCGGTGTCGGCAGCCGGGTCGGCTTTGGCCACCAGGGACGACAGGCTGGCGCCGGTCATTTTGGTGCCATCGACGCGAGTGTATTCACCCAGGTACACGTTACGAATGCCCTTGGCATCGTAGAAGTGCGAGTTGTGGGTGTTGTCGCTGAAGCAATCCTGTTCGTCTTCCGGGGAGTTGGCTTCCAGGGAAACCTTCATGCGCTCGCCCGCCAGTTCGCCCAGGGACAGGCTGCCCATGCCGAACAGCATTTTGCGCAGGCCGGTTTCAGCCGGTTCTGCTTCCAGGGTGGCGCGGTAGTTGTCGGCCACGTTCGGCTTCCAGTTACCGACCATTTCTTCCAGATCGCTGACCAGCAGCTGAGTCACGGATTTCAGGTAGGCACGACGACGATCATTGTGACCGCCGGTAGCGCCTTTGCCTTCCAGGTAGTCCGAAGCCGGACGGTTGCCGGCGCCAGGGCCGGTGCCGTTCAGGTCCTGGCCCCAGAGCAGGAATTCGATGGCGTGGTAGCCGGTGGCGACGTTGGCCTCGGAACCGCCCAGCTCGTTCAGGCTGGCGAGTTTTTCCGGGGTGATGTCTTTGACATCGACCTTGTCTTCGCCGATCTGCACTTGAGTGTTGGCGATGATGTTGGCAGTGGCACCCGGGTTGCCCAGGGCGTGTTCGTAGGATTTGTCGACGTAGTCGATCAGACCTTCGTCCAGCGGCCAAGAGTTCAGCTGACCTTCCCAATCGTCAACGATGGTGTTGCCGAAACGGAACACTTCGCTCTGCAGGTAAGGCACGCGAGCGGCAACCCAGGCAGCCTTGGCGGCTTTGAGGGTGTCGGCGTTCGGCTTGGCGAGGAAGGCGTCTACGGCGGTTTGCAGGGTCTTCGCGGTGGATTCGGCATCGCTGTAAACGGCGAAAACGATGTCGGCGTAATGGGCGACAACGGCTTTGGCGGCAGCTTCGTCGACTTTACCGGCAGCGGCAGGCGCAGTGGCTGGAGCAGCCGGGGCAGTTGCAGTGCTGGCAGCTGGCGCGGCAGCTTTTTCTTGGTCTTTACCTTCGCCGCAACCGGCGAGGGAAATAGCGATGGCCAACAGACTGGCGGTAGCCAGAGGCATACGAATCATGGCGAACATCCTGCTTCGATAGGGGTGGAGTCGTGCTATGCGCACGCAAAACTGCGACATAATGCAAATCTTTCGCATTATGTGTAAAGGGTTGTACCTGTAAATATTTCTTATTCACAGAGCGCGGCTCGCAACCCTGTAGGAGCGAGCTTGCTCGCGATGAACCTGAGAACCACGCGCTCATCCCGAATGAACGCGTTATCGTTCACGACCATCGCGAGCAGGCTCGCTCCTACAGGGGTTAGAAAATAGCCGCATTGCTGCGTTGGGCCTGCTTGAGGTAAACGCCCAGTTCCCGTGCCGGCAACGGTTTGCTGTAGTGATAGCCCTGACCTTCGTGGCAGCCTTCGGAAATGATGTAGGCCTCTTGCTCGGCGGTTTCCACGCCCTCGGCAATCACCTGCATGCCCAGGCTTTTGCCCAGCTGGATGATGGCGCGAACGATGGTCGCATCGTCATCGTCATCGAGCAGGTCCTGGACGAAGCTCTTGTCGATCTTGATCTTGTCCAGAGGCAGGCTCTTGAGATAGCTCAAGGACGAATAGCCGGTTCCGAAATCGTCGATGGCGATCAGCGCGCCGGAGCGGCGCAGGCTGAGCAAGTGCTGGGCCGCGGTGCTGATGTCTTCCATCAGACCGGTTTCGGTGACTTCCAGCTCCAGGCTGCGCGGTGGCAGGCGGTACATCTGCAGCAGGTTGTTGACCACCCGTGGCAGTTCGGCGTGGTGCAGTTGAACCGTAGACAGGTTCACCGCCATGCGCAGGTCGGAGAAGCCCTGGTCATGCCACTCGCGTAGTTGTTTGCAGGCCTGGTCCAGCACCCATTCGCCGATGGCGATGATGGTGCCGTTCTGTTCGGCCAGCGGGATGAACAGGTCCGGCGGCACCATACCGTGCTCGGGGTGTTGCCAGCGAATCAGGGCCTCGACGCCCACCACGCGGTTGTCGCGGTAGCTGATCTGCGGTTGATAGACGAGGTAGAACTGATTGCGGATCAACGCATCGCGCAGGTCTTTTTCCAGCTCGCGGCGGCGACGCATTTCGGTATCGACGCTGGCGATATAGAACTGATAGCGGTTGCGCGAACGGGTCTTGGCCAGCGTCATGGTCTGCTCGGCCTTTTGCAGCAACTTCTCGGTGCTGTTGCCGTCCTCGGGGAACAGGGTGATGCCGATGGTGGCGCGCAGGCGGATCTCCTGATGGTCGAGGGCAAACGCCGCTTCCAGGTCATCGAGAATGCTTTGCGCCAGCTCGGCGGCTTCGTAGGGCTGCTCGATATCGGCCTGGACCAGGGCGAACTGGTCGCCACCGAGGCGGGCGAGGGCGCCCAGGCGACCGCTATGACCGCGCAGGCGATCGGCCAGGGCCAGCAGCAACTGGTCGCCGGTCTGGTAGCTGAACTGCTCGTTGATGCCCTTGAAGTCATCGAGGCCAACACACAACACCGCGACCCGGCGCTGCAATTTGCCGGCGTCGATGAGGATCTTGTCCAGTTGCTGCTGCAATTGCTGCCGGTTCGGCAGCCCCGTCAGGAAATCGTACTGGGACATGCGCACCAGGCTGTTTTCCGCTTCGTGGCGCAGATGGGTATTGCGTTCGATGGATTCGAGCAACTGGTTGGCGGTGTTGATCCAGATGCCCAGTTCGTTGTTCTCGTGGCCCTTGAGCAGCGGAATCTTGTGTTCGCTGGGACGATCCGGATTGATTTCCGTGAGGTGCTCGATGATCCGCGACAGCGGCTTGGTCAGCAGCCAGTGGTAGACCAGGTACAACACCAGCCCCATGGCGAGTGCGCGCAGGACGCCGGAAATGAAGATGATCACCGAGCTGACAATGAACCCTTGGCCGTAGGTGGCGGTATCGAGGGTGATGCTCAGGTCGCCGTAATACTCACTGTAGGGCCCGCGACCGACCAGTTGGGTGGTGAAGGTGCGTTCCTTGCCAAGAATCAGGTCGGTCAGCCAGCGGCTGTGGGAGTGCTGTAACTCGCGGGTTTTTTGCGCGAGCATGGCTTCGTTGGGGTGGCCGATGGAGGCCTTGCGCACGGCGGCGTCCTGAAACAGGCCTTCGATCACCTGCATGCCCATTTCCCGGTCCAGGCTGTAGACGGCCTGGGTCGAAGGGTCGCGAAACATGTCGAGGATGCGCTCGGCATCGCTGGCGACGGCCTGGCGTGTTTTATAGGCATCGAACACGATCTGCGCGCAGCTCAAGACCACGCCGACGATCAATGCCGACAGGAGTACGACCCGGAGCAACTTCACCGACAAGCTGTTCTTGAGTTCCAGCTTCAAAGGGTTATTCCTTGTTCCGTGCGGGTAGCATCAAGTTGCCATGAGTATTGGCAATCCCGTGATGGCAGTCAAAGGGACAATCATCCTTGGGGGATTTTGCCTGCTGCTTGGCCGATTTGCAGTTGACCTGGCGAGTTAGCCTATTAGTACTGTGTCGGTTGTCGAGTCCTTCAACTTGAGGGGCGGGATGGAGATATTTTCCTTTTGTTTGATGTTAGTCGGCGTGGGCGGGGGAGCAAGGGGCTGGAGGCTGGTTTCATCTTGGGAAATTGGCTTCGTCCGGGTTTGGGTGGGGTACATATCCGTTTTTTTGGTAACGGCGGTTGGCGGTTTCGCCCTTACGGCGAGTCCCTTTTGTCAAACGACACAAAAGGAACCAAAAAGTCTCGCCCCGAACGTACGGCCCCTCGCCAGGGCTCGGGGTTCCTTCGCTCCGGCATTCATCCGGGGGCATCGCCCTCCGGTTGGCTTCGCTGGCACCTACATGCGATGGGTTCGACTGCGTCGAACGGCGCTGCGCGCCCATCCCCGGATGAACGCCTCCACTCAGCCTGCCGAGGGGGCGGGTGGATCAAGATCAAGAGCTGCAGGCGAGCTAACGCTCGGCCTGTTGAGTGGTGAAGAGCCTGGGTGTATGCCGATCTGCCTTTGCTCGGCTCTTCTGTGGGAGCGGGCTTGCTCGCGAAGACGGCGGGACAGTCGACATTGCATTTTCAGCCACACCCCAACATATCGTTTCCACACACCCGCGTGGGAGTGCTGCCAGGGACGGTCCGCGTTACGTTTTGGGCGTTAGCGCGGTGTAGGAAAGCGCCAGAAGTTTCCCACGCAGTTTTCAGGTTGTCCGTCGGAAGCGGGCTGAATAACCTTTGGCTGTCGCTGAAACTCAGCGATCGGGTGTGAGAACCCGGCTACTTATGGTCATCCAGAGCCTGTGCACGCATAATCGCCGCCAGCTAATCCGCTGTCTGTAAATGCGTCATGGCGGCTGTGTGCGGGCAGACTTAGGTCTGGCCCGGGTGTCCATACCGGTTTCTCACCTCGCACATAGCTGCCACCTCTTCACCGCGTGAGAAACGGCAAGTGGTGGCCCCAGCGCTAGAGGAATGGTTTTATGGACAAATTAATCCCTGATCCCCCCTGCAACACCACCAAACCCTACAGCCCTCGCACCATGTTCATGATCGTCCCCGACATGGACACTGAAAGCCTGCTTGCCCACGCTTGTGAATCACTGGCTTCAGCCAATGTCATGGCGAGTGATTTCGCTACCTGCCTGGCTGGCCCCCAGCGCAACACGGCGCTGGCCATTTCGCAGATTGTCATGTTGGCGGAGCTGGCGGTGAATCGCGCGCTGGATAACCTTGATCCGCAGTAGTTGGCAGGCTAACCGCGTTATCGTTCTTCGCGAGCAAGCCCGCTCCCACTGGCTCGGTGGTGACCTGTGGGAGCGGCGGTGCGGCGATCCGACTTGCTCGCGAAGACGGCGGGACAATCACCACCGTCCCTTTGCTCATATTCTTTCCATAAAAAAACCCGGCACAAAGCCGGGTTTTTGTTTGGCATCGAGCTTAAGCGGTGAAGGTTTTGCCTTCGAACTGCTCAGCCACGAATTTCCAGTTGACCAGGTTCCAGAACGCTTCGACGTACTTCGGACGCAGGTTGCGGTAGTCGATGTAGTAAGCGTGTTCCCAGACGTCGCAGGTCAGCAGCGGGGTGTCGCCGTTGGTCAGCGGGTTGCCGGCGCCGATGGTGCTGGCCAGGGCCAGGGAACCGTCAGCCTTCTTCACCAGCCAGCCCCAACCGGAACCGAAGGTGCCGATGGACGTCTTGCTGAACTCTTCCTTGAACTTGTCGAACGAACCGAAGGCCGCGTTGATGGCTTCAGCCAGTGCGCCGGTTGGTTGACCGCCAGCGTTTGGCGCCAGGCAGTTCCAGTAGAAAGTGTGGTTCCAGACCTGAGCGGCGTTGTTGAAGATACCGCCCGAGGAAGTCTTGACGATTTCTTCCAGGGTCTTGCCTTCGAACTCGGTGCCTGGCACCAGGTTGTTCAGGTTCACGACGTAGGTGTTGTGGTGCTTGTCGTGGTGAAACTCCAGGGTTTCCTTGGAGATGTGCGGCTGCAGGGCATCGTGTGCGTAAGGCAGCGGCGGCAATTCGAAAGCCATGATGATTCTCCTAGTCAGGTCAGTTGCGGTGAGCGCAAGGCCGATCACGGGCGGCCAGACAAGCGCCGGGGAGTTTGTACTCTTTGCGGCGCAGGGAGTCGGATCATAGCACCGGGGGGGCGGCATAACCACGCAACAACTGTGTGGAATAGAGGTTCCGCCAATCAGATGGCCGCGATCAGCTGCAGCGCTACGGCAAACATCATCACCGCCACCAACAGATCGAGAATTCGCCAGGTGCCGGGGCGGGCGAGCCACGGTGCCAGCCATGCCGCACCGAGCGCCAGGGTGAAGAACCACAGCAGAGAGGCACTGGCTGCGCCCACGACATAAGCGCCGGGCTCGGTTTGTTGGGCGCCCAGGGAGCCGATCAGCAAAACGGTGTCCAGATAGACGTGCGGGTTGAGCAAGGTCACCGCCAGCGCGCTGAGCATCACCGCCCGCAGCGAACGTACGGTCTGGCCTTCGCCCTGCTCAAGGCTCTGCTTCGAGAAGGCCCGGCGCAGCGCCTGGCTGCCGTACCACAACAGGAACGCTGCGCCGCCCCAGCGTGCGATGGCCAACAGCGTCGGGTTCTGCGCCAGCACCGTCGCCAGGCCGAATACCCCGGCGGCTACCAACAGGGCATCGCAGGTCACGCAGAGTGCCGCCACCGGCAGGTGATGTTCACGCCGCAGGCTTTGCGCCAGGACAAACGCATTCTGGGTGCCGATCGCCATGATCAGGCCGAAGGCCACGAGCAGCCCGTTCACATAACTTTGCCACATGATTTCTTACTCCGCGTTGGCTGCCAGATCCCGCAGCACTTGCAGGGCACGGTCGGCGTCGGCCTGGCCGACGAACAAATGGTCGTGGTAGTAGCCGGCAATCACGTTGCAGCTGATTCCGGCCTTGCCCAATGCCGTGGCGAACGCGGCGGTCAGGCCGACGGCTTCGAGGGCCGAATGTACGTTCAAGGTGATCCAGGCGGCGATGTAGTCGAAGCTGAATCCGGCTGTTTCGGCGTGGGAACGCTCGAGAATCACGGTCAGGCCTTCCTGCTCGCGGAAGCTGCCGACAATCTCCAGATCCGTAGGCAATTTACCGTCGCGCAGGGTGCAGAACACGTATTCGCCAGCATTGAGTTGCGGGCTCATGCTGCGCAGCAGCGTTGCCAATGAAGTTTCGCCAGCCATGTGGGTGATCCTTGTTCAAGAGTTCTTGCTGGTCATTGTCCTTGTGAAGGCTGTATAAGAAAAACCAATCTTGCTGATCGCTCATTAGGAAAACTGATGTTCGACTATAAATTGCTTTCTGCCTTGGCCGCCGTGGTCGAACAGGCCGGTTTTGAACGGGCGGCCCAGGTACTGGGCTTGTCGCAATCGGCGATCTCCCAGCGCATCAAGCTGCTGGAAGCGCGAGTTGGTCAGCCGGTGCTGGTGCGGGCCACGCCGCCAACGCCGACGGAAATCGGTCGACGGCTGCTCAACCACGTGCAGCAGGTGCGATTGCTTGAACGGGATTTGCAAAGCCTGGTGCCGGCGCTGGATGAAGAGGGCCTGCCGGAACGCCTGCGGATCGCCCTGAACGCCGACAGCCTGGCCACTTGGTGGGCGCAGGCCGTGGGGGCGTTTTGCGCCGAACAGCATCTGCTGATGGATCTGGTGGTCGAAGACCAGACCGTCGGCCTCAAGCGCATGCGCGCCGGTGAAGTGGCGGCTTGTGTCTGCGCCAGCGAGCGGCCGGTGGCGGGTGCGCGCAGCGTGTTGCTGGGGGCCATGCGTTACCGTGCGCTGGCCAGCCCCGCCTTTATTGCCCGGCATTTTCCGCAGGGCGTACGCGCCGATCAGTTGGCCCGAACCCCGGCGCTGGTATTTGGCCCGGACGATTTCCTGCAGCATCGCTACCTTGCGTCCCTAGGCGTCGAGGGTGGATTCGAACACCATTTGTGCCCGTCCTCCGAAGGTTTTATCCGCTTGGCGGAAGCCGGTCTGGGCTGGGGGCTGGTTCCGGAACTGCAGGTGCGCGAGCAACTGCAAAGGGGTGTATTGCAGGAGCTGCTGCCAGATAAGCCGATCGATGTGCCGCTGTACTGGCATCATTGGCGTAATGGCGGCCAGCTGCTGGGGCTGCTCACCGATCAATTGGTCAGCGCATCGAAGCAATGGCTGGTGCCCTTGGACTGACGCGCAGCGTCAAGACCTCACGTAATACGCAAAACGAAATATTCGGAGCAATTCATGAAGATTCTGGTTACCGGCGCAAGCGGCTTCATCGGCGGGCGCTTTGCGCGTTTTGCCCTGGAGCAGGGCCTGGACGTGCGGGTCAACGGTCGCCGGGCCGAGAGCGTGGAGCATCTGGTACGCCGGGGAGCCGAGTTCATCCAGGGTGACTTGAGATACCCGGAACTGGCGCGCGAGCTGTGCTCGGACGTCGAGGCCGTGGTGCATTGCGCCGGTGCTGTTGGTTTATGGGGACGTTATCAGGACTTCCATCAGGGCAACGTCCAGGTCACCGAGAACGTGGTCGAAGCCTGCTTGAAGCAACGGGTTCGGCGGCTGGTGCATTTGTCGTCGCCGTCGATCTACTTCGATGGTCGCGATCACCTGGGCCTGACCGAAGAACAGGTGCCCAAGCGCTTCAAACACCCTTACGCCGCCACCAAGTACCTGGCCGAGCAAAAAGTCTTCGGTGCCCAGGAGTTTGGTCTCGAAACCCTGGCCCTGCGCCCGCGTTTCGTCACCGGGGCCGGCGACATGAGCATCTTCCCGCGCCTGTTGAACATGCAGCGCAAGGGGCGCCTGGCGATCATCGGCAACGGTCTGAACAAAGTTGATTTCACCAGCGTGCAAAACCTCAACGAGGCGTTGCTCAGTAGTTTGCTGGCCAGCGGCTCTGCGCTGGGCAAGGCTTACAACATCAGCAACGGCACGCCGATTCCCCTGTGGGATGTGGTCAATTACGTCATGCGCAACATGGAAGTCCCACAGGTCACCCGCTACCGTTCCTACGGCCTGGCCTACAGTGTGGCGGCGCTCAACGAGGGCGTGTGCAAGTTGTGGCCGGGGCGTCCCGAACCGACGCTGTCGCGTCTGGGCATGCAGGTCATGAACAAAAATTTCACCCTGGACATCAGCCGCGCGCGGCATTATCTGGATTACGATCCCAAGGTCAGCCTCTGGACGGCGCTCGATGAATTCTGTGGCTGGTGGAAGGCCCAGGCTGTTCGCTGACGCTCGAACAACGACCCCCGACTGAACCGGATTCGGGCTTGGGGGTCAATGGTTGCGGCTGTGGGGTTTATACTGCGCGGCATAAAGCCATTATGTGATTCACTAAGGTTGATTCAATGTCCATGCGAAACGATGCCAACGACGACTTCGATGATGTACCGAGCCTGCGTGCAGACGTTCTCGATGACGACTTTGCGCCCACCGCCCGCACGGTCGTGCATTCGCGCACGACGCCGGTGGTGAAGGTCAAGGCGGCGAGTACCGGTGCCTTGTGGGCGTTGGTCGGGGCGTTGTTCTTTGCGTTCGCGGGCCTGGCTTGGTGGAGCTTTCAGCAGATCTCCCTGATGGAACAGCAACTGGTGGCGACCCAGGAAAGCTTCGCGCGAATCAGTGAGGAAGCGGCAGGGCGCCTGCAGGATATTTCCGGAAAGGTTGTTGCCAGCCAGACCAGTGTCAACACCGACAGCGAGGCCTTGAAGCTGCAAATCCGCCAGCTGGAAAGCAAGCTCCAGGACCAGAACGCCCAGCAGCAAGGTGTTGCCGGCCAGGCCTCGGACCTGGACAAGCGACTGGCACAAATGACCGCGCAAACCACCGAACTGGACAAGCGCCTGGCGCAAATGAATGCCCAGAACACCGAACATCAGACGGCCAATACGCAGTTGCAGGCCCAGGTCAAAGCCTTGAGTGCTGAATTGGCCACCCTGAAAAGTGCCCCGTCGGACGCTGAAAAACTCGATGCACAACTGAAGAGCCTGGGCGCCGATATCACCGCGCTGAAGAAACAAGGCAACCCAAGCGCTGCTATCGAGCGTCTCGAGCAAGACATGATCGTGCTCAAGAGCGAGCAGGACAACCGTCCAGCGGTCACGCCGGGCTCGACCAATACCGCCGAGTTCGATGCGTTCCGCAGCCAGGTCACCCGCAACATCAATACCCTTCAGGCGCAGATCCAGAACCTTCAGCAGCAACTGCGCGCCCGGCAGTAATCCGAACACTTGTGGCGAGGGGGCTTGTTGTGGCGAGGGGGCTTGCCCCCGTTGGGTGGCGAAGCCGCCCCAAATCCATTCGCCGCGGTTCACCAGATCAACCGCGGTGCCTGATTTACGACTGCTACGCAGCCGAACGGGGGTAAGACCCCTCGCCACAAAAGCCTATGACCCTGTTCTGGCGAATATTCGTACATATCCCATTGCCGTCTACGCTCTTGAAACACCATCAGGAACGAGGAATGCGCAATGGGGTTTCTGCATAGGTTCGCCTTGCTGTGCGGCATGTTTTTGTTGTGCCTGGGCCAGGCGCAAGCCGCCGGGACGGAAAAGGACGACAGCAAGGCGGCCATTGCCCTGCTGGAAAAAGCCCTGGCCTACTACCACCAGAATGGCGACAAGGCGCTGGCGGCGTTCAGTCGACAGGGTGAATTTGTCGACAAGGACCGTTATGTCTTTGTGCTAGACACCAAGGGCGTGATGCTCGCCAGTGGCGGGCCGTCGTCGGCGCTGATTGGCCGGGACGTGTCGCAAGTGCTTGGACCGGATCTGCAGAAAGCTTTCAAGGACGCCCTGAAGGTGCCGGAGGGCAATGGCATTCAGCAGGCGGAATATCGCTGGCAGAACTGGAGTGACGGCAAGGTCGAGCGCAAGCATGTCTACTACCAGCGCGTTGGACAGCGGATTCTGGCGGTCGGTTATTACCTGCCACGGGCCTCCGCCGAACAGGCCATGGCCTTGCTGAACAAAGCGGCAACCGATCTGGCCAAGGACGAAAAGGGCACCCTGACGGCGATCAATTCCCTCAAGGGCGGCTACCTGCAGGATGACCTGTATGTGTTTGTCGTCGACCTGGATACTCAGCGTTACGTGGCCCACGGCACCAACCTGCGGCTGATCAATACCGACTTCAGCAAGATCGTGGACCCGGAAGGCAAACCGGTGGGCGAGCCGATTCTGGCGTTGATGGCCCAGCAGGATTACGGCGAATACGAATACCGCTGGAAAAACCCGGTGACTGGCAAGGTCGAGAACAAGCATGCCTACCTGAAGAAGGTCGGGCATTTTCTGGTGGCGGTCGGGTATTACAGCCCTTGAATTGTAGTGACTGTCAGATCGTTTTCGCGAGCAAGCCCGCTCCCACATTAGACCGAGTCCTCCATGAGCACGCGGTCAACCGTGGGAGCGGGCTTGCTCGCGAATACAGGCGACCCGGTCTATCTATCGAACCTTGTCCTCGCGCCCGCGCAACAACATGTTCGGCATGGCAATCGCCGCCGCCAGCCCAAGCAATGAAACGGCCGCGCTGACCGTCAGCAAATGCCGGAATGTCAGTGACAATTCGGCGCGCAGGGTGTTCTGCGCGTCACCCGGCGCGGCATTCAAACCGTCCAGCAACACATTCCCCGAACTGCCTTCGGCAATCAGCGACGAACCGGCCAGGTGCGCGAAACTCGAATCCTGCAACAACGCCAACAGCAGCGCCGACATCAACGCCACACCCACCGCACCACCCAGCGAACGGAACAGGTTGGTGGTGCTGGTGGCTACACCGATGTCCCGCTGCTCCACCGAGTTCTGCGTGCCGACCAATGACGTCGGGAACTGCATGCCCGAGGAAATCCCGCAGAGCAACATGAACAGGCTGCTCGTGACGAATGCCTGCGGTGGGCTGAACGCCATGCCGATAATCGCGATGGGCATCAGCGCAGCACCGGTGAGAATCATCGGTTTGTAGCGTCCGGTCACGGAAGTACGGCGGCCGGCGAAATACGCGCCAATCGGCAAGCCCATGGCCAGCGGCAAAAGATGCAGGGCGGCACTGTCGGCACCGGCGCCGGTCACGCTCTGAAAGCGCAGCGGCATCAACACAATCAGCGAGATGGCCTGGAAACTGGTGAAGAAAATCGTGCACCAGCACAGGATCGCGTTGCGGTTGGCGAACAGATGCATGGGCAACAACGGTTCTCGCGCCCGCCGCTCGTGGACGACAAACAGCCCCAGCACCAGCACCGCACAAGCGAGCAGCGCCAACACCTCGGCACTGCGCCACGAATGGCCCTGGCCGACCTGGGTGATGCCCAGCAACAATGCTGTCAGCCCGATGATCATCAGCACGGTGCCCAGGTAGTCGATGATCGGTTTGCGTTGCGGAATCGGCAGGCCCACCAGCGTGTGATAGGCGACCAGCCAGGCGCCCAGGCCCAGTGGCAGGTTGATCAGGAACACCCAGCGCCAGGACAGGTATTCGGTCATGTAACCGCCGAGTACCGGGCCGGCCACGCTGGCCACGGCATACATGCTGCTGAAATAGCCCTGATACCGGCCGCGCTCCCGTGGCGGTACGATGTCACCGATGATCGCCTGGCTCACCGAAATCATTCCGCCGGCCCCGATGCCCTGGAGGATCCGCGCCAGTACCAGCTGCTCCATGCTCTGGGCCATGCCGCAGAACACCGACGCCAGGGTGAACAGGCCCATGCCGAACAGCATCAGCTTGCGCCGCCCGTACAGGTCACCCAGTTTGCCGTAGATCGGCACCGCCACGGTCATGGCCACCATGTAGCCGGAAATCACCCAGGCCAGCAGGCTGACGTCCTTGAATTGCGCGGAAATGGCCGGCATCGAAACGGCGACGATGGTCTGGTCCAACGCACCGAGAAAGATCGCCAGCATCAGGGCGATCAGCACGCTGCGAATGGCCGGTTTGGGCGTTTCAGGCTGATGGAGATTGGTCACGGGAAAACCTGCGGGCAGTGATTGACCCGCAAGAGGCAAGGCGAGCGGGGATGCTCGCCAGTGTAAGTCGATAGGAAGCTATTCGATAGCCTCATAAGGAAGCCCGACGTAGTTTTCTGCAATGGTTTTGCGACCCGCCTGCGAATCGACAAAATAGTCCAGTTCCGACTCGGCAATGCGCTGGCTAAAGGCATCGTGATCATCAAAGCGGTGCAGCATCGAGGTCATCCACCAGGAAAAACGCTCGGCTTTCCACACCCGGCGCAGGCAGATTTCCGAGTATTTCTCCAGCAGATCAAGGCGATCGTCGCGGTAAACCTTGACTAGGATGTTGAACAGCGTGCTGACGTCACTGGCCGCCAGGTTCAGGCCCTTGGCCCCGGTGGGCGGGACAATGTGCGCGGCATCACCGACGAGGAACATCCGCCCGTACTGCATGGGTTCGACGACGAAGCTGCGCAGCGGCGCGATGCTTTTCTCGATGGACGGGCCGGTCACCAGTTTTTGCGCAAGATCGACCGGCAGGCGGTTTTTGAGTTCGTCCCAGAAGCGTTGATCGGACCAATCCTCGACATTTTCCTCTGCGGGCACTTGCAGGTAGTAACGGGTGCGCGTCGGCGAGCGCATGCTGCACAAGGCGAAACCGCGCTCATGGCGGACGTAGACCAGTTCTTCGTGGACCGGTGGCGTGTCGGCCAGGATCCCGAGCCAGCCGAAGGGATAGATCCGTTCGAAGACTTTCAGGCTGTCGGCGGGAATCGATTGTCGCGCCACACCGTGGAAGCCGTCGCAACCGGCGATGTAGTCGCAATCGAGTCGATACGGCTCGCCGTCCTTCTCAAAAGTGACAAACGCTTCATCGGTTTTCATGCCGTGGGGAGCGACGTTGCTGGCCTGGTAAATCGTCTGCGCGCCCACCTCCCGACGAGCGGCCATCAGGTCGCGGGTGACTTCGGTCTGGCCGTAGACCATCACGGTTTTGCCACCCGTCAGGGCGTGCAGATCGATGTGCACCCGACGCCCGTCGAGGGCCAGTTCGAAGCCACCATGGACCAGTCCCTCGGCGTCCATGCGCTGACTCACGCCGGCCTGACGCAACAGCTCTACCATGCCTTGTTCAAGCACGCCGGCGCGGATTCGACCGAGTACATAATCGGGGGTTTGACGTTCGAGAACGATGTTGTCGATGCCGGCGTTGTGCAGCAATTGGCCGAGCAGCAAGCCTGAGGGGCCAGCACCGATAATGGCAACTTGGGTTTTCAGTGTTTTCATTGTTCTTATGACTCGCAAGCTCCACACGACCTGGGCCGGTGAATGATTTTTATGGATCGAGTGCTTGCATTTTTCCCTTGCGAGTCTGTCAATTGAAGGTGAAAACTGAGCCGATAGCTGTACATTCTGCCAATCGGTGCGATTATCGCCCCAGATCAACCCCGAGGCCTGGATTGAAGTGATGAACAAGCCTGACCTGCCTTCGATTCCGGTGTTCAAGCTCTACGGTGAAAGCCTGGATTGGCCGACCCCGGACTTGCTGCACTGTGAAACCATTTCCAAACGCAGTCGCGAACATCATTGGGAAATCAAACCTCACCGCCACGCTGACTTGTGCCAGTTGCTCTTCGTATTCAAAGGTCAGGCCGAGCTTGAAATCGAAGGCAAGCGAACGCAACTGGTGGAGCCGGCAATCCAGATCCTGCCACCGCTGTCGGTGCACGGCTTTCGTTTTTCCGAGGACGTGGAAGGGTTTGTCGTAACCCTGGCCGCGCCGCTGATCGCCCACCTGCAGATGCAGTTGGGGCAATCGGTCAATGCCCTGGCCCAGTCCGAAAGCTACCCGGCAGGCAAGGACGCCGAGTACCTCAACAGCCTGTTCAGCGCCTTGCAGAACGAATACACCAGCCATCAACCGGCGCGGGAAATGCTTATGCATTCGCTGGTCAGCGTGATTGTGGTGTGGATCAGCCGCCAGGTGATCCAGCGTCGCACCGCCATGGCGCGACCGCAGCGGGCCCGGGAATATCTCAACGGCTTTATTCAACTGGTGGAAGAGACGTATCGCCAGCACGTCAAGGTCGAGGATCTGGCACACCGGCTGGGAATTTCCGTGTCCCACCTCAACGGCACCTGCCGTGAGCTGGCGGGGCAACCGGCGTTGCAGATCGTGCACGAACGGCAATTGCTGGAGGCCAAGCGTTTGCTGACCTACACCAGCATGACCATTTATGAAATGTCCGACGTGTTGGGTTTTTCCGATCCGACCAACTTCACGCGCCTGTTCCGGCGTCGTGTGGGGATTTCGCCAAAGGCGTTTCGCGACCGCTTGAAGGCCGATCAGGACAACGAAGCCTGACCCCCTTCGTTACCGGAGGGCGTTGAGGGTGGCGTTGTGGGGGATGCAGCGCTCGAAGTTGCAGCTCGCGGCTTCACGGGGCAGGTTGCGCAGTTGCTCGACGCGCCAGGCCGCAGCGCCATAAAGCCCGAGCGTGACCGCACAGGTGATGAAAATCGCGAGGTATCTTCTTGTTCTGATGTTCATGGCGTTGACCTCTGAACGAATACCTTTCGGTATTACTTTGAGCATAGGTCAGCGCCGGTGAGTTACCAGCAATAACGCGGTATTCAGAACACTGATCACCCCTGTGGGAGCGAGCTTGCTCGCGATAGCGGTGGATCAGTCGATATCATGGGTGAATGTTCGGCAGCCATCGCGAGCAAGCTCGCTCCCACAGGCTTTCCATTTACAACCCGATATCCCATTCCGGTTCTTGCGGAAACCTCACCACCAGAAAATCCAGCAAGCTGCGCAACGCCGCCGGCATGTGCTTGCGCGAGGCATACACCGCATACACGTTCATTTGCCGGGGTTCGGCCGTCGGCAGCAGGCGAATCAACTCGCCGCTGTGGATGTGCACGCCGGCCTGGTAGGTGGGCAGCATCGCCACCCCGGCGCCGGCTATCGTTGCGCGCAGCAGTGTGCTGGCCTCGTTGGCGCTGATGTTGCCTTGCACCGGTACTGAAACCTGCTCGCCGTCCTGTTCGAAATGCCACAGGCTTTTGCCGAAGTAGGAGTGGGTCAGGCAATTGTGCAGGCTCAAGTCCTCGACCCGCTGCGGCGCCGGGTGCTCGCGCAAGTAAGCGGGGGACGCGCAGATCACCGAGCGGCAAACCGTCAGGCGGCGGGCGATCAGGTTCGGGTCCAGGTCGTTGCTGGTACGGATCGCCAGGTCGATGCGCTCATCCACCAGGTTCACGGTGCGGTCGAGCATCTGCATGTCGATGCTGACGCCGGGGTAGCGTCGGACATAGGCGGCCATGGCGTCGGCCAATTGCGCTTGGCCGAAGGAGGTGCTGACGCTGATTCGCAGCAGGCCGCGGGGTGCGTCATCCGGTTCGCTGACGGCAGCTTGCATATCGGTGGACAAATCGAGCATCTGCCGACAGCGGGGCAGGATCTCGGTGCCGGCGGCGGTGAGGCTCAACTTGCGTGTGGTGCGATGCATCAGGCGCGCGCCGACCCAGTCTTCCAGTTCCGCCAGATACCGCGACACCACCGGCCGTGACAGCTCCAGATGATCGGCGGCGGCCGACTGGCTGCCGAGGTCGACCACCGTGACGAACACACGCATTGCTTGAAGACGATCCATGATTTGCCCGCTTTCAGAAACAAACTATGTTCAAGCATCGCATTTTTTGTACCGAGTCAGGCAACTAAGCTCTGTTCCTCTGTGTAGGAGCGAGCTTGCTCGCGATGGTCGTTAACGATAACGCGGGATACCGGTTATACGCGGCGCCTTCAAGTCCATCGCGAGCAGGCTCGCTCCTACAAAAGGCATCGCCAAACATGGCATCGGGATCACGGAGCAACAGATGATCGGTTTCACCTCACTTAAGCGAGTTTTGCTGGCCACCACCTTCGGTTTTGCCGCCCACGCCAGCGCCTCGACCCTGACGCTGGATGTCTACAACCCCGGCGAAAAAGCCATCTTCCCGGTGACCTCGGTGCTGGTCAGTGGCGAGAAAGAAGCGATCCTGGTGGATGCGCAATTCGGCAAATCCCAGGCCGAACAGGTAGTGGAAAAAATCCGCGCCAGCGGCAAGCAGTTGACCACCATCTACATCAGCCACGGTGACCCGGACTACTACTTCGGCCTCGATACCCTGACGGCCGCATTCCCCAAGGCCAAGGTCCTCGCCTCGCAGCCGACCGTCGACCACATCAAGCACACCGTCGACGGCAAACTGGCATTCTGGGGCCCGAAAATGGGGGCCGACGTGCCTGTAAAAACCATCGTGCCGGACGTGCTCAAGGGTGACAGCCTGATCCTCGAAGGGCAGAAGTTGCAGGTGGTGGGTCTTGAGGGCCCGCAGCCGGATCGCAGCTTTGTGTGGATTCCATCGATCAAGGCCGTGGTCGGTGGTGTCGTGGTGGCGCAAAACATCCACGTCTGGATGGCTGACACGCAAACTCCGCAGTCCCATGCCGATTGGCTGACTACGCTGCATGCCATTGAAACCCTGAAACCGCAGACCGTGGTGCCGGGTCATTACCTTGGCGAGAGCGATCGTTCACTGACGGCCGTGCAGTTCACCGCTGCCTACATCAAGGCCTTCGACGAAGAAACCGCCAAGGCCAGGGATGCTGCCGCGCTGATCGCCGCGATGAAAAAACGCTTCCCGACCCTGGGCGATGAAAGCTCCCTGGAGCTGAGTGCCAAGGTCGCCAAGGGCGAGATGAAGTGGTAACCGGAAGTACATGAAGCTGAAGCAAGTTTTGAGATGAAATTGATTACCTGTGGCGAGGGGGCTTGCCCCCGTTGGAGTGCGAAGCGCTCCCCTGTAATCCAACAGTCCCTAAGTACAGGTTTCACGACTGCTACGCAGCCGAACGGGGGCAAGCCCCCTCGCCACAAAGGTCAGCGCAATTTGATACCGATACTTTCAAGCCAACTGGAGAACGTCATGAGCAAAATCGCAATCATCGGTGCCACCGGTCGTGCCGGTAGCCAACTGCTGGAAGAGGCCCTGCGGCGCGGTCACAGCGTTACCGCCATTGCCCGCGATACGTCGAAAATAGACGCGCGTGAAGGTGTGGCCAGCAAGGCCGTCGATGCCCTTGATGCCCCTGCGTTGCAAGCTGCGATTGCGGGCCATGACGTAGTCATCAGCGCCGCACATTTCGCGACCCTGCCTGCCAGCGCAGTCGTTGGCCCGGTGAAAAAAGCCGGGGTTAAACGTTTGTTGGTAGTGGGCGGGGCGGGTTCGCTGCTATTGCCCGATGGCGCTCGAGTGATCGATAGCGAAGGTTTCCCTGAGGCTTACAAGGCAGAGGCCAGCGCGGGTGCCGAATTCCTCGCAAACCTGCGTGAAGAGCGGGATCTGGACTGGACCTTCCTGTCGCCATCGGCCGAATTTGTCGAGGGCGAGCGCACGGGCAAGTTCCGCATCGGCAAGGACGATTTGCTGGTGAGCAGCGAAGGGCGCAGCTGGATCACGTTCGCCGATTATGCGATCGCGATGCTCGATGAAGTGGAAGCCCCGAAGCATTCGCGGCAGCGGTTTACCGTCGGTTATTGAGGTCACTGACTTCCTGTAGGAGCGAGCTCGCTCGCGATGATCGCCAACGATAACGCTGGGAACCTGATACCCCGCGGCGTTCTCAGGTTCATCGCGAGCAAGCGCGCTCCCACAGGGTGGTGCACCAGGATTTTGCGGTTTTACCGCGATTGCGCTTGCTCCACCAACCACCCCATCAGTTCACGCAACTTCGGCGAAGGCCCGGGTTTTTCCGGGAACACCAGGTAATACGCCAGCCCCGTTGTCACCTTCAAATCGAATGGCATGACCAGCCGCCCGGCGTTCAGGTCATCGCCGATCAGCGACCAGTCGCCAATGGCCACCCCCGTTCCCTGGGACGCCATCGACATCGCCAGGTCCAGTGTTTCGAAGTGCTGGCCCTTGCCGACATTGGTCAAATGCACATCCGCGGCTTTCAACCAGGCTTTCCAGTCCCGTTCGTCGCGGGTCGGGTGCAGCAACAGGTGTTGTTGCAGATCGGCCGGAGTCTGCAGGGGCATGGGGCCTTCGAGCATTGGTCTGGAACACACCGGCGTGAGTTGTTCGTCGAAGAGTTTTTGCGACATCAATGAATCATCCGGCGGTGCGCCGTACATCACCGCCGCATCGAACTGCTCGCGATGAAAATCCACCCCGTGCTTGACCGTGGTGGTCAGTTCCACCGGCACGTCCGGGCGTTCCCTTTGCCATTGCAACAGACGCGGCAGCAACCAGCGCATGACGCAGGTCGGTGCCTTGAGTTGCAGGGTTTCACGCTTCTCGCCGATCTGTTCAACGGCCTCGTCGATCAGGCCGAAAATCTGCTGGACCCGTGGCAGCCATTCCCGACCCTCGGCTGTCAGGTCCAGGCCTCGGGCCAGGCGGATGAACAGTTCATAACCCAGATGATCTTCCAGCCCGGCGATCTGCCGACTCACCGCGCCCTGGGTGATGTGCAGCTGTTCGGCGGCCCGGGTGAAATTGCAGCACTGCGCGGTAATCAGAAAAGTGTGCAGCGCCGGCAGGGGAGGCAGTCGTTTCATTGGGATCCAAGGTATGACGTGAGGACATGGCTAGTATGACTTTTTATCCATTGTTGCGGCTACCTGTCGCCCGTTCCAATGAGGCCATTCCCGGGCCTGCGAATCCATCATAAACACAGCGCACGCCCGGCGTCTCAAACGAACAAAAAGGGCAAAGACATGGCGACGTGCGGCGAAGTATTGGTCAAGTTACTCGAAAACTACGGGGTCGAGCAGGTGTTCGGCATTCCAGGGGTGCACACCGTGGAGCTGTATCGCGGGCTGGCCCGTTCGAGCATCAACCACGTCACGCCGCGCCATGAACAGGGCGCCGGCTTCATGGCCGACGGCTACGCCCGTACCAGCGGCAAACCGGGTGTGTGCTTCATCATCACCGGCCCTGGCATGACCAACATCACCACCGCCATGGGCCAGGCCTACGCCGATTCGATCCCGATGCTGGTGATCTCCAGCGTGCAATCGCGCAGCCAGTTGGGCGGTGGTCGCGGCAAGCTGCATGAACTGCCGAACCAGGGCGCACTGTGTGCCGGTGTCGCGGCGTTCTCCCACACCCTGATGTCGGCGTCGGAATTGCCGGGTGTGCTGGCTCGCGCCTTTGCACTGTTCCAGGCTGGCCGTCCGCGTCCGGTACACATTGAAATTCCGCTGGATGTTCTGGTTGAAGAAGCCGACGACTTGCTCGTCAGCCTGCCGGTCAACATCGACCGCGCCGGTGCTTCGCCGAGCGCCGTGTCGCGCATGGCCGAATTGCTGGCCGGCGCCAAGCGTCCGCTGATTCTCGCCGGTGGCGGCGCCATCGACGCGGCCGTCGAGCTGACTGAGCTGGCTGAACTGCTGGACGCGCCGGTCGCCCTGACCATCAATGCCAAGGGCATGCTCGCCTCCGGCCACCCGCTGCTGATCGGCTCGACCCAGAGCCTGGTCGCCACCCGAGCGCTGGTCGCCGAGGCCGACGTGGTACTGGCCATCGGCACTGAACTGGCCGAGACCGACTACGACGTGACCTTCGCCGGTGGCTTCGAAATTCCTGGCAAGTTGCTGCGCGTCGATATCGACCCGGACCAGACCGTGCGCAACTACCCGCCGCACGTGGCGCTGGTGGCCGACTCGCGCAACGCCGCCCAGGCTTTGCTCAGTGCCCTGTCGCACAAATCCCTGGCCGAGCGTCGCAACGATTGGGGACAAGTACGTGCCGCCCGTCTGCGTGAAGACCTGGCTGCAACCTGGGACGCACCGACCCTGGCCCAGACCCGCTTCCTCGAAACCGTGCTGCAGGAACTGCCGGACGCGGTGTTCGTCGGCGATTCGACCCAGCCGGTTTACACCGGCAACCTGACGTTCAACCCGGAGCGTCCGCGTCGCTGGTTCAACTCGTCCACCGGTTACGGCACCCTCGGCTATGCCTTGCCGGCGGCGATTGGCGCCTGGCTGGGTGGCCGCATCGAAGGTGGCGCGCGTCCTCCGGTGGTGTGCCTGATCGGCGACGGTGGCCTGCAGTTCACCTTGCCGGAACTGGCCAGTGCCGTTGAAGCGCGCACCCCGGTGATCGTGCTGCTGTGGAATAACCAGGGCTACGAAGAGATCAAGAAATACATGGTCAACCGCGCCATCGAGCCGGTGGGCGTGGACATCTACACCCCGGACTTCATCGGTGTGGCCAAGGCATTGGGTTGCGCCGCCGAAGCGGTCAGCAGTGTCGAGCAATTGCGCGGCGCATTGCGGGTGGCTACCGATCGCCAGGGCCCGACCCTGATTGAAATCGACCAGACCCAGTGGATGCAGGCGGTGTCGAAATGAGCTTCCCGACGACTCTGGATGGCCTGTACATCAACGGCCAATGGTCGGCCGGCAACGAACACCTGCGGGTGATCAACCCGGCGACCGAAGCCCTGTTGACCACCGTCAATGGCGGCGACGAACGCGCAGTTGATCAAGCCGTGAACGCAGCGACCCAGGCGTTCGCCGACTGGTCGAAAACCACGGGCGCCGAACGCGGTGCGATCCTGCGCAAAATCGCCACGGGCGTGCAGGCCAACCGTGAAAAACTGATGCACTTGCAGTCGAGCAACAACGGCAAACCGCAGTTCGAAGCCGCGATCGACGTCGATGACGTGATCGCCACGTTCGAGTATTACGCCGGTCTGGCCGAAGGCCTGGATGCCAAACAAGACAGCGCGGTAGAGCTGCCGACCGACGACTTCAGCGCTCGCCTGCGCCGCGAGCCGTGCGGTGTGGTCGGCCTGATCGTGCCGTGGAATTTTCCGATGGTCACCACCGCATGGAAACTCGCCCCAGCCCTGGCCGCCGGTTGCTGCGTGGTGCTCAAGCCTTCGGAAGTGACGCCGCTGCCGGAACTGGAACTGGCCGCGATCATCGCTCAAGCCGGTGTGCCGGCGGGTGTCTTTAACCTGGTGTGCGGCACCGGCCTGGCCGTTGGCGCTCCGCTGTCGGCAGACCCGCGCATCGCCAAGGTGTCGTTCACCGGCAGCAATGCCGTTGGCGTGCAGGTCATGCAACGGGCGGCGGAAACCGTCAAAGGCGTGAGCCTGGAGCTGGGCGGCAAATCTTCGCTGTTGGTGCTGGCCGATGCCGATCTCGAACTGGCGGTGGAAGTGGCCTGTGGCGGTGGTTTCTTCAACGCCGGGCAGATGTGCTCTGCCACCAGCCGCGTGCTGGTCGCCGATGAACTGGCCGATGAATTCCTGAGTCGAGTGAAGGCCCGTGCCGAAGCCATTCGCGTGGCCGACCCGTTCGACCCGAACGTGGAAATGGGCGCGCTGGTCAATCAGGCGCAATACCAGCGCGTGCTCGGTCACATCGATCGCGGTTTGAGTGCCGGTGCCAAGCTGGTTTGCGGTGGCAATCGCCCGGCCGACCTGCCGCGCGGATATTTTTTGCAGCCGACGGTGTTCACCGAAGTGCCCCTCGACAGTGCGTTGTGGAATGAAGAGATTTTCGGCCCGGTGATCTGCGTGCGCCGTTTCGCCTCCGAGGCCGAAGCGATTGCCCTGGCCAACGACAGTCAGTTTGGCCTGGTCGCCAGTGTGGTGACGCGCAATGCACAGACCGCCGACCGCGTTGCCAATGCTTTGCAGGCGGGGCTTGTGTGGATCAACGCGCCGCAGGTGATCTTCCCGCAGACCGCCTGGGGCGGCTACAAGCAGAGCAGCATCGGCCGCGAATTGGGGCCATGGGGCTTGCAGGCTTTCCAGGAAATCAAACACGTGATCCGGGCCGTCTGACGCCTGGCTCTGTGTAGGAGCGAGCCTGCTCGCGATGGATGCATGGACGACACGGGCTGTCTGATGCCCCGCATTATCGTTGACGTCCATCGCGAGCAAGCTCGCTCCCACAAGGAAAAGGAGGCATGCGCTGGCGTCATGGCTTCAATGAGTTTTTATCGATAGTCAGGTGTTTTACACGACCTCAGGATGAACTCGCTGGCTCAGCCAAGCCCCCGAAAATACGAGGGCTAACGCTGGTCCGGTCGCGCGGATGCAACAGTTTCGACCTGCCTTATACCTACAAAAACAAAGGGAGTCCGTAATGGGCGAGCATGATCTGAACAGACGTCAATTCATCAAGACCGTGGGCGTAGCCTCGGTTGCAGCGGCAGCCATGAGCATGCCGTTCATCAAGGCCAATGCCAGCGACACACGCTTTGCCGGCAAGACCCTTCGTCTGCTGACCTGGTCCGATGACACCGGCCTGGCCGCACTGCGCAACATCGCCGCGACGTTCGAAGACAAGTACGGCTGCAAGGTCATCGCTGACCGCACCGGCAGTACCTCGGAAATGGTCGCCAAGCTCAAGGCCGGCGGTGATCGTCCGCAATACGACATCATCACCCTGGCAGGCGTCGGCGCCGAAGGTCTGGCCGCCGCCAACCTGCTGGAAAAACCCGACCTCAACCGCATTCCCAACCTCGTCGATGTACCGGAGAAATACCGCACCGGCGCCAATGGCCACGGTATCGGTTACCTGCTGTGGTGCAACAGCCTGGTCTACAGCACCCGCACCCAGAAAGAAGCCCCGACCAGCTACGCCTCCCTGTGGGATGCCGACGCGGCGCCGAACATCTTCCTGCCGCCGCCGAACTGGACCGAGGCCATGGACCTGATCATCATCGCCGCCAAACTGGCCGGTGGTGACGAACACAACATCGAGCCTGGCTTCAAGAAGCTCGCCGAGCTGAAGGATCGTGTGGTGACCCTGGGTGAAAACCCGAACCAGATCGCCGAACTGTTCCGCACCGGTTCCCTGGACATGGGCGGCCTGTACGCGCCAGCCTTCTTCCCGAAACAGATCCGCGATCCGAACTACGGCCTGGGCGCCACATTCGGCATGAAGGAAGGTTTCTACACCGACCTGATGCTGTCGGTGATGCCGAAGAACCGTCCGGGCGATACCGACATGGCCTACGCCTTCATCAACCACTCTCTGGACCCGCTGGTGCAGGGCAAGATGGCTGAAGACATCTACAACGGCCCGGTCAACGCCAAGGCGATCATTTCCGCCGAAGCACGCAAGAGCCCGTACATCCTCACGCCGGAGCAGATTGCCGAGAAGGCGATCATGCACGACAACGCCTTCCTGGCCAGCGTGCATGACCAATGGATTCGTCGTTACACGGAAATCTTTTCTTCCTGATCGAGTGACGTACACAAGACCTTGAAGCACCACAAATCAAATGTGGGAGCGGGCTTGCTCGCGAATGCGTCGGCACATCCAACATCAATGTGACTGATACACCGCTTTCGCGAGCAAGCCCGCTCCCACAGGGTTCACGGTGGTATCGAGGCTTGTGTTTGTCAGCTGCTGTCCATTGACGAGACCCTTTGCTATGGAACACCAACCTCTGACTCATCCGCTGAGTGCCGCCCCCGTGCGCGCCGCTCGGGGTGTTTCGCCGACCGCGCGCGCCTGGCTTTTCCTCACGCCGTCGATGCTGTTTCTCGGCGTTTTGATTGCCGCGAGCCTGCTGGTACTGCGCATGAGCGTGGGCACCAAAGGCGCGGAATGGTCCGGGTTCAGCCTGGCCAGTTACGCCCAGTTGCTGGAACCCTATTACCTCAAGTCGCTGATGCTGACCCTGCGCCTGGCGCTGATCAGCGCGGTGATCGCAGTGATTCTGGCGATCCCGGTGGCCTACACCATGTCGCGCCTGACCTCGCCGTTCGTGCGACGGATCTTCCTGGCGGCGGTGTTGCTGCCATTGCTGGTCAACCTGCTGCTGCAAAGCTACGGCTGGCTGGTGATCCTCGGCCCTGGCGGCATGCTCAACCAGGCACTGATGGGCCTGGGCCTGATCAAGCGCCCGATCATGCTGTTGTACAACCAGAACGGCGTGTTGATGGGCTTGGTGCAAACCGCCTTCCCGCTGGCCGTGTTGCCGATTGCCAGCGCCATGCGCGGTGTCGCCCGCAGCTACGAAGAAGCTGCCGCCACCCTGGGCGCCAGTCGCTTCCAGGTGTTCCGCCAGGTGGTATTGCCGATGAGTCTGCCGGGGATCATTACCGGTGCGACCCTGGTGTTCGCCTACAACGCCAGCAGTTTCGTGGTGCCCTTGCTGCTCGGAGGTCGGCGCGTGCCGATGCTGGCGGTGATGGTGCATGACCAGATCGCCCCGCTGATGAACTGGCCCGCCGCATCCGCTGCCGGCGTGGTGCTGATCGTCACCACCCTCGCGATCATGACCTTGTCCGAATACATCACTGGCCGTCGTCGGCGCATGCTGGAGGCTTCCCAATGAGCACCCTGACCAAAAAGCGTTATGGGCTGTTGCCCGGCGAGACCGGCAAGTTTGCCGGCATCCTTTCCGGCTTCATCTTGCTGCTGGCGGTACTGCCGATCCTGACCATGATCGTCATGTCGTTCAGCGGCGCGTCGAACCTCGACTTCCCGCCGAGCAGCTACAGCCTGCAATGGTACAAGGCCGCCTGGCACACCTTCGTGTCGCCGGATGCCAGTGACGTCCTGAGCCTCGGCCAGGCCATGAGCACCAGCCTGCTGGTGTCGTGCCTGACCATGATTTTCGCCACGATCATCGCGGTGCCGGCGGCCTACGCGCTGACCCGTTGCGAGTTCCGCGGCAAGGCCGTGGCGCTGCAGCTGATGTCGTTGCCGCTGGTGTTTCCGATGGTGGTGTTGGGCCTGGCGTTGCTGCTGGTGTTCGACAGCCTGCCGTTCCACATGACCACCTCGCGCCTGGTGATTGCCCACGTGATCCTCGCGTTGCCATTCGTGGTGAAGAACTGCACGGCGGCGATGCTCTCCATCGGCAGCGAAGTCGAAGAGGCCGCGCAAATGCTCGGTGCTTCACCGCTGCGGGCGATTGTCGATGTGGTGGTGCCGTTGATGAAGTCGGGGATCCTGGCGGGCATGCTGCTGGCGTTCATCGTCTCGTTCAACGAATTCACCGTGACCTATTTCCTCTACACCATCGACGTCATGACCGTGCCGATCTGGATGTACAGCCGCACCGTGTCTTCGCTCGACCCAACCGTATTTTCGTTTGCCGTGCTGATCGTGCTGATCGACTTCGTCCTCATCTGGGCGCTGGAGAAGCTGGTTGGTGAAGGTGGCGTTTCGTTCTGATTTCTTGAGGTGATTCTTATGTCTGGTCTGATTCTGGAAAACGTCGAGAAACATTACGGCTCGGCCTGCGCGGTAAAGGATGTAAACCTGCATTTGCCCGAGGGCAAACTGGTGTGTTTCCTCGGTCCTTCGGGCTGTGGCAAAACCACCTTGCTGCGCATGATTGCCGGGCTGGAAACCCTGAGCGGTGGCGAGATTCGCCTGGACGGTGAGGACATCGGCCACACTCCGGCGCATTTGCGTAATTTCGGCATGGTGTTCCAGTCCCTGGCGCTGTTCCCGCACATGACGGTGGGGGAGAACATCGCCTATCCGCTGAAACTGCGCGGGGTCAGCAAGGCTGACCAGCAGGCGCGGGTGGTGGAATTGCTGGAACTGATCCAGCTGCAAGCGATGATCAATCGTCCGGTGGCCAAGCTGTCCGGCGGCCAACGCCAGCGCGTGGCGATTGCCCGGGCGATTGCCAATCACCCGAAAATCCTCCTGCTCGACGAGCCTCTGTCGGCGCTGGATGCCAAGCTGCGCGAGTCGATGCAGGTGGAAATCCGCCAACTGCAACAACGCCTGAACATCACCACCATCATGGTGACCCACGACCAGCGCGAGGCCATGACCATGGCCGATATCGTGGTCGTATTGGGTGAGCACAAGGTGCAGCAGGTGGGCACGCCGATCGAGATCTATCGCCACCCGGCCAACGAGTTCGTCGCGGACTTCATCGGTTCCGGCAACATCTTCCCGGCCACGGTGCTGGGTAACGGCAAGGTCAGTTTGCCGGGCGGCGATGCGCTGCAAGTACCGATCTGCAGCAGCATCGTGGTCGGTGAAAAGGTGAAGATGCTGATTCGCCCGGAAGACCTGCAACTGTCCGCACCCCAGGCGACCGCGGGCAACCGTTTGCTGGGCAAGGTGACGTTCGTGCGCGATATCGGTGCGACCATCGAGACCACGGTGGAGTGTTCCGGGGTGTCGTTTACCGCGCTGAGCACGCCATGTCAGGGCTTTGGCCTGAGCGTTGGTCATCCGGTGTCGGTGACCTTGCCGGTGGAGGCATGCCGGGTACTCGGAGCCTGATCCAGGATTTGTATTGCCTGAGCTGGACTCTTCGCGAGCAAGCCCGCTCCCACATTTGGAATGTATTCCACCTGTGGGAGCGGGCTTGCTCGCGAAGGGGTCAGCAGCCACACCAAAAACTCCGGATCAAACCGTCAACCGCAACCGCGCCAGATCCCGCAACGGCGGCGCACCGAACAACCGGCTGTACTCCCGGCTGAACTGCGACGGACTTTCATACCCGACCCGATACCCCGCCGCCGAAGCCTCCAGCCCTTCGGCGAGCATCAGCCGCCGTGCTTCCTGCAGGCGCAGCTGCTTCTGATACTGCAACGGACTCATCGCCGTCATCGCCTTGAAGCGGTGATGCAGCGTCGACACGCTCAGGTTCACTTCCTTGGCCAATTCATCTATGCGCAACGGCTGTTCGAAATTGCCGTTGAGCCATTTGATCGCCTGGCTGATGCGATGGCTCTGACTGTTGGCGATGGCGATTTCGTACAGCCGATGCCCCTGTTTACTGCGCAACAGGCGATAGAGGATCTCCCGGCGAATCAGCGGCGCGAGCATGGCGATGTCTTTTGGCGTGTCCAGTAACCGTGCCAGGCGCAGCACGGCGTCGAGCATCGCGGTGTCGAGTTTTTCGACATAAAGCCCGCGCCCGGTCGGCCGGGTGGGCACGCCGAGGGGGCCGGCGTCAGCGATCAGTGCGGTGATTTCCGTCGGATCGATGTCCAGGCGCAAGGCCAGGATCGGTTCCTCAGGCGAGACATCCACCACTCGTCCACTGAGCGGCATCGAGACCGAGACCACCAGGTAGTTCAGCGGGTCGTAGTTGAAGTATTCGTTGGCCAGCTGAACTTCCTTGCGCCCCTGGGCCATGATGCACAGCGCCGGTTGCGCGAGCACCGGGGCGAACTCGTGGGACTGACTGTGGCGGGACATGAACAGCGAGCCGATGGCCGTGGCATAACTGCCATCTTCGGCGGTGTTGCGGCGGATGATGGCCGCCAGTTCCGCGCGCTGCTTTTCCATGTCGGTGTCCAGCGGGGCTTGAAAGTGATCGAGCGGCGACATGCGAGGCATCCTCGGCAAGGCATGAAGGGAGTGGTGCAGAGCATAAGTTTGTGCAAGCGACAGCGGTAGACACATCCTGCCGGATGCTTGCCTGATTCTGCCAGGGGGCGACCGGCGGTGTAGCCAATAGAGCCTTGTGCCGCAAGAACTTGCTTGAAACTCGTATGGCAGAACCGTGACAGGGTTTTACAGCTTGTTACAGGCTGGCGATGAAGTTTCGCAGGATTGTGCAACGCGCCGGCAGGAATCGACTAACGAGACAGGCGTCGCGGCCCTTAACCTTTGATCCTGTCGCAGCCCGTCCCCCGGCTGCCACGCGACTCCCCGGGAGGGTTGAACATGTCCACGCAGATCCCCGTCAGTCATATGGCCTTCGTTCGAGCGCGTGCCGGGCGCTCGGAGGAACTCGGTGTGCGCCTCAGCGCCCTGATCGAACCGTCCCGCGCAGCGCCAGGCTGCCTGAGCTTTGCCTTGCAGCATTCGCAATGCGATCCGGAGCTGTGGCTGGTGTCCGGTTTCTGGAGCAATCAACAGGCCATGACCGCGTACTTCAGCACGCCGGCGATGGAGATTTTTGCCGAGCTGGTGCAGGAGCTGGTGGTCAACAGCCTGGATTTCCACACCTTCAAGGATGTCTCGGCGGCGCAGGCCCTGGGGCAGTCCGCAGTGGCGGTACACAAACTGGCCGGTTGAGGGTTTAATGACGGCATTCTCAACCAGCCAGGATTCGCGACATGGCACGTAAAGCCTTTGAACACTTCGAAGCTGTTTCCGCTGTAGTACCGGGCGAGGGTGGTTACCACGCCGCTATCGCCGTCAAAGCGCTGGGTGGTTCCGGCGCCCCGCGTTTTCACAAGGTGCTGGAAGGGCAGATCTTCAAGACCGCCCATGACGCCGACCTGGCAGCGGCCAAAGAACTGACCCACCTCAAGGACGTCAAAGAAGACGCCGACCTGCTCTGGTGATCACTTCACCGCCCCCGGGCGGTACATCTTGAACAACGCCTCAGGCCCCAGCTGGAAGTAATCCGCCGGCCCGCCGCCGCGCAGAATCGGTTCTGCCGCGGCGGTGTCGTATACCCCGTCCTTCAACAGCCATTTGGCGATATGCACGGCGACCACTTCGCCGAGGATCAGCCAGCTCGGCACCACGTTGCCGTCCGCTCGTTGCAACTGAATGATCTGCGTGACCTTGCACTCGAAGGACACCGGGCTCTCTGCCACCCGTGGCACCTGAATGACCTTCGAGGCAGCGGTCGTCAGCCCGGCCAGTTCGAATTCGTTGACCTCAGGCCCGACCATGGCGCAGCTCTGGTTCATCTGCTCGGCCAGCGGCCGCGTGGCCAGGTTCCAGGCGAACTCGCCGGTCTGTTCGATGTTGTTCAGGCTGTCTTTGCGCCCGACGCTGGAAAACCCAATGATCGGCGGAATGTAGTTGAAGGCGTTGAAGAAACTGTAGGGCGCCAGGTTCAAGCGGCCCTCGGCATCCTGTGAAGAGATCCAGCCAATGGGGCGCGGGCCGACGATAGCGTTGAACGGATCGTGGGGCAGGCCGTGGCCGTTGGCGGGTTCGTAGAAGTGGATGTCGTCAGGCATTGGAGAGAATTTCCGGAGCGGGATGGAGGCGCTCATGGTGCAAGCACGCGCCACGGATTTCCAGTCGGATTCGGTACTTGAGTTGATGAGATCCAATGTGGGAGCGGGCTTGCTCGCGAAAGCGGTGTGCCAGTCACATTGATATTGGATGTGCCGCCGTCTTCGCGAGCAAGCCCGCTCCCACAGGATTTGTGGTCTGCCGGAAGAATTGTATTACCCCAAAAACGACCAAGCCCGGCCGAAGCCGGGCCGTGAGTTCCCTCCACGATCAGCCGATAGCTTCAGCGCTACCGGTTTTGTCGTAGCCATCGGCGGCGAACGTGTTGGCGGCCAGTACGGAAAGGGCCAGGGCAAGGATCAGTTTGGTCTTCATGGTGGTGACTCCCGTCTCGTTGGCGTTTAGTGGAAAAAGCCAAGACGCCAGATATATCGATTAAATTTCGCAATTAAATCCTGCTACTTATCGATTAATTGGATGTTAAGGCCGTCAGGCTTTTCCGCTTTCAAGGACTGAGTGAGCGCATCGCAATGAATCGATCAGGCCGTTAAAGGTTGGGCGGCGAGCATTAACGCGTGATTAATCGGCTCTTTTACCTGGATGACGGATTTTTCATGAAGCCTTTGTCCATTTTTCAGTGTGGCATCGCCGAGCCTGGGTTTGGCTGTCATGACTATGCTGGCTTGATACCGAGTCGGCTCCATTCGCGAGCAAGCCCGCTCCCACATTTAACCGGGTTGTTCCAGAAGGAACGCGGTCGAATGTGGGAGCGGGCTTGCTCGCGAAGAGGCCGGTACAGCCAGCTTCGATCTATCTGTCAGTCAGTGACGATCCGCGAATGCTTGCGGGTGTCTTTCATGGTGATGTACACCAGCAACGACACGGCAATACACGCGGTGACGTACCAGTAGTAACCCGTCTCCATGCCGATGCTCTTGAACCACAGCGCGATGTATTCAGCGGTGCCGCCGAAGATCGAGACGGTCAGTGCGTACGGCAGGCCCACGCCCAGGGCGCGGATCTCGGTCGGGAACAGTTCGGCTTTCACCACGGCGTTGATCGAGGTGTAGCCGCTGACGATGATCAACGCCGCCATGATCAGGAAGAACGCGCCCCACCAGGTCGTAATGGTGTGCAGGGTGGTCAGGATCGGTACGGTGAACAGCGTGCCCAGGATGCCGAAGGCAATCAGGATCGGCCGACGACCGATTTTATCCGACAGCCCGCCGATGATCGGTTGCAGGCACATGAACAGGAACAACGTGGCAGCGGAAATGGTGGTGGAGTCGGAAATGCTCATGCCGACGGTATTCACCAGGTATTTCTGCATGTAGGTGGTGTAGGTGTAGAACGCCAGCGTACCGCCCATGGTCAGGCCGACCACGGTCATCAGTTCCTTGGGGTGGCGCATCAAGGTGCGCATCGCGCTTTCCTTGGCTTTTTCTTTCTTGGTGAAGGACTCGGTTTCTTCCATGCCACGACGCAGGTACAGCGCAACCACGGCACACAGCGCGCCGATGGCGAACGGGATGCGCCAGCCCCAGGCGTAGAGCTCCTCGGTGGTCAGGAAGTTCTGCAGGACAATCAGCACCGCCAAAGCGATGAGCTGGCCGGAGATCAGGGTCACGTACTGGAAGCTGGAGTAGAAACCGCGACGTTCCTTGGTCGCCATCTCGCTGAGGTAAGTGGCGGAGGTGCCGTATTCGCCACCCACCGACAGGCCTTGCAGCAAGCGCGCGAACACCAGCAGGATCGGCGCGCCGATGCCGATGACTTCATAACCCGGGCTCAGGGCAATCAGCAGCGAGCCAAAGCACATCAGGTACACCGAGGCCATCAGGGCCTTTTTGCGCCCGACCTTGTCGGCATACAGACCCATCAGCCAGCCACCGATCGGACGCATCAGGAAGCCCACGGCGAAGATCGCGGCGGTGTTGAGCAGTTGGGCGGTGGTGTCGCCTTTGGGGAAGAAGGTTTTGGCGAAGTACAGGGAGAAGGCGGCGTAGACGTACCAGTCGTACCACTCGACCATGTTGCCAACGGAACCGCTGAAGATCGACTTGATGCGGCTGGAAGTGGTTCTTTCTTTGGCCGGCGTGGCAGCCGACCCAAGCGGCAGGGAGTTGGAGTTATCCATTGAAGGATCCTTCATTTAATTGTTTTTGTGGAGCGCGATGAAACGCAGCCTGCCAGGGCTATAGCAGGAGGTGTGCCAACGGGGAGAGGGCCGGTTTAGAGGGGGTGGAGTGTTTCGGTGAGCGGAAATCCGCTTATCTTTTGTTGGTGGTGAGCGGAAAGTTGCTTATTCGGGCTCCTGGGTTTGTGTCGCCTGTACCGGCCTCTTCGCGAGCAAGCCCGCTCCCACAATTGATCTGAGACGTACACAAATCTTGTGTTCACTGGAGATCCACTGTGGGAGCGGGCTTGCTCGCGAAGAGGCCAGTTCAGGCGCTACAAAAACATCTCCCGGCTCAACCCATGCCGCTGCATCTTTTCATTGAAGGTCCGGCGTGGCAGTTGCAGTTCTTCGAGCACCGCTTTCACATCGCCCTTGTGCCGGGTCAATGCCGCACGCAGGCATTGCGCTTCGAACGCTTCCTGCTGAGCCGCCAGTGACTGGCCGGGCTCGATGCCCAAGGGTTCCGGTTCACCGAGCCCCAATACCTGACGCTCGGCGACATTCGCCAATTCGCGCACGTTGCCTGGCCAGTCGTGGCTCAGCAGGTGACTCAACTGGGCGCCGCTCAACGGCGGAAATTTACGTCCCAGGCGTTCGGCGGCGTTTTGGGCAAATGATTCGAACAACAGGGGTATGTCTTCACGGCGTTCGCGCAAGGGCGGCAGGCGTAGCTCAGCGACGTTCAAGCGATAGGCCAGGTCTTCGCGAAAACGTCCGGCCCGCGCTTCGTCGAGCAGGTCCGGCTTGGTCGCGGCAATGATGCGCAAATCCACGCGGATGCTCTGGTTCGAGCCCAGCCGTTCAAGCTTTTGCTCCTGCAACACCCGTAGCAGTTTCACTTGCTGGGCCAACGGCATACTTTCGATTTCATCGAGAAACAGTGTGCCGCCGTCGGCGTACTCGAGCTTGCCGATGCGCTTGCCGGACGCTCCGGTGAACGCACCGCTCTCGTGACCGAACAGCTCGGCTTCGAACAATTGCTCGGGGATGGCCGCGCAGTTGAGTGCGACAAAGGGCTTGTCGGCCCGCGGCCCGAAGTCGTGCAGGCAACGCGCGACCAGTTCCTTGCCGCTACCGGTTTCGCCGCGAATCAGCACGTTGACCGGCAGTGCTGCCAGGTCCAAAACTTGCCGACGCAGGGTCTGTAGACCCCGAGACACGCCGAGCAGCGTGGCATCCAGTTTGGCGCGGTTGTCCGCCTGCTCGTGCAGCGCGCGGTTTTCCAGCACCAGCCGGCGTTTGTCGAGGGCGCGGCGCAGGCTGCCGAGCAGGGTTTCCGGGCTGAAGGGTTTTTCGAGGAAATCGTAGGCACCGTCGCGCATGGCTTCGACGGCCATCGGTACATCGCCGTGACCGGTCAGCAGGATCACCGGCAAATCGGCATCCCGGCGTTGCACCTCGGCCAGCAGTTCGAGGCCGGTCATGCCGGGCATGCGCACATCGCTGAGAATCACCCCGGCAAAATGCCTGGGCAATTGCGCCAGGCATTCATCGGCGCGACTGAACAACTGCACCTCGAAACCCGACAGGCTCAACCATTGCTCGACGGCACTGCGGATGCTGCTTTCGTCGTCGACCACGATCACTGAGTTCAGCATGGTTTATGCACCTCCAGGTCGATGGGCAAGGTCACGGTGAACACGGCACCTTTGTCATGATTGTCGGCACTCAAGCGCCCGCCGGATTCGTGAACGATGGCAAACGATACGGCCAAACCGATCCCCAGGCCATCGCCCACCGGTTTGGTGGTGAAGAACGGATCGAAGACCTTGGACAGGTTCTCTTCGGCGATACCGCCGCCGTTGTCGATCACACTCAGGCGCCATAGTTGTTCGTCGGCTTCGAGGCGGATTTCCAGGCGTTTGCAGGGTTTATCCTGCATCGCATCGAGGGCATTGCGCAGCAGATTGATCAGCACCTGTTCCAGGCGAATCGCATCGCCACGCACCCAGGCCGGGCGGGTCAGATGCAGCACGGTGCTGACCTGTTCGTCGCGCAGCCGAGTGTCGAGCAGTTGCAGCGACTGATCCACCACCGCCGCCAGGTCCAGGCGTTCGCGCAAACCGCTGGGGCTCTTGCGGGCGAAGGTTTTCAGGTGGCCGGTGAGGGCCGCCATGCGGGTGAGCATTTCATCCACCGGCTTGAGCGCCTTGTAGGCGTCGTCGACGCGGCCGTTGTCGAGCAGCAGGCGCAAGGTCGCCAGCTGCATGCGCTGGGCGGTGAGCGGCTGGTTGATCTCATGGGCCAGGGCGGCGGACATCTGCCCCAGCGCCGCGAGTTTGGCCGACTGCACCAGACCTTCCTGGGCGGTGCGCAGGTCGCGGGTACGCTCTTCTACAAGCTGTTCGAGTTCTTCGCGACTGCGCTGACGCAGTTTGGCCAGGCGCCAGCGCTGGTTGAGAAACAGCAGCAGGAACACCAGGGTCAGCCATAGCCCGGCCGCGGCGAGGGCAGCATTGCGGCTGTCTTCGAAGGCGACTTGTGGGCGCCGCAGCAGGTGCAGGGTCCAGCCCTCGGTATTCAGCGGCAGGGATTCCCACAGGTAATCCGCCTTGCCGTCGGGGCCGTCGACCCGAGCCAGGTCGCTGTTATCGTCGAAGCGCCGCAACGATTGAAACTCAAGCGGCGTCAGCGGCTGCTTGTCGTACTGGCGGGTGGTCTTGAGTTCGGCATGATCGCTGTCGCTCAGCGGCTTGAGCAAGCGATAGCGCCAGCCCGGCTGGTTGGCGATGAAGATTATTCCACGTGCGTCGCTGACCAGCAGTGTGTCGCTGCCCTGGCGCCACTCGCGTTCCAGTTCGGGGAATTCCAGTTTCACCACCATGGCGCCGAGGAACCGGCCATCGTCATCGCTGACCGCGCTGGAGAGGAAGTAGCCGGGAATTCCGCTGGTCACCCCCACGGCGTAAAAGCGCCCGGTGCCCTGGGTGCGGGTCTGGTTGAAATAGGGACGGAAACCGTAGTTGTGGCCGACATAACTGCTGGGCAAACGCCAGTTGCTCGCCGCCACGGCGAGGCCGGTGTGATCGAGCAGTTCCAGGGTCGATGATTGGGCGGCGCCGTTGATTTTTTCCAGTTTGCGGTTCAATGCGTCCTGCTGTTCGGAACTGACCTTGCCCTTGAGCGCCGAGCGCAGCTCCGGGTCCAGCGCCAGCACCGCGGGCAGGGCGCGGTAACGTTCGATCAGGGTATGCAGGGACGTGGCATACAGTGCCAGTTGCTGATTGGCGCGAGCCGCGTCTTCGACCATTGACTGGCGCACGGTGTGGCGCATGGCCAGAGTGGCCGCGATGGCAGCACCGGCAATGATCAATACGGTATAGAGCGCCAGGCGCAGGGATCGAGATGACTCAAACATGCAGGGCTTACACAAGGAATACGGAGGGGGCGCACGATAACATGAGCGACTTGGCCCTTGTAGGAGCGAGCCTGCTCGCGATGGAAGTCAACGATAACGCGGGGCATCAGACAGCCCGTGTCGTCCATGCGTCCATGCGTCCTTCGCGAGCGGGCTCGCTTCTGCAGAGGGATGGCCTGGCAATAAAAAAGGCGACAGGGATAACCCTGTCGCCTTTTCTGGAACAGTCCAAGCGCTTACTGCACTTCTACCGCCAGGCTTTCACTGATCTTTTTCTGCCAGATGGCAGGACCGGTGATGTGTACCGACTCACCTTTGCTGTCGACGGCAACAGTCACAGGCATGTCTTTCACGTCGAACTCGTAGATCGCTTCCATGCCCAGTTCGGCGAAAGCCACCACGCGGGATTTCTTGATCGCTTGCGCTACAAGGTAAGCCGCGCCGCCGACTGCCATCAGGTAGACGGCCTTGTGGTCCTTGATCGCGTCGATGGCGGTCGGGCCGCGCTCGGATTTGCCGATCATGCCCAGCAGGCCGGTTTGCTCGAGGATCTGACGGGTGAACTTGTCCATCCGCGTGGCGGTGGTAGGACCGGCCGGGCCAACCACTTCGTCACCAACCGGATCGACCGGGCCGACGTAGTAGATGAAGCGACCCTTGAGGTCCACCGGCAGGGTTTCTCCCTTGTTCAGCATCTCGACCATGCGCTTGTGCGCAGCGTCGCGGCCGGTGAGCATCTTGCCGTTGAGCAGGACGGTTTCGCCCGGCTTCCAGCTCTGCACTTCTTCCGGGGTCAGGGTGTCGAGGTTGACGCGACGGGCCGACGGGCCGGCTTCCCAGACGATTTCCGGGTAGGCGTCCAGCGGTGGCGCCTCCAGCGAAGCAGGGCCGGAACCGTCGAGCACGAAGTGTGCGTGACGGGTGGCGGCGCAGTTCGGGATCATGCACACCGGCAGCGAAGCGGCGTGAGTCGGGTAGTCCATGATCTTCACGTCGAGCACGGTGGTCAGGCCACCCAGGCCCTGGGCGCCGATGCCCAGTTGGTTGACCTTCTCGAACAGCTCCAGGCGCATTTCTTCAATGCGGTTCTGTGGGCCACGGGCCTTCAGTTCGTGAATGTCGATGGATTCCATCAACACTTCCTTGGCCATGACGGCAGCTTTCTCGGCGGTGCCGCCGATGCCGATGCCGAGCATGCCCGGTGGGCACCAGCCGGCGCCCATTTCCGGAACTGTCTTGAGCACCCAGTCGACGATCGAGTCGGACGGGTTGAGCATGGCCATCTTCGACTTGTTCTCGGAACCGCCGCCCTTGGCTGCCACGTCCACTTCCACGGTGTTACCCGGAACGATGGAGTAGTGGATGACCGCCGGGGTGTTGTCCTTGGTGTTCTTGCGAGCGCCCGCCGGGTCGGCGAGGATCGAAGCACGCAGGACGTTTTCCGGCAGGTTGTAGGCGCGACGTACGCCTTCGTTGATCATGTCGTCCAGGCCCATGGTGGCGCCATCCCAGCGCACGTCCATGCCGACACGCACGAACACGGTGACGATACCGGTGTCCTGGCAGATCGGGCGGTGGCCGGTGGCGCACATGCGCGAGTTGATCAGGATCTGTGCCATCGAGTCGCGGGCCGCTGGCGATTCTTCGCGCAGGTAGGCCTCGTGCATCGCCTGGATGAAATCCACGGGGTGGTAGTAGGAAATGAACTGCAGGGCGTCGGCAACGCTCTGAATCAGGTCGTCTTGCTTGATCACGGTCATGAGTCGCGCTCCTCTAAAAGACGGGAACATTCAATAAGGTGCTTGCAGCTTGGGTGCATCGGTCGGTTGCAAGCACCTTTCAAGGCACGCCGGGCAAGCTGGCGCGACGCTAAAAAGGCGCGGCAGTATACCGCGCCTCGCGGACAGGCACACGCGCCGGCAGTCAATCGTTGGTCGCATAGAAGCAGCTGCAAGCGGCAAGATTGAAGCTGCAAGAGGAGTGCGTGGCTTTTGTGGCGAGGGGGCTTGCCCCCGTTGGACTGCGGAGCAGTCCCGGTAACAGACAGGTCGTTGTGTCAGGCGGATTGTTTTCACCGTTTTTGCGGCTGCTTCGCAACCGAACGGGGGCAAGCCCCCTCGCCACAGGGTCGCGCAAGGCTCGACCGTCGATCCCGAAAATTGAATGGTCATTTATCGGCCACGCCACTAAAGTGACATTCGGTCTGTAGAGTAGGACGCTCTGTCAGTCTCCTTTCATTTGGTGAATCAACGATTGACCCAAAACGCCATCCAGCGCCTGTTGCTCAAACGTTTCGCCCTCGCGGCCGGCACCTATGCCCTGGCATTGCTGTTGCTGTGGCTGGCGTTTTTTACCGGTCACTACAACGCGCCGCTTTCCAGTGTCGCCATCGGCAGCGCACTGGTAGTGATCAGTCAGGCCATCCTGTTCGCGGTGTTCTACAGCGGCTGCAACCTGCGCTTCGCCGACCCCAGCCTGACCGAGGCACAAGTGTTGCTGGGGCTGGGTTGGCAAACCTGGCTGATTGCCCATCTGGACGAAGCCCGGGGCGCGTTTCTGGTGTTTTACGTGCTGATCCTGCTGTTCGGCCTGTTCCATCTGTCTCGCCGGTCTTTAGTACGATGCGCGCTGCTGGTGTTTTTGAGTTTCAGTGCGATCACGCTGTGGGAGGGCTACCACTTCCAGCTGCCTGACCCGGCTATGGCGGTGTTGCAGGTCTGTGTGCTGTTCATCGTGCTGGTGTGGCTGGTGCTGTATGCCCGCTATGTCCAGGCCTCGCGACAACGCATGCGCCAGCGGCGTTTTGCCTTGCAGGCGCACCAGGACACGTTGCGCGGGATGATGCGTCAGCTCGAAGACCTGGTGGCCACCGACGAGCTCACGGGCCTGTTCAATCGTCGGCATTTCCTGCGCCTGGCGTCACGCGAGCTGAACGCCATGGACGCCGGTGTCGTGCATGGCCTGGCGCTGATCGACCTCGACCATTTCAAACGCATCAACGACCTGCACGGTCATGCCGCCGGCGATCAGGTGCTGCAAGCCTTTGCCGGCGTTGCCAGCGCGTGCCTGCGTGACGGTGACGTACTGGCTCGCTACGGTGGCGAAGAGTTCGTGGTGCTGCTGCCCGATTGCGATGCCGACAGTCTGACTTCGTGCTGCGAACGGCTGCGCATCGCGTTCACCGATGTCGAGCTGATTGGTCTGAATGTACGCAACCTCAGCCTGTCCGCCGGCATGACCCTGCTGGAATTGGGTGACGACCTCGATGATGCGTTGCAGCAGGCCGATCAGGCGCTCTATCGCGCCAAGCGTGACGGCCGCAACCGATGCGCGGCAGCGTGGGAGAACGTCGATGCCTGAGCTGCGGGTCGGCGAGCGCCATTGGTCGGTGGCGGCGGGCAGCAATCTGCTCGATGCGCTGAATCAGAACGGCGTGCCAGTGCCTTACAGTTGCCGCGCCGGCAGTTGTCATGCGTGCCTGGTGCAGTGTGTGCGGGGCCTGCCGAACGACAGCCGCCCCGATGCCTTGAGTGCACCGCAGCGTGAACAAGGCTGGCGGCTGGCGTGCCAGTGCCAGGTGGTCGAGGACTTGCAGGTGCACGCCTTCGACCCGCAAACCGATGGTCATCCGGCCGAAGTCGCGGCGGTCGATTGGCTGACTACCACGGTGCTGCGCTTGCGGGTAATCCCCCAGCGACCGTTGCGTTATAGCGCCGGGCAGCACCTGGTATTGTGGGCGGGCAGCGTGGCGCGGCCGTATTCCCTCGCCAGCCTGCCGCAGGAAGACCGTTTTCTGGAGTTTCATCTCGATTGCCGCACGCCCGGGGAATTCAGCGATGCCGCCAGGCAAATGCGCATCGGCGATCCGATCCGTCTCGGTGAACTGCGCGGCGGTGCCTTGCATTATGACCCTGACTGGCACGCCCGGCCGTTGTGGTTGATGGCGGCCGGCACCGGATTGGGGCCATTGTTTGGTGTCTTGCGCGAAGCATTGCGCCAGGATCATCAAGGCACCATCCGCGTCATCCACCTGGCCCATGATGCCGATGAGCACTACCTGGCCAAACCCCTGCAAGCCATGGCAACCAGCCGTCCGAACCTGAGTGTCGAACTGTGGACCCCGGCCGAGTTGCCAGCGGCTTTGGCGCAACTGCGGCTTGTTTCCCGGCAAACCCTGGCCTTACTCTGCGGAGGCCCCGACAGTGTCGACGCCTTTGCCCGGCGTCTGTATTTGGCGGGATTGCCGCGCAATCAACTGCTGGCCGATGTGTTCCTGCCCCGTGGTTGAGCGCTGACTTTTCAGACGCGAGACCTGCCATGACCGATGCTATCCAAGTTGAACGCGAACGCGGCCTGTTGACCCTGCGCCTGAATCGCCCGGACAAGAAAAACGCCCTGACCCGCGCCATGTACAGCCACTTGGCCGAGGCGCTGAAACAGGCCGACAGCGACCCGAATGTCAACGCCGTGTTGATCACCGGCTCTGCCGAATGCTTCACCGCCGGCAACGACATCGCCGATTTCATCCAGCAACCGCCGAACAGTCTCGACAGCCCGGTGTTCCATTTCATGCTCAACTTGCTCGAATGCCGCAAACCGGTGGTCGCCGCAGTGGCCGGAGCGGCGGTGGGCATTGGTACGACCATGTTGCTGCATTGCGATTTGGTCTACGTCAGCCGCGACGCCCGCCTGCGCATGCCGTTCGTCAACCTTGGTCTTTGCCCGGAGTTCGGCTCCAGCCTGATCCTGCCGCGTCTGCTCGGGCAGGCCAAGGCGGCGGAGTTGTTGCTGCTCGGTGAAGGTTTCAATGGGGAGCAGGCTGCGGCGTGGGGCATTGCGTCCGAAGCGCTGGGCAGTGGCGAAGAAGCCTTGGCCAAGGCGCGGGAGATGGCCCTGCGATTCGAGTCGCTGCCGCCGGAAGCGGTGCGCATCAGCAAGCAATTGATGAAAGCGCCGGACCGGGAGCTGTTGCGCAAGGTGATTGAAGAGGAGGGGGCGTTGTTCACTCAGCGGCTGCGGTCGCCGGAGGCGTTGGCGGCGTTGACGGGGTTTATCAAGCGGCATTGAATCTTTCGCTGACTGTACCGGCCTCTTCGCGGGCAAGCCCGCTCCCACAGGGTTTTGTGTTGGTCACATGATTTGTGAACAATCCCGGTCAATGTGGGAGCGGGCTTGCCCGCGAAGGGGCCGGATCAGACAACTCAAAAAATGGATCAGAATGCAAAAAGCCCCGCCATTCACATGGCGGGGCTTTCGTTTTTCAGCAAACAGTCACTCAGACCATCGGATCGCCAACGTGCAGGATCTTCATGCCGTTGGTGCCACCGGTAGTGTGGTAGCTGTCGCCTTTGGTCAGGATGACCCAGTCGCCTTTCTGTACCACGCCGCGCTTGACCAGCTCGTCGATAGCCTTCTGGCTGACTTCGTTCGGCGCCAGCGAAGCCGGGTCGAACGGGATGGTGTACACGCCACGGAACATTGCCGCGCGAGCCTGGGCTTCGCGGTGTGGGGTGAACGCGTAGATCGGCACCGAGGAGCGGATGCGCGACATGATCAGCGGGGTGTAGCCACTTTCGGTCAAGGCGATGATCGCCTTCACGCCCGGGAAGTGGTTGGCGGTGTACATGGTCGCCAGCGCGATGCTTTCGTCGCAGCGCTGGAATTCCTTGCCGATGCGGTGGCTGGAGGTCTTGCTGGTCGGGTGCTTTTCGGCACCGACGCAGATACGCGCCATGGCCTGAACGGCTTCCAGCGGGTACAGGCCAGCGGCGCTTTCGGCCGAGAGCATCACGGCATCGGTGTAGTCGAGCACGGCGTTGGCTACGTCGGACACTTCGGCGCGGGTCGGCATCGGGTTCTGGATCATCGACTCCATCATCTGCGTCGCCACGATCACCGCCTTGTTGTGGCGGCGTGCGTGCAGAATGATTTTCTTCTGGATGCCCACCAGCTCGGCGTCGCCGATTTCCACACCCAGGTCACCACGGGCAACCATCACCGCGTCGGACGCCTTGATCAGGCCGTCGAGGGTTTCGTCGTCGGCCACGGCTTCGGCGCGTTCGATCTTCGCTACCAGCCAGGCAGTGCCGCCGGCTTCGTCGCGCAGTTGACGGGCGTACTCCATGTCGGCGGCGTCACGCGGGAAGGATACCGCGAGGTAGTCGACTTCCATTTCCGCGGCGAGCTTGATGTCGGCCTTGTCTTTTTCAGTCAGGGCCGGAGCGGTCAGGCCGCCACCGCGACGGTTGATGCCTTTGTGGTCGGACAGCGGGCCGCCGATGGTCACGGTGCAGTTCAGCTCGGTGGCGGTGGCGGTATCGACGCGCATCACCACGCGACCGTCGTCGAGCAGCAGCTCGTCGCCCACGCCGCAGTCCTTGACCAGGTCCGGGTAGTCGATGCCGACCACTTGCTGGTTGCCTTCGGTCAGAGGATGGCTGGTGGAGAAGGTGAATTGATCACCGATCTTCAGCTCGATCTTCTTGTTGGCGAATTTGGCGATACGGATTTTCGGGCCTTGCAGGTCACCCAGCAGGGCGACGAAGCGGCCGTGCTTGGCAGCGAGGTCACGCACCAGCTTCGCGCGAGCCTTGTGCTCGTCGGGGGTGCCGTGGGAGAAGTTCAGGCGGGCGACGTCCAGGCCAGCCAGAATCAGCTGTTCGAGAACTTCCGGCGAGTTACTGGCCGGGCCAAGGGTGGCGACGATTTTGGTACGACGGACGGACATGCAAAGACTCCTGAGTTCAAGCGCTGAGTGAGGCTACTATGCTCCGAAGGTGTAGTCATTGTTCGTATGCACTACTTTTCGTGAAGAGCTTGGTTTTTTCGAAGAACCTGGTTATTGCCTTCTTTATAGAACCGCGCAACTTTGCATCCGGCAGCCTGAAGATTTCCGACCATGGGTCGATACAGCGTTCATGACAGGAGATTTTCCCATGCGTTGCGTACTCATTGCCGCCCTTGCCATCAGCGCCCTCAGCGTCACGGGCTGCACCCGTTGGTCGATGAACCATCATTTGAACAATGCCTACAAAGCCTATGACCGGGGCAATTGCGAGCAAGTCATGCTTGAACTGTCCAAGGTCGAGCGCGAAAGCCGGGCGCGACCTTATGTGTGGCCGGAAGCATCGATGATGCGCGGCCTTTGCCTGGAACGGCAGAAGATGTTTGTCGATGCGGCGCAGACGTATCAGTTCATCATCGCCTCGTACCCACAGAGCGAATACGCCTACCGCGCCCGAGCCCGTCTGGAAACCCTGCAAAGCCTGGGTCACTACCCGTTGCGCAGTGCTGCCGCGACAAAATCCACGCAGTTCTGACGGCCGCAACCCTCTGATCGCTGGCTCCCCGGCGGTGGTGAGCTATAGTCCAGGGAACCGGTTTTAGAGCGTTGTCTTTGATGAACCGGGGCAACACCTGTGACCGGCACAAGCAAGACTCTGCGCTACAAGGACTGGCGCACCGGAAGCGGGGAGAGCGGGCAAAGACTTATGCATACCCGTTCCGAAGCAGTAGTGCGGCTCTGCTTAAGAGCCTTGCATAGCGAATTTGCACATGTTCACTGACCGCCGAATCGAGCGGCATCAACTGCCGTACTTCCTGAAAGTGTTCAACGGCATCACCGGCAAACCCATCGGCTACCTGGGCAATGTCTCCGAAGACGGGCTGATGTTGATCAGCCAGCTGCCGATGATGATCGGCGCGGACTTCAGCCTGCGCCTGAAAATTCCCGCCAGCGAAGGTGGTCTGCGAATCATCGACCTGCAGGCCTGTTGCCTGTGGTGCCACGAAGACGCGACCCCCCAACATTACGACGCCGGGTTCAGCCTGCAACGGGCGCCACCGGAGTATGGGCAACTGGTAGAGGCGTTGAAGCAGTATTTCAGTTTTCTGCCGCTGCCGGCTTCGGCGTGAGATCAGTGGGAACCTGGCTGTGAGTGATTGCCCAGGCTCAGAGTCCGGTTCTCTTCCAGCCCAGGTACCGAGTCACCAACTCTGCCCCCAACTCACCGGGCCGCGCATCCATCACCAATACGCCATGAGCGTTCAAGCGCTCATGGAGTTCGGCGCGTGCATTCAGGTAGTCCACGGTCCCGCAATAGGCCAATGCTTCGGGCAAAGTCTGCACCGGTGACTGACGCAGGGTGTCGAGCACGTCTTCGCGCAGGCTCGCGACCAATACCTGATGCTGCCGGCTCAGGCGGTGGACGGCCGGAAGCAATTCATCGTCGTCCTCTTCGCGCAGGTTGGTCACCAGCACCACCAGAGCCCGGCGTTTTTGCCGTGCCAGCAGTTGCGTGGCCGCGGCTTGATAGTCGGCGCTGCGTTGGGTGCTGTTCAAGTCATAGACGGTGTTGAGCAGGGTGTTGAGATGGCTGGTGCCTTTTACCGGCGCAAGGTAGCGTGGCTGTTCGCTGGCAAAAGTACTCAGGCCCACCGCATCGCCCTGACGTAGAGCGACGTAGCTGAGCAACAAACAGGCGTTGAGGGCGTGATCGAAGTGCGACAGCTCATCATCCTGGCTGCGCATGTGCCGGCCGCAGTCGAGCATGAAAATGATTTGCTGATCGCGTTCGTCCTGATATTCCCGGGCAATCGGCGTGCGCTGGCGTGCGGTGGCTTTCCAGTCGATCTGGCGCAGGCTGTCGCCCTCGCGAAATTCGCGCAATTGATGGAACTCCAGGCCCAGGCCCCGCCGTTGTTTCTGGCGGACGCCAAGCTGGCTGAGCCAGTTGTCCACCGCCAGCAATTGCCCTTCATAGAGACGGGCGAAGTCGGGGTAGACGCGGGTGGCGTCGGGCAGGTCGAGCAAGCGTCTTTGCGACCAGAGGCCCAAGGGGCTTGGCAGGTTGATTTCGCAGTGTTCGAAGCTGAAGTGGCCGCGCTTGAGCGGGCGCAGGCGATAACCGGCCAGGCTGTGCTGGCCGGGTTGCAGCTCGACCGTCAGCGGCAGGTTTTCGAAGCTCAGGCCCGGTGGCACATGGTCGAAGACTTGTACCTTCAGCGGTTGCGCAAAGTCGTGCTCGACCGTCAGTTGCACCTCGCTCCATCGACCCAGCGCCAGGCTGCCGGGTATCTGGCGTTTCAGGTGGGGCGACGGCAAGCGCTTCACGCGCACCGCATCCAGCAGTGCCAGGACCAGCAGCGCCAGGAGCAACCCCCAGTTGATCGCCATGAGATTCGTCGGAACCGAGACTTCCAATGCCACCAAAGTGCCCGACACAATGGTGCAGGCCAGCAGGATCAACAGCCAGACGAGCATCAGGCGCGAGGGTTTCACAGGCGCGGCGCCGGCACTTGGTCGAGCAACTGCTGGAGCACCTGATCGACATCCAGACCCTCGATATCCAGCTCCGGCGCGATGCGCACACGATGGCGCAGCACGGCCAGGGCGCAGCCTTTGATGTCATCCGGAATCACGAACTCACCGCCGCGCAGCAGCGCCCGGGCCCGGGCACATCGCACCAGCGCGATGGATGCGCGTGGGCCGGCGCCGAGGATCAAGCCGGGCCAGTTGCGGGTGGAACGGGCCAGGCGCACGGCGTAATCGAGCACCTGGTCGTCCAGTGCCAGGTCGCTGGCGATGCGTTGCAGGGCCAGTACATCCCTGGCCTGCAATAACGTGCGCATCGGTTGGACATCAAGCATGTCGGCCCGGGTCGAGCGGCTGACTTGACGCACCATGTCCAGCTCCTGCTCGGCGTCGGGGTAATCCATGCGCACCTTGAGCATGAAACGGTCCAGTTCAGCCTCCGGCAACGGGTAGGTGCCTTCCTGTTCGATCGGGTTCTGCGTGGCAAGCACCATGAACGGTTGCGCAATCGGCAATGGACGGCCTTCGAGGGTGACTTGCCGTTCCTGCATGGCTTCGAGCAGCGCCGCCTGGGTTTTCGCCGGGGCGCGGTTGATTTCGTCGGCCAACAACAGGTTGGTGAACAGCGGGCCTTTGCGCAGTTTGAATTGCTCGGTCTGCAGGTCATACACGGCATGCCCGGTGACATCGCTGGGCATCAGGTCCGGGGTGAACTGGATGCGTGCGAACTCGCCGCCGAAGCAGCGGGCGAGGGCGCGCACCAACAGGGTCTTGCCCAAACCCGGCACGCCTTCGAGCAGCACGTGGCCGCCGGCGATCAGTGCCGTCAGGACGTCGTCGATCACGCTGTCCTGGCCAATCACCGCTTTTTGCAGTTCTTTGCGTACGGCCTGGGCCAGATGGCCGGCACGCTGACGCTGTTGAGCGGCATGGCTCGGTGCGTCGGGCTCGATCGGTTGACTCACGACTTCCGGAGCCTTGTTAGCAGTTACATTTGTTTTATCTTCCATAAGTCAGTCACTTATCTAATCTAACTTTTTTCACGTATTTTTTTACGCGTGGAACGAGTGAGTGACTGCCAATCTGCCTCATTGCAAACCCATGGCAACCCTTCATTTGAGCGTTCGTCAGAGGTGGAGGTTAGTCTATGACGGTCAACTGCCGACATTTCCTGCCTTGCTTGGGAGAATTTGGTTCGATGAGTGAATCAAACGCTGCTGTCGGGTCGGCACGATAAGGTGCAGCAAAGCCTTGCCGTGTCGCGGCAGTCATTCGGTCATCCCGGAACCAAGGGTGATGCGAGCGAAAAAGCATGGCTGGAGCTGCTTGAAACGTATCTGCCGCACCGGTATCAGGCGGCAACGGCGCATGTCGTAGATAGCAGGGACGGGTTCAGCCAGTGACAATTTCACAGCAGAGCAGGCCTGCAACACTCCTTCTGTCTACACAGAATTTAGCTGTGTTGCACCGACCGGTTGAATCCACAGCCGAAAGCTGCCGACCATCAAGGGCTGCTACCGAACTGGAGCAGTCGGCGAACAGAATAATGGCAAATTAGTGGCTATGCTTGGTCTGCTATCGAAACTGATCAGGCAGTCCGGCAGGCTGCGCGGAAATGACCCGCAACGTGCCCTGTGTCACTCGACTATCCTGCATGAAGCATCCAGTTCAGGGGCGCAAATCCGCAACGACACTCGGGAGCTTCGCTCACGAAAACCAGCGTGAATCCAGAACAGAGAAAAAATTTGGCTGATGCTACGCGCGGTGTGTTTTCAGGTTCAGGTGTCGGCACAAAAGGTTAACTGGTTTCCGAATACCGCTTCTATTGGTCAGTTTAGAAGGATTATGTTTGGAGATTGTGAAATGGATTCTTTCAGGGACAAAAGCGCCGCAAAGCAAGCCATACCCACCAGTTCAAATAAGCCGCGCTCGACCAAATGGCACCGCATGTACTTTTTTCTTGCGGGATTCGACGTGCTGGTTGTTGTGCTGAGCGTGCTATTGAACCACCTGATCGTCGATACCTATCACCGCTCCATCAAGGCAAACCAGTCGTGGGTCCAACAGCTGTCGAGCTATTCAACGCTGGGCAGCCTGGCTTCCACAGTCAATGCGCCGGGCAATAATGTGTTCGATACACATAATGTTGAAGCCGAATCGCGGAACATGAATGAAGCCTTGCGCGCCTTCAACGAGCATTTGGCAATGGCCAAAAAACAGTTGGAAGTACGGATCGCCAATGAGGCTGAACACAGTGCAGATATACAGGCCTTTACCCTTGCATTGAAGGATGAGGTGGGCGCAGTTGATGCCGCGATGGTCGAAATGGTGAACGAGGCCTTGTTGATCTTTTCCTACTTCAGGGAGGGTCAGTCGGATAATGCCGGCAAACGCATGGCAACGATGGACAGGAAGTTTGCCCTGTTGCTCGCCTCACTCAGTACCGTGCGGGACCGCGTTGGCCTGATTCAAAGCAAGCTCCTGGAGGAGGAGCTTGAGTCGGTCGAAGAACTGCGCCGGGTCGAATACGCGATCATGGTGTTCGTGCTACTGATGGTCAGTGCGGCCGTTATCTACGGGGGCAAGATCAGGCGCGAAATGGAGTCGCAAGCAGCCGAAAGGGAAGGTTATCTGGCAGTGCTGCGCGAAAGCGAGAAGCAGGCCCGCCAGCAAGCATCGCTGCTGGACAAGGCCCAGGACGCCATTGTCGTTCACGGGATGGATAACCGCATCCTGTACTGGAACAAAAGTGCCGAGCGTCTCTACGGTCTGTCAAAGGAAGAGGCACTCGGCAAATCGGCACAGGAGTTGATCTACCAGGGTTGTGCCGCTTTCAATGCGGCCACTGACAGCCTGATAGAAACGGGTGACCGGGCGGACGAAGTTACACTTCGACGCCGGGATGGCTGCACCATCACGCTCGAAAGTCATCGAACCCTGGTGCGAGACGATGATGGCGAGCCGCAATCCGTTCTGTCGATCAATACTGACATCACCCACCGTAAGACCGCTGAGCAAGAGGTCCAGCGTTTGGCCTTCTACGATCAGTTGACCGGGCTGGCCAACAGGCGGCTCATGTTGGACCGGTTACAGCATCTGCTGGCGGGCAGCGCCCGTAGCCTGCATACGAGCGGGATAATTCTCATTGACCTGGATAACTTCAAGGCACTGAACGACACGCTGGGACATGACAGAGGCGACATGTTGCTGCAGCAAGTTGCTCTGCGCCTTTGCGGCTGCATACGCGAGAGCGACACCGTGGCTCGCCTGGGCGGAGACGAATTCGTTGTCTTGCTGGATGGCCTTAATGAGAATCCTCCAGAAGCAGCTATCCAGGCCAAGGCTATTGGCGAAAAGATTCTCAACTCTCTGAACATTTCCTACCAGTTGGATGGATATGAGCACCACAGCACCCCCAGCCTCGGCATTGCGCTGTTCCAGGGGCAACTGAGCACAGCGGACGATATTCTGAAGCGCGCTGACCTGGCGATGTATCGCGCCAAGGCGGCGGGCCGCAATACCATGCGCTTCTTCGATCCGGAAATGCAGGCGGTTGCCACGGCACGCGCCAGACTGGAAGTAGACTTGCGCCAAGGCTTGCAGGACAACGAATTCCTTCTTCATTACCAGCCGCAGGTGAATAGTGAGGGCCGTATCATTGGCGCAGAGGCACTGATGAGATGGCAGAACCCTGAGCGCGGAGTCGTGTTTCCAGGCGAGTTCATTCCATTGGCAGAGGAAACGGGGTTGATTCTGCCATTAGGCCGTTGGGCGCTGCAGGCAGCCTGCACTCAGCTGGTTGCCTGGGCAAAACGTTCGGAAACCGCCCGACTGGGTATGGCTGTGAATGTCAGCGCCCGCCAGTTTCACCATCCGGACTTCGTCGAGGAGGTACTGCATGTACTGAGATACACGGGGGCCGATCCGAAGAAATTGAAACTGGAACTGACCGAAGGCCTGCTGATAGAGGATATGGAAGGTACTGTCGCCAAAATGATCGAGTTGAAAGAGATCGGCATAGGCCTTTCTCTGGATGATTTCGGAACCGGCTACTCGTCACTGTCATACCTGAAGAGCCTTCCGCTGGATCAACTCAAGATCGACCAGTCCTTCATCAGAGATGTGCTGGTTGATCCCAACGACGCCGCCATCGCCTGCGCGATTGTGAGCCTGAGCCAGATATTGGGGCTTTCGGTGATTGCAGAAGGTGTGGAGACAGAAGCTCAGCGCATCTTTCTGGTCAAGCATGGCTGCCAGACCTACCAGGGCTTCCTGTTTTCCCCGCCACTGCCAGCCGAACAATTTGAGGAGTATGTTCACGAAAGATTAATGGCGAGTACTGATTTCACACGGACCAAGACTAAATCGCCATAACTTCGTAGGTGCCTGGGGACGTCCGCTGTCGGCTGTGGATTGAACCCAATGCGGACGATGAGAGGTCGACTCAAATGTGGCTCGCACCCGCAACTGCCGGAGGTAGCCTCGAACAGCTCGTAAGGGCTGTCTTCTAATCCAATGGGAATCCAACACTTGTCAGGTGCCAGATCATAAGGCGTTCCTCAAGGTTTGCAGGTGGGCGACCTGGCGGCTGAATTCAACGCTGGAAAGCCGTTGTTTCGGCCGCGGGCTCATGGCCTGGCTGATGGCGCGTGTGGGTTGGCCGGTCAGGCGCGCGAGCACCAGCCATTGTTCGGCAACACCGAGCTGTTCAAAACCGGGGTGACGACGCCGTACACGCCGCAGGATGTCTTGCTGCAGGGCTTGCAGCAGGCCGGCCTGACCGTTGCGTCGCAACAGGAAGTCGGCACTGGCGCGCAGGTGCTCCTGCAATTGCCGGCGTGCTTTCGGAGCCGCTTCCAGCAGCGGTCCCTGGCGCACGCCAAAGTGCCAGAAACCCAGGCCGATCAAGGCGAGCAACGCGACCAGCGCCTGGGGGAAGTAACGCAGCAGCAACGTCAGCAGGCTGTCGTGATCGGTGTTGAAGATCAGCGTCACGCGGGTGTCGGCGGTCAGGTACCAGAGCAGCCAGGCGTTGTCGTACCGGTCGATGGCCGGGGTTTTCCACAGGTCGGCATCGGTGACCACGATGATCGAACCGAGCCCGTGGTCGAGTTGCATCATGTGCGTGGCCCTGGCGCTGTTGGCCCAGGCCAGGGCGAGGTTTTTCGGGTCTTCGAGATGGAACGCGGTATCGAAACCGGCATAGGCCGGGGCGTCTTCGTCTTCCAGATAGAGCTTGGTCAGTTGCGGGTACGGATCGTCACCGACATCCGGCGGTGGGTCCTTGAGGTCTTTGCTCAAGGACTGGTGCAGTTGCACCCGGTCGAGCAGCAGGTCATTGCTATGGCCGAGTTTTTCATCCCACAGCGACTCGGCGACGAACAGAAGCCGCCCGCCGGCCCGGGTCCAGTTCATCACCTGGTCGATCTGCCGTGGGGTCATGTTGTAGCGTTCCCCGAGCAACAGCAGGCTGTGTTGATGCGGGTCGAGGCTGGGCAGGATATCGAGGCCATTGGCGTGGCCGACCTTCAGGCCTTGCTTGCGCAGGAACAACTCGGCCGCCAGATAAGGGTTGGCTTTGGCTTCGGGGGAGGGACCGTGATCGATTTCAGTCTGGTAGGGAGTCGCCTTGAGGTACAGATAAACACTCAGCGCAGCCAGCAACACGGCCATCAACGCACCGGCTATCGAACCCCGGCGCCGACTCAACGGACAGCCTCCGGACCGAACAGAACACGCCAGCCGTTACACAGTTCCTGTTGCACTTGAGCGGGCGGCAGGCGATGCCCGTAGGCCATGTTTTGCCAGTGCCCGGTCAGGTTTTGGCTGTAGGCCAGCAAGGCCGGCTGCTGCAGTAGCTCGACACGCCGAAGCACCTGGCCTTCTGTGTCGGCGGCCTTGAGCGCGATATTGAAGTCGTGCAACAGGCGGCTGAGCAGGGCGCGATAGAGCAAGCCAAGCGCTTCGCGTGGGTGGGCTTGCCAGAGGCTTTCGGCGTGGGCGGCGATGTCGGCGGGCAGGGACTCGGGCTTGAGGTCCAGGCCGAACGCCTGCTGCGGTAACGGTCGCGTGGCTTTGACATTGAGGGGCGGTCGTCGGCTGACGAACGTCTTCAGCCAGTCGCGATAGCGCCAGATCAACAGGCCGACGGCGCCAATGACGATGCCCCACAGTACGATTTCGATCAGTGTCGCCAATGTCCCGAAGCGTTGCCCCTCGAACAGCTTCAACAGCGCCTTCAACCATTGTGGTGTCTTACCGTCGTCCAAAGCTTCAGCATTCGGTTGCTCTTCGCCAAAGCGGTAGCGCGTGACCGATTCCCGGTTCTTGAAGGGCGTCTGTTCGAGGATCGCCTTGATGCTGTCCCTGGAGGCCTGGCTGGTCAGGGGCTGGTCCAGCAGGCGCGGGCTGTCGGGTGAGAGGGCCGGTTCTGTGGCCCATGCGTTGTGGGTGGTTGGCATCAGCATAATCACGGCCATCAACAGGACAGCGCCTGCACTGACCAGGCGTTGGCGCATCCGGCGAAACACCAGTTCGATATCCCAGGCCTCCAGCACGGTGCGCCGGTTCAGGTACAGACTGAAACCGCAGGCGACATAGATCGGTTCCCAGACCACCAGCACCAGTGCATAAAAGGCGTTGGTCAGGTGTTCCAGCCAACGCCAGTCCTGGGTGGCCGCCGAGATCAGCGACTGCCAGCTCCAGTCGAGCGCGACCTGTTGTGGCAGCAGCAGATAGAACAACACCATCAAGCCGACCCACAATGCGCCTTCCAGGTGCGCGCCGATGATCGTCAGCCAGCGTGCGGCGCCGGCGTCTCGCTGCAACAGCATCTGTAGGCGTTGTTGCCGTTGCTGCCCGTCCAGTCCTTCGAGTTGCACCACCGGCATCACGAAACTGCGGGGCAAACTCAGGCGTCGCCAGGTCAGGCTGGCCAGCAATTGCGGCTTGAGCAGACGTGGCCATTGGCGCAGGGCCTGTTTGAGCGTGGGCGTTTCATCGAACATGGCCTTGGACAGGATGTATAGGGGAAGGCGTTCGAACGCCGGCTTCAGCCACCAGAAAATGAACACGGCGAGATCGGGCGAATCCCAGAGCCCCCAACTGAGCAGCGCGAAAACCGGCAAGGTGACCAAGGCCCAACTGGTCATCAACAGGCGTCGGTGGCGTTGACTCAGCAGCACCCCCAGGTCCATGGCTTCCCAGGTCGAGCGCGGGCGAATCACCACCGTGGCGTCACTCAGGCGCATGGCGCTGACGTCCGGCAAACACGAGATAAACCACCACCAACAGCCAGAGCGCCGCGCCAACCAGATATTTGGTCTGGTGCGAAGGGCCGGTCATTGACGACCAATAGGCTTCGATAAACGCAGCGATCAACAGAAACAGCATGACCCCGCAGATCAGCAGCACGCTCTTGCGCGCAGCCAATCGCAAGGCCTCGGCCCGTGGCAGGCGCCCCGGGGCGACCAAGGCCCAGCCCAGCTTCAGACCGGCGGCACCGGCCAGGGCGATGGCGCTGAGTTCGAAAGCGCCATGGCCGATCACGAATGACCAAAAGGTTTGTCCGTAGCCGACGTAGGTCAGGTGCCCGGCCACCGCACCGATCATCAGGCCGTTGAAAATCAGGAAAAACACGCTGCCCAGACCGAACAGCAAACCACTGGCGAAGGTCTGAAAGGCAATGCCGATGTTGTGCATGATGTAGTAGCCGAACATCGCCCAGTCCTCACTGGCGGCTCGTTCCGCCGTGCGCCCGAGGTGACCGGCAACGGGGTCGTACATGCTTTGCATTTCGCTGACCTGCTCGACGGGGATCAGGTTGTAGACCAGCTCCGGGTACAGGTACACCAGCAGCGCGAAACCGGCCAGGCTGCCAAAAAACATCAGGCTGGCGGCGAGGACAAAACGCCACTGTTCGCGCACCAGTCGCGGAAAGTCGGCCAGGATGAACGCCAGCACATTGGCCCCCAAATGGCTGCGATGACGGTAAAGCTGTTGGTGTCCGCGCAGCACCTGTTGCTGCAAGGAGTCGATCAGAAAACTGCTGTAGCCACGCTCCCGTGCCAGTGCCAGGTGTTGGCAGAGGCGTCGGTAGTCCTTCGGGAAACTGCCGGCGTCGGTAGCCTTGCCGTCCCGTTCCAACTGCTCGAGCAGATGGGCGAAATGGTTCCATTCGGCCTTGTGCCGGCTTTCAAAAAGGCTTTGCTTCATGTCGGCCCCAACAACCCGCGGGCGATGCCGTTGAGCTCGGTCACTGCCTGCGGGGGTTCGACTTGCAAGGGGTGGGCGAGAATCGAAGCCAGTTCATTGACCCGCGCTTCGGAGAGTTCACCCTGGCGCTCGGCAAACCCGAGGATGGCCCGTTGCTCGGTGAGTGTCAGGACAAAGGCCGGGCGACGGGGCCGGGCTTCGGGGAGCTGGGGGCGAGTGTGCGGTCGTTCGCGGTAGATCACCAGGGTCCCGGCGGCGATATCGCCGAGGCGCTTGAAGTGGGGATGTTGCAGGCAACTGATGGCCCCGAGGAAGTAACCGAACGGCAGCAGGTCGACAACGCGCAGCAGGTTGCGCAACAGCGACGCCGACCAGCCGATCGGGGTGCCATCGTCGTGCACCACCTGCAAGCCCATCCATTGCTTGCCCGGCGAGCGACCGTGGTTCAGCACCTCGAACAGCACCATGTACCACCAGCTCACCACGAACAGCAGGATCGAGCCGAGCCCGGCTCCCAGTTTGCCGAGCATCGCCAGCACAATGAACAGCACGCCCAGGACCAGGCCGCGTAAACCAAGATCAATGGAGAATGCCAGCGCACGGACCATCAACCCGGCCGGGCGCAGTGGCAGGTCGACGCCCTCCGGCGTTTCGACCTGGTACCGCGTATCCAGCGGCGGTGACAGCGGCGCATTCCGTGGCTTTGCTGTGGTCTCGAGCATGGGCAACCTGATGATGTGGCCTTATTCGGGATTGTGTATCCATTCGATGCTAGCAGCCTATTCGAGGGGCGGGGGCCGGGGGAAACGACATAACTATGTATTGCATGGTGAGTCGCGCAAGGTGCTTGAATGACAAGACTACTGGCCGGGGCGGGCGGTGAACGCCTAGACTTTGCCGATCTTCAGTTCAGGAATCGCCCGTGACCTCCATTTTCTGGTACGACTACGAAACCACTGGCATCAATCCCCGTAGCGACCGTCCGTTGCAAATGGCCGGCCTGCGCACCGACTTCGATCTCAATGAAATCGACGAGCCGGTCAATCTTTACTGCCAGCCCAGTGACGACATCCTGCCGCATCCTGCCGCTTGCGCGATCACGGGAATCACCCCCGGGCAACTGCAAGAGCACGGCTTGAGCGAAGCCGATTTCATGACCCGGGTGCATGCCCAACTCGCGGCGCCCGGTACCTGTGGTGCGGGGTATAACATCTTGCGTTTCGACGACGAGATGACCCGCTACAGCCTGTACCGAAACTTTTTCGACCCCTATGCGCGGGAGTGGCAGGGCGGCAATAGCCGCTGGGACCTGATCGATGTGGTGCGCGCGGCCTATGCATTGCGTCCCGATGGCCTGGTCTGGCCGACCGATGACGAGGGGCGGGTCACGCTCAAGCTCGAACGCCTGAGCGCTGCCAATGGCATCGATCATGGCAATGCCCACGAAGCACTGTCGGACGTTCGCGCGACGATCGCCCTGGCGCGCCTGATACGGGAAAAACAGCCAAAGCTGTACGACTGGCTGTTTCAGCTGCGCAGCAAGCAAAAAGTCATGGATCAGATACGCCTGCTGCAACCGCTGGTGCATGTTTCCGGACGATTTTCGGCCGCGCGCAACTATGTGGGGGTGGTGTTGCCGCTGGCCTGGCACCCGCGCAACAAGAACGCCCTGATTGTCTGTGACCTGCACCTCGATCCCCAGGGCCTGCTCGACCTGGATGCCGAAAGTTTGCGCCAGCGCTTGTATACCCGCCGCGACGAACTGGCCGAAGGCGAGTTGCCGGTGCCGTTGAAGCTGATTCACATCAACAAGTGTCCGGTGGTGGCACCGTTGTCGGTACTTCGCCAGGAAGATCAGCAGCGTTTGGGGCTGGATATGGCGCTGTATCAGCAGAGGGTGTCGCAGCTCAATGACGCCCGGAAAGTTTGGCTGGATAAAATCCTGGCGATTTATGCCCGCGAAGACTTTTCCCAGAGCCAGGATCCGGAGCAACAGTTATACGATGGATTTATCGGTGATCGGGATCGGCGATTGTGTGAACAAGTCAGGGCCGTTGACCCGATGCAATTGGCACAAGAACAGTGGCCTTTCGATGACGAACGTTTGCCTGAATTGCTGTTTCGATATCGCGCACGCAACTTTCCCGACACGTTGAATCCCGAAGAGCAAGAACGCTGGCGAATATTCTGTCAGAAACGTTTGTCAGACCCTGAATGGGGGGCGCCAAATACCCTTGAAAGTTTTGTAGAAGCCGCGGCCCAATTGAGCGTTAGTGCTACTGCGTTTCAGCAGGGGGTGCTCGGTGAGTGGCAGGATTATGTCCAAGGACTGCGCCAGCGTTTGAGTCTTTGAAATCGAACATGCCAGGGCTTAAACGCCGAGCATAAAAAAACGCCAGCATTTGCTGGCGTTATTTTTTGTCACGGATCCATCTGCGACAAGCTCTGAGGCTTAGCCCAGCAGGGTTGCCCAGCCTTCCACCACGTCACCGCCCCACTTGGCTTTCCACTCTTTCAGAGTCTTGTGGTTGCCACCCTTGGTTTCGATGACTTCACCGTTGTGCGGGTTTTTGTATTGTTTAACTTTGCGAGCACGCTTGGTGCCGGTAGTTTTCACTGCACCACCGCGTGGTGCCTTGGTTTTGGATTCTGGATCCAGCAGCGCGATGATGTCGCGCAGGGACTTGGAGTATTCACCCATCAGGGTGCGCAGTTTGCCTTCGAATTCCAGCTCGGTTTGCAGTTTGTCGTCTTGGGACAGGTTCTTCAAACGGGCTTGCAGCTCTTTGATAGCTTCTTCGGTGGCGCGATATTCGTTGATCAAGGACATGTGGACTACCTTATGTTGTGCGCTGGATGGCAGATGACAGTGCGGCAATAATAGTCACGGTGTTTCATCAAGTAAACATTTAAGGCAAGTTTATTTAATTTAATTGCCGGGGTTTTTGCGCGCATTGGTAGTGCGATTATTAGTGTGGTCCCGGTCTGTCAGATATACATAAATTAACAATTGGCCGGCACCGCAAGAGCATCTGTGCAAGCAGGCACTGCTGGTGTCCACCCTGCCGCACTGACCTTCCGGCAGGGCGAAACGTCAACAATACTGCAGTTTTGTTGCGCAATCGCTAGAATGGCGGCCTTTGCGAAGTTCTGGAGTTCCCCCCTCATGCGCACTTTTCGTCTGGTGATTTCTTGCCCGGACCGTGTTGGCATCGTTGCCAAAGTCAGTAACTTTCTGGCATCACACAACGGCTGGATCACTGAAGCGAGCCATCACTCGGACAATCTCAGTGGCTGGTTCTTCATGCGTCACGAAATCCGTGCCGACTCCCTGCCATTTGGTATCGAAGCGTTTCGTGAAGCCTTTGCCCCGATCGCCGAAGAGTTCTCGATGGACTGGCGCATCACCGATACCGAGCAAAAGAAGCGCGTGGTCCTGATGGCCAGCCGCGAGTCGCACTGCCTGGCCGACTTGCTGCACCGCTGGCACAGCGATGAACTGGACTGTGAAATTTCCTGCGTGATTTCCAACCATGATGACTTGCGCAGCATGGTGGAGTGGCACGGTATCCCGTACTACCACGTCCCGGTCAATCCACAGGACAAGCAGCCAGCCTTCACCGAGGTTTCGCGCCTGGTCAAGCAACACGATGCCGAAGTGGTGGTACTTGCCCGCTACATGCAGATCCTGCCGCCTGAGTTGTGCAGCGAATACGCGCACAAGGTCATCAACATTCACCACAGCTTCCTGCCGTCGTTCGTCGGTGCCAAGCCGTACCACCAGGCCTCCTTGCGCGGCGTGAAGCTGATTGGCGCGACTTGCCACTATGTGACCGAAGAGCTGGATGCCGGCCCGATCATCGAGCAGGACGTGGTGCGCGTCAACCACAGCGACAGCATCGAAGACATGGTGCGTTTCGGCCGCGATGTCGAGAAAATGGTGCTGGCCCGTGGCTTGCGTTATCACCTGGAAGACCGCGTGCTGGTGCACGGCAACAAGACCGTCGTCTTCTGACAGACGTACGTCACAGTTGAAATTCGAAGGGCCTGGGCGTTCAATCGCTTCAGGCCCTTCGCCGTTTTTGCACCGAGGACATGACCATGGCCGATCCACTGGACAAAGCCACTTCCAAGGCTCCCGCCACGCTGGGCGAGGGTTGCCTGAGCCGCTACGACCCGGATGACATGGGGCCTGAAACCGGTACGGAGTTTCCCGACGCCGCGCAGTTGTGGGAACAGTTGCAGCAAGAGCCCGAGGACAAACCTAAGCCTGCCTGAGTTTCATCAACTTCTTCAGCAGCGGCCGACCCAGCATCAGCAGAAACACCGGCCCACCAACCAGTAAATAGAAGTAATAGGTTACCGCCCGCCAAATCAGAATCGCCGCGGCTGCCGTGGACTTCCCGACCATGGGCGCCAGCAGCGCGGCGGACGTCAGCTCAGCCGCCCCGGCTCCGCCCGGCAGCAGGCTGAATTGCCCGGCGCTCAGTGCCAGCATCTGGATCAGAAAACTCCAGACCCACTGCAAATCCGCGCCGAGCCCGCGCAACGCCAGGTACAGCACGCTGTAGCGCAGGCCCCAATGCACACAGGTCAGGGCGAATACCTTGATCAAGGTCTGCACGGGCAACTTCAACGTGTCGGTAAACGCCGCCAGAAACTGCAGGAGTTTGCGCGCCCAGCGCATTCGAGTGGCCGCTTTGACATTGAGTCGGGCGAGCCAGCGACCACTCAGGCGAATCAATAATCGGTGATAGCGCGCCACCATGACGCAACTGACCAGGCCGCCGAACAGCGAAACGGCGCTGACCATCAGCATCCATTCCATGCGCTGGCTGAGGTGCTGGAACAGGGCGTAGATCAGAATCCCGCTCAGGGCACAAAGAAAAAACAGCAAGTCGCTCAGTTGATCCATGGCAAACACCGCACTGCCCCTGGCTGGACGCACACCGTGACGCGCCAGCAAAGCCATGATCGTCAGAGGCCCGCCACTGCCGCCGGGCGTGGCGCAGTAGGCGAATTCGGCGGCCATCACCATGCCGAGGCTCCTGAGCCGGCCGACCTTGTCGCATTGATCCCCCAGCAATAGGCGCAAACGCAGGGTGTTCACCCCCCAGCACAACAGGATCATGCCGAACATGACCAGCAACCACGGCAGCGGAAAGGCGGTCAGCCGAGACCAGATTTCGCTGCCGCCCAACAGTAATGGAATCAGCACTGCCGCGAGCAGACCGACGAGCAACAGCAGTGCGCGACTCATGCGGCACGGACCAGTCGGTCGTTTTGCATCGCCAGCCAGTGGGCCTTGGTCATTGGCACCCGTCCGTTGTCGAGCAGGCGCTCAAGGGTTTTTAGCCAGTATCGGCGCGAGAACTCATGGCGCATGTCCACCGGGTGCAGGCCCAGGCGAATCACCGGAGCGTGCTGCCAGCGCTGTTCACGCCGGTCGCTGACGAGCTTCGACACACCCCGGCGCCAGGCACTGCGCGCACTCCAGACCAGCCCCGGCGCCTCGAGCGCAGTGAAATCCGGTAGCCGGTATAAATGTTGCGAGTCGCTGGTGTAACTCAGCGGCAATTGGCGCAATGCCTGGCGAGTGCCTTGGCTCATCAGCCAGGCCGGGGCGACGAACCCTTCCAGCGGCCAGTCATGGCGGTGGAACATCTCGATGCCCGAACGCAGGCGGGCGAGGGCGTCTTCCTGCGACAAACGGTAAAACTCGCCTTCGTGGGTGTAGATCCGGCGCATGAACCAGTCGCGGGGATTGATGGTCATCGGCCCGTCGTCGTAATGGAAATAGCCATGCAGTGCCAGTTCGTCGCCTCGGGCGACCCTGGCACTGAGCTGGCGGCAAAACTGCGGATGGGCGTCCAGGTTGTTGTGTTTGTGCAAATCCGGCACCACCAGCCAGGTGATCGGTACGCCACCCAAAGCGTCGACGGCTTTGACGAACGGCTGGTAATCGGCCCAGGTGGGCGGCGCCACGTCGTGCAGTACCAGCAGTAAAGCGGGACTGTTCATGGGCTCAACCATTGGCTGTCAACGGCCATTGGCTGCCGAGCACGGCGTGGTAGTGGCGCAGCAAACTGGTGACCACCGTGTCCCAGGCATAATGTCGTTCGACATGTAATCGCGCCTGTCGGCCCAGCGCTACGCTGCCCGAGCCGAACAGTTCTCGAACAGCGGTGGCCATCGCGGCGGGATTGTTCGGCGCACAGAGCAGGCCGCAGTCCTCGGTGACGATTTCTTCGAACGCCCCGGCCGCCACGGCTACCACCGGAATACCGCTGGCCATGGCTTCGAGTATCACCAGGCCGAAGGTTTCCTGATCGCCAGCGTGGAGCAAGGCGTCGGCGCTGGCCATCAGGCGGGCCACCTGCGCCGCCGGGCAGAACTCGTCGATCACCGTCACGTTGGAGGGCACGGCCGTGGGCATCGACGACCCAACCAGCAGCAGGTGATAGCGTCGGCCCAGGCGTTTCATGCAGTCGAGCAGCACCGGCAGGTTTTTTTCCTTGGAACCGCGCCCGGCAAAGATCAAGAGGTGGGTGTTTTCATCCAGACCCAGTTCGGCCCGCAGCCCGGAATCTCTGGCATCGGGATTGAAGGTTTGCAGGTCGACGCCGAGCGGCTGCACGAAGACATTCCTGACCCCAAGCCCGGTGAGTTTGTCGGCCATGACCCGGCTGGGCGCCAGGACCCGGTCGAAGTTGCCGTAGAGCTTGCTGACATAGGCCTCGACGTTGTTGGTCACCCAGTTGCCCATGCGGTTGCTGACCAGCAGGGGCAGGTCCGAGTGATAAAAACCGATGATCGGCACATCGAGTTGGCGCCGCGCATCCAGCGCCGCCCAAGCGGTGAGGTAGGGGTCGCCAACTTCGATCAGGTCGGGTTGCAAGTCTTGCAGGACATTGCGCCAGGGCGCCAGACGCAGAGGAAAGCGATAGCCCTTGCCGAAGGGCAGGGCAGGGGCGGGAACTGTGAAGATGCCATCCTGCTCTCCAAAGGACGATCCGGGGATCAGCAAACTGTGGCGAATGCCTGGCTTGATGCCCAGGCGACGGTGCTTGGCATCCAGATAAGTGCGCACGCCTCCGCTGGCAGGGGCGTAGAACATGGTGATGTCCGCGATATGCACGATGAACGATCCTCCGGTCCTGTTTCTCCTTTGGTTGACCTATATGAAGGATAGATGTTCGGTTGGGGTTGTGCGGGAGGGATGTCGGCGGGGGGATGTATCGTTTGGCAGGCCGCTATCGCGAGCAAGCTCGCTCCCACAGGAATCTTTGTCGCACTATAGATCTACTGTGGGAGCGAGCTTGCTCGCGATGAGGCCGGTGAGGTTGCCTTAGATCCTGAAGCTACCTACCAACTGCTTCAACCGCGCCGCCTGCTGCTCAAGGTCCGAGCACGCGCGCAATGTCGATTGCAGGTTTTCCACACCTTCCTGGTTCAGCGTGTTGATTTCGGTGATGTCGACGTTGATCGACTCCACTACGGCGGTCTGTTCTTCGGTCGCGGTGGCCACCGACTGGTTCATGCCGTCGATTTCACCGATACGCAGCGTCACGCTGTTCAGGCGCTCACCCGCAAGGTTGGCGATTTCCACGCTGTCCTGGCTGTGGCGCTGACTATCGCTCATGGTGCTGACCGATTCCCGGGCGCCGACCTGCAGCTCCTCGATCATGGTTTGCACCTGTTGCGCCGATTCCTGCGTGCGATGTGCCAGGTTGCGCACTTCGTCCGCCACCACGGCAAATCCACGACCGGCTTCACCGGCGCGGGCGGCTTCAATGGCGGCGTTGAGCGCCAGCAAGTTGGTTTGCTGGGAAATGCTGGTGATCACTTCGAGAATCTGCCCGATGTTCACCGTTTTACTGTTCAGCGATTCGATGTTGGAGCTCGATGCACTGAGCATGCTCGACAGTTGATTCATCGCCACGATACTGCGGTCCACCACTTGCTGGCCGTCTTCGGCCAGGCTGCGGGCATCGCTGGCCTGGCTCGAAGCCTGAGCGGCGTTACGGGCAATTTCCTGGGCGGCGGCGCCGAGCTGGTTGATTGCGGCCGCGACGCTGCTGGTGCGCGAGGCTTGCTGGTCGGAGTTGAACATCGACGAGTTGGAAGCGGCCACTACGCGCAATGCCACTTCGTTGACTTGCCCGGTGGCCGAAGACACTTCGCGGATCGAGCCGTGAATGCGCTCGACGAAACGGTTGAACGCGGTGCCCAGAGTGCCGAATTCGTCATTGTTCTGGATGGTCAGGCGCTTGGTCAGGTCGCCTTCGCCGTCGGCGATGTCGGCCATGGCGCGGGTCATGACGTGCAACGGCTGGATCAGGATGCGAATCAGCATGCCGAGCAGGGCGATGATGATGGCCACGGCGATGATGGTCGCAACCACAGCCGAGGTGCGGAATTCGCTGAGCATCGAGTAGGCTTTTTCCTTATCGACCGACAGACCGATGTACCAGTTGACCGATGCCAAGCCTTTGATCGGGGTGAAGGTCACGATGCGGGTTTTGCCGTCGACCTGGATTTCGCTCATGGCGCTGCTGATGGCCGGCGTGTCTTGCGGGTAGACATCCTTGAGCGCCTTCATCGCCAGCGCTTTGTCGGGATGTACCAGGATCTTGCCGTCGGAGCTGACCAGGAACGCATAACCCATGCCGTCGAAATCCAGCTTGCCAAGGCTGTCGGCGATCACTTGCAAACTCAGGTCGCCACCGACCACGCCGATGTTCTGGCCGTCCTTGATAACGCTGTCGACAATGGAAATCACCAGTTGGCCGGAGGCCAGATCAATGTAAGGCTCGGTCAATGCCGAACTGCTGCTGCTTTGCGCGCTCTTGTACCAGGGACGTGCACGCGGGTCGTAGCCATCGGGCATCTTGCTGTCCGGGCGAATGATGAAAGAGCCATCCTTGTTGCCGAGGTAGGCGCCCATGAAGGTCGAGGTCACGGCTTTTTGTACAAGCAGGCTGGAAACGTTGTCGGCATCGGGGTTGAGCGCAACAGTTTGTGACAGGTTTTCAATCAGCAGGCTGCGCCCGTTCAACCAGGTCTGGATATTGTTGGCGGTCACCGCGCCCATTTCCTGCAGATAATTTTCCAGGTCTTTGCGGATGGCATTGCGCTGCAAGTAGTCGTTGTACAGCGTAAAGGAGGCGAAGGCGGCAATCACAATGAGGGCGGCAGCAAGCAGGATTTTATGGCTGAAACGCAGATTTTTGTTCATGGCTTGGGGTTCCGCTAAGGTCTTAATGTCCAGCGCGTGCTTTTATAAAGGGACGCACGACGGGCAAGGTTGAAAGCAAGTGAATTTTCCGACTCTCCTTAGGGAAATTTCCGACCAGATCGTGTCTGACTGCTTTGTCGTTATCTCTATCGGCCGTGTAGGACCAAAGATTAATCATGGGTGACCAAATGCCTGACTCATTGCAACTCGTTATCGGCGCCGATCCAGAAGGGCAGCCGACTGCCCAGGCCATGCGCCTGGCGAACCGCCACGGATTGATCGCGGGCGCGACCGGCACCGGCAAGACAGTCACTTTGCAACGAATGGCCGAAGCCTTCAGCGATGCCGGCGTGGCGGTGTTCGCCGCGGACATCAAGGGTGACCTGTGCGGCCTCGGCGCCGCCGGCAATCCCCTGGGCAAGATCGCCGAGCGGATTGCCGGGATGCCATGGCTCAACCACAAGCCTCAGGCTTATCCGGTGACGTTGTGGGACATACACGGTCAGTCCGGTCATCCTTTACGCACAACCTTGAGTGAAATGGGGCCGCTGCTGCTGGGCAGTCTGCTGGAGCTGACTGACAGTCAGCAGTCGGCGCTGTACGCCGCGTTCAAGGTGGCGGACCGCGAAGGCCTGTTGTTGCTTGATCTCAAGGACCTGAAGGCATTGCTCAATCACCTGCGGGACAACCCCCAGTTGCTGGGCGACGATGCGGCATTGATGACCACCGGCTCCAGCCAGGCATTGCTGCGACGTCTGGCGACCCTGGAGCAACAGGGCGCCGAAGCCTTGTTCGGAGAGCCGGCGCTGCAACTCGAAGACATCCTCCAGCCCACGGCGGACGGGCGCGGTCGCATTCATTTGCTGGATGCCAGCCGCCTGGTGCATGAAGCGCCGAAAGTCTACGCGACGTTCCTGCTGTGGCTGCTGGCAGAGCTGTTCGAACAGTTGCCTGAGCGTGGCGATGCCGACAAGCCATTGCTGGCGCTGTTCTTCGACGAGGCCCACTTGTTGTTCAACGGTACGCCCCAGGCCTTGCGTGACCGTCTGGAGCAAGTCGTGAGGCTGATTCGTTCGAAAGGCGTGGGCGTGTATTTCGTCACCCAGTCGCCGGGTGACCTGCCGGATGATGTGCTGGCGCAGTTGGGCTTGCGCATCCAGCACGGTCTGCGTGCGTTCACCGCCAAGGAACAGAAGTCCCTGCGCGCGGTGGCCGAGGGTTTCCGGCCGAACCCGGCGTTTGATGCGTTGTCGGTGCTGACCGAGCTCGGGATCGGGGAGGCGCTGGTCGGCACCCTGCAGGAAAAAGGCACGCCGGAAATGGTCCGGCGGGTGCTGGTGGCACCGCCGCAATCGCGGATCGGGCCTTTGACCGGTGCGGAACGCACAGCGTTGATTGCCGGTTCGCCGTTGCAGGGGCGTTATGACAAGCCGATTGACCGTGATTCGGCCTATGAGGTGCTGATGGGACGCAAGGGCCTGGCGCCTGAGCCCGAAGCGGAGCAGGGCAAACAGGAGCCGAGCTTCACCGAACAGGCCGGGGAATTTCTCGGCACGGCGGCCGGCCAGGCGTTGAAATCAGCAATGCGTCAGGCGGCCAACCAGCTTGGGCGACAGCTGGTGCGCGGGTTGATGGGGTCATTACTGGGCGGCAGTAAACGCCGTTGAATCCATTCTAAGTGGGCACAGTAAATGTGGGAGCGGGCTTGCTCGCGAATGCGGTGTTTCATTCAACGAAAATGTTGACTGGTAAACCCATTCGCGAGCAAGCCCGCTCCCACATTAGTCCGATGTCAGGTTCTGGATTTGGCGTGCGCCGCCAGTCGCTCCAGCGCTGCCCGCAAATTCGGGTCGCTGATCCCATCGGCCGTGGCCTGGATGGTCGCTGCCGCGTCGTTGGACAAATCCATGGTATGCCCGGCCGCACCTTGCTGAACGGTCGGCGGTTGAACTTTGAACAGGATCCGGGTCAGATTGGCGAACTCATCGAACATCTGCAATTGCCGCTGCAAACGCTTTTGCTGGTAACGCAGGCGAGTTGCCCAATGACCGTCGGTGACAATCAGCAACAAACTGCCTTCGCGCCAGGAAGCCACGTGGCAATGCTCGCGAGCGGCGGGTTGCAATTGGCTTTCGAGCAAACGTTGCAGATGACCCAGGCGTTGAGCGTGGCCGAGAATGGCCTTCAGCGGCTTGGCTTCGCGTAGTAGAACGGCAGGTACTTTGGCCGTAAGTGGGCGAAATGCCATGATCAGACACCTGAAGTAACAGAGGCGCCATGGTAGCAGAAAGCGCCGAGTGCACCCGCCCATTGCTTTTGTGGGCGCTTTACCCATTAAATCAACAACTAACTTCTGCCTTGAACGGCTTGAAGTTGAGCAAAACGCCCTTATTTTAAGTGAGCCCCGTCAAAGCGCTGTGCCAGCATCGTGGAATATCGCCACTTTCCTCTCCATCGTTTCCGGGTAGAATGCTCGTTCGCATGCGGCCATGAGGGCTGCACGGGCGACTCACGGGGCCGCCCTCCATCCCTTTAGTGTGGAAGATCCTGCCGATATGTTTGCGCCTTTGTTAAAGAAACTTTTTGGAAGCAAGAACGAGCGTGAAGTCAAACGCATGCTCAAGACGGTGCAACTCGTCAATGCCTTCGAAGAGCAAATGGTGGCCCTTTCGGACGATCAATTGCGTGCCAAGACAAGCGAGTTCAAGGCCCGCATCGCCAAAGGGGAATCCCTCGACAAACTGCTGCCAGAAGCCTTTGCGGTCGCCCGCGAAGCCGGCAAGCGTGTCATGGGCATGCGCCACTTCGATGTCCAGCTGATCGGCGGCATGACCTTGCATGAAGGCATGATCGCGGAAATGCGTACCGGTGAAGGCAAGACCCTGGTGGCAACACTGGGCGTTTACCTCAACGCGCTGTCCGGCAACGGCGTGCACGTTGTGACGGTGAACGACTACCTGGCCCGCCGTGACGCCAACTGGATGCGCCCGCTGTATGAATTCCTCGGCCTGACGGTCGGCGTTGTCACGCCGTTCCAGCCGCCGGAAGAGAAGCGTGCTGCCTACGCCGCCGACATCACCTACGGCACCAACAACGAATTCGGTTTCGATTACCTGCGCGACAACATGGCGTTCAGCATGGAAGAAAAATTCCAGCGCGAACTCAATTTTGCCGTGATCGACGAAGTCGACTCGATCCTCATCGACGAAGCCCGTACGCCGCTGATCATCTCCGGTCAGGCCGAGGACAGCTCCAAGCTGTACATCGAGGTCAACAAGCTGATCCCGCAGCTCAAGCTGCACGTTGAAGAAGTCGAAGGCGAAGTGACCCAGGCCGGTCACTTCACCGTCGACGAGAAGACCCGTCAGGTCGAACTCAACGAAGCCGGTCACCAGTACGTCGAAGAAACGCTGACCCGCATCGGCCTGCTGGCTGAAGGCGAGAGCCTGTACTCGGCCCACAACCTGAGCCTGCTGACTCACGTTTACGCCGGCCTGCGCGCGCACAAGCTGTTCCATCGCAACGTCGAATACATCGTGCAGGACGGTCAGGTCGTACTGGTCGACGAGCACACCGGCCGTACCATGCCGGGCCGCCGCTTGTCCGAAGGCCTGCACCAGGCCATCGAAGCCAAGGAAAACCTGAACATCCAGGCCGAAAGCCAGACGCTGGCGTCGACCACCTTCCAGAACTACTTCCGTCTGTACAACAAACTGTCCGGCATGACCGGTACGGCCGACACCGAAGCGTTCGAGTTCCACCAGATCTATGGCCTGCAGGTCATGGTGATTCCACCGAACAAGCCGCTGGCCCGCAAGGACTACAACGACCTGGTGTTCCTGACCGCCGACGAGAAATACGCGGCAATCGTGGCCGACATCAAGGAAAGCATGGCCGCGGGCCGTCCGGTCCTGGTCGGTACCGCCACTATCGAAACCTCCGAGCACATGTCCAGCCTGCTCGTGAAGGAAGGCATCGAACACAAGGTCCTGAACGCCAAGTTCCACGAAAAGGAAGCCGAGATCATTGCCCAGGCCGGTCGCCCGGGCGCGCTGACCATCGCCACCAACATGGCCGGTCGTGGTACCGACATCCTGTTGGGTGGTAACTGGGAAGTGGAAGTGGCTTCCCTGGAAAACCCGACCCCTGAGCAGATTGCCCAGATCAAGGCCGACTGGCAGAAACGTCACCAGCAAGTGCTCGAGTCGGGCGGTTTGCAGGTGATTGCCTCCGAGCGCCATGAATCGCGCCGTATCGACAACCAGCTGCGTGGTCGTGCCGGTCGTCAGGGCGACGCCGGTTCCAGCCGTTTCTACCTGTCGCTGGAAGACAGCCTGATGCGCATCTTCGCCTCTGACCGGGTGAAGAACTTCATGAAGGCCCTGGGCATGCAGCCTGGCGAAGCGATCGAGCACCGCATGGTGACCAACGCTATCGAAAAGGCCCAGCGCAAGGTTGAAGGCCGCAACTTCGACATTCGCAAGCAACTGCTCGAGTTCGACGACGTCAACAACGAACAGCGTAAAGTGATCTATCACATGCGTAACACGTTGCTGGCCGCCGACAACATCGGTGAGACCATCGCTGACTTCCGTCAGGACGTGCTCGACGCCACCGTCAGCGCGCACATTCCTCCACAATCGCTGCCTGAGCAGTGGGACGTGGCCGGTCTGGAAGCCGCGTTGCAGAGCGATTTCGGTGTGGCGCTGCCAATCCAGCAGTGGCTCGACGAAGACGACCACCTGTACGAAGAAACCCTGCGCGAGAAACTGATGCAGGAACTGATCGCGGCGTACAACGAGAAAGAAGACCAGGCGGGCGCCGAAGCGTTGCGCACCTTCGAGAAGCAAATCGTTCTGCGCGTACTGGACGACCTGTGGAAAGACCACCTGTCGACCATGGATCACCTGCGCCACGGTATCCACTTGCGTGGCTATGCCCAGAAGAACCCGAAGCAGGAATACAAGCGCGAGTCCTTCACCCTGTTCTCCGAATTGCTGGATTCGATCAAGCGCGATTCGATCCGTGTGCTGTCCCACGTTCAGGTTCGTCGCGAAGACCCGATCGAAGAGGAGCAGCGCCTGCGTCAGGAAGCCGAGGCATTGGCCGCTCGCATGCAGTTCCTGCATGAAGAGGCTCCAGGCCTTGAACAGCCTGAAGTGTTGGGCGAAGAGGTCGATGTTGCCCTCGCTGCCGCGCCGGTTCGCAACGAGCAGAAGCTGGGTCGCAACGAGTTGTGCTACTGCGGTTCGGGCAAGAAGTTCAAGCATTGCCACGGGCAGATTCAGTAAAACCCGTTTCAATCGCTGAAATACCCGCGCCGCGACCGGCTTCTGCCGTCGCGGCGTTTTACCATTCGAACCACCGTTCTGCTGAAACGGTGCTGACATCATTTATAAAGGAGCGCATTCATGGCTGTTGGTCTTGGTCCTTTGCCAACGTTGCACCCGGTTGCCGGTTTTGAACTCGGTATCGCCTCGGCTGGCATCAAGCGCCCGGGGCGCAAGGATGTTGTGGTCATGCGCTGTGTTGAGGGCTCCACGGTTGCCGGCGTGTTCACCCTGAACGCCTTTTGCGCCGCACCGGTGATCCTGGCCAAGCAACGCGTACAAGGCCCTGTGCGTTATCTGTTGACCAACACCGGCAATGCCAACGCCGGCACGGGCGAACCTGGCCTGGCCGCCGCCGAGCGCACTTGCGCGAAACTGGCCGAGTTGACCGGTGTCGATGCCAGCCAGGTGCTGCCGTATTCCACCGGTGTGATCGGCGAGCCGCTGCCGGTCGAGAAAATCGAAGGCGCGCTGCAAGCGGCCCTCGATGACCTGTCGATCCACAACTGGGAAGCTGCCGCCACCGGCATCATGACCACCGACACCCTGCCAAAGGGCGCCAGTCGTCAGTTCCAGCACGACGGTGTGACCATCACCGTTACCGGCATCAGCAAAGGCGCCGGCATGATTCGCCCGAACATGGCGACCATGCTCGGCTACATCGCCACCGACGCCAAAGTCTCCCGCGATGTGCTGCAAAACCTGATGCTGGATGGCGCCAACAAGTCGTTCAACCGCATCACCATCGATGGTGATACCTCGACCAACGACTGCTGCATGCTGATCGCCACCGGTCAGGCTGCGCTGCCGGAAATCACCCGCGCCGAAGGCGAACTGTTTGCCAAACTCAAGCAAGCGGTGTTCGAAGTGTGCATGGACGTAGCCCAGGCCATCGTTCGTGACGGTGAAGGCGCGACCAAATTCGTCACTGTTGAAGTCAATGGTGGCGGCAACCACCAGGAATGCCTGGACGTCGGTTACACCGTGGCTCACTCGCCGCTGATCAAGACCGCGCTCTTCGCTTCCGACCCGAACTGGGGCCGCATCCTGGCCGCCGTCGGCCGTGCCGGTGTACCGAACCTGGACGTGAGCAAGATCGACGTATTCCTCGGCGACGTGTGCATCGCCAGCCGTGGTGCGCGCGCGGCGACCTACACCGAAGCCCAGGGCGCGGCGGTGATGCAGCAAGAAGAAATCACCATCCGTATCGAGTTGGGTCGTGGCGATTGCAGTGAAACCATCTGGACTACCGATCTGTCCCACGAGTACGTGAAGATCAACGCCGAGTACCGTACTTGATACACGGTTAAAGACCGAGTCGTCCCATTCGCGAGCAAGCCCGCTCCCACAGGAGATCTTCAGTGAACACAAAATGTGAGTACTGTCCGATCAACTGTGGGAGCGGGCTTGCTCGCGAAGGCTGACGACCGGACGCTGGATATTCTTGCTTGTTACCCTGACGAGAAGGCACCCCGAACATGAGCCTGCACCTGATCATCGGCGACAAACTGCTTTCTTCCTGGTCCCTGCGCGGGGCCCTGGCTCTGGATCTGACCGGCGCCTCCTACACCGAAGAACTGATCAAGCTGAATCAGCCGGACACCCGTGAGCGTCTGCTCAAGCATTCGCCAACCGGCAAGGTCCCGCTGCTGAAAACCGAACACAGTACCATCGCCGACTCCCTGGCGATTGCCGAATACCTGGCAGAACAGTTTCCCGACGCGAACCTGTGGCCCAAAGACACCGCCGCCCGTGCCCAGGCGCGTTCGGCGTGCGCGCAGATGCACAGTGGCTTTTTCGCCATGCGCGGCAACATGCCGTTCGACCTGAGCCATGACTCAGCGCTGTCGCCGGTCCCGGCCGATGTCCAGGCGGACATCGAGCGCATGTCAGCGTTGTGGGCGGAGTGCCGTGCTGTCGCGACAGAAACCGGACCGTACCTGTTTGGTCGTATCAGTCTGGCGGATGTGTTCTTTGCACCCATCGCCGTGCGCCTGCGCACCTATCGGGTGAAACTGTCCGCGGCTGATGAAGCCTATGTTGAAACCCTCTACCAATGGCCAGCGTTCAAGGCCTGGCAGAAGGCCGGACTGGAGGAAATCGAGCGGTGAAACGAGTTCATGTAGCCGCCGCCGTTATCCGTGATAACAACGGCAAGATCCTTATCGCCCGCCGTGCCGATACCCAGCACCAGGGTGGCCTGTGGGAGTTTCCCGGGGGCAAGGTCGAGGCCGACGAGTCGGTCGAAACCGCACTGGCCCGCGAACTCCATGAGGAACTGGGCATCGTGGTCGGCGCGGCGCGCCCGCTGATCAAGGTCCGGCACGATTACCCGGACAAGCAGGTGTTGCTGGATGTCTGGGAAGTCTCGGCGTTTAGCGGCGAGCCCCACGGTGCCGAGGGACAACCGCTGGCCTGGGTGACACCCCGCGACCTGTCGGATTATGAGTTCCCTGAAGCCAACCGGCCGATCGTCGCGGCCGCACGGTTACCCGAGCAGTACTTGATCACCCCGGAAGACCTGGAACCCCCCGCGTTGCTGCGTGGTATTCAGAAGGCCATTGCCGGCGGCGTCAAGCTGATCCAGTTGCGTGCACCGAACGGCTACGACCCGAAATACCGCGACCTGGCAGTGGATGCTGTGGGGCTGTGTGCCGGCAAGGCGCAATTGATGATCAAGGGGCCATTCGAATGGCTGGGCGACTTCCCGTCCGCCGGTTGGCACATTACCGCGGCGCAACTGCGCAAATACGCAGCGGCTGGCCGACCGCTTCCGGCATCGCGCTGGCTGGCGGCGTCTTGCCATAACGCTGAAGAGTTGGCGCTGGCCGAACAGATGGGGGTGGATTTCGTGACCCTGTCGCCGGTTCAACCGACCCTGACTCACCCTGGCGCCGAGCCGTTGGGTTGGGAGCAGGCATCGAGCCTGATCGAGGGCTTCAGCAAGCCGGTGTTCCTGCTCGGTGGTGTAGGTCCGTCGGAGGTCGAGAAAGCCTGGGCTGCGGGTGCGCAGGGGGTGGCGGGGATTCGGGCGTTTTGGCCTGATTCCCAGTGATGCAAATGACCTCATCGCGAGCAAGCTCGCTCCCACAGTAGATTTGTGGCGTTCACAAAACCTGTGGGAGCGGGCTTGCCCGCGAAGGGGCCCTGACAGGCGCCGATTAAACCTCAGGTTTCGCCGCAGGCTGCCAAAGTATCTCCGCCACTCCCTGACGCTTGGCAATCAACCGCGCCACAACAAACAACAAATCCGACAACCGATTGATGTACGCCAGGCCAACCCCGGCCAACGGTTCAATCGCGTTGAGCTGCTGACATCGCCGTTCTGCGCTGCGCGCCAGGCTGCGGCAGACATGGGCCTGGGCAATCAGCGTCGAGCCGCCGGGCAAGATGAAGTTTTCCAGTGGCCCCAGCTCTTCATTCCACAGATCGATCGCCGCTTCCAGTCGTTCGATTTCCGCTGCATTCAACGCCTGATACACCGGCATCGCCAGCTCGCCACCCAGATCAAATAACCGATGCTGGCAGGGGGCCAATACCTCGATCACTTCGTTCAAGTCCGGAAACTGACCCGTTTGCGCTGCCAACCCGGCCAGCAACACGCCCACCTGACTGTTCAGCGTATCGACTTCGCCAATGGCCTCGATCCGCGGGTGATCCTTGGGCACGCGACGACCATCGCCCAGCCCGGTCTCGCCTTTGTCGCCAGTGCGGGTGTAAATCTTCGACAAACGAAAGCCCATGGTTACCTCGATAGCAGATTGAGTTGTTGCGAGACAGGCGGCGTGCTCGCCAGGGGCAGGCGCAAGGTGAAGCAGGTGCCTTGGCCAAGCGTCGATTGCACTTCCATCTGCCCTTTGTGGTTATTGGTGACGATGAAGTACGACACCGACAGGCCAAGCCCGGTGCCCTGGCCGATTTCCTTGGTGGTGAAGAATGGTTCGAAGGTCCGTTTGCGCACGCTTTCGCTCATGCCGATGCCGTTGTCCTCGACCTGAATTTCCGCCCATGGCGGGTTGAGCCTGGTGCGCAGAATGATCCGTCCAGGCTCGCTGTCATCTTCGCGCTGGTGGATGGCTTGCGCAGCGTTTTTCAACAGGTTGAGCAGCACTTGCTCCAGTTCGTTGGCGGTGCCGGGGACCGGTCCCAGCGCGGGATCGAACTGACGAATGATGGCCTGGCCCTTGAAGTCGAAGCCGATCGCCAGGTCGAAATCGTTACCGGCGATCTCCACCGCCTGGTCGATCAGGGCGGGCAGGTCGCAAGGGGCCATCTGGCGGGTGCTGCGACGACTGAAGCTGAGCATGTGGGTGACGATTTTCGCCGCCCGGGCACCTGCCTGCTGGATGCCGTCGAGCAACTGTGGCACCTCGCGAACTTGCAGGTACTGGTTGACCGTCGTCAGTTCGATGCCGGCCTGTTCAGCCACTTCGAGGTTCTTCGGCAAATCGGGTGACAGGCGCCGGCGAATGTTTTGCACGTTGTGCAGGATCGCGCCCAGCGGGTTGTTGATCTCGTGGGCCATGCCGGCGGCCAGACCACCCACCGAAAGCATTTTCTCCGACTGCACCATCATCTCTTCCAGAGACAGGCGCTGGGTGATGTCATCGATCCGGATTACCACGCCACGCCCGGCACCGCCCATCAGCGGGTAGAAAGTCAGGGCGTAGTGGCGGGGCTCATCGTCCTTGAGCCAGGTGACACGTTCGATCTTGGCCACCGTATGCTGCTCGACCGTTTCCTTGAGTTGCGGCAAGAACGGCTTGAGCGGTTCGAAGGCGAGGAAGATAGGCTGGTTCAGGGCTTCATCGAGACGCGTGCCGGACAGGGCACTGGCCTCCTGGTTCCATTGCGTCACGTAGAGCTGTTCGTCGAGTGCGATCAGCGCCGACGGCATGGAGTCGATGATGCTGTTGAGGTAGTTCTGGAAACCGGTGAGCTTTTTCTCGATCTTGCTGCGCACCTGGACTTCGAGCTCCAGTTTGCGGTTGGTATGGCGGGTTTCCTCTGCCAGACCCTGGGCCTGGTCGTAGGCTGCCTGGGAGTCGTCCCTGGCCCGCTTGAGTTGCTGCTCCCTGGCCTCGATCCGCGAAAGCATGGTATTGAACGCCTCGGCGAGGCTGCCGATTTCATCGTGGTTTCCGCGCGAAGCACGCAGTGCATAGTTTTCTTCACGGGTTACCTGCCGGGACAATTCCTCGAGTTGGTGGATCGGCCGGGTAATCAAGCGCTTGATCTGGCGGGCAATGATCAGCCACAGCAGCACGCTGAAGATCAGAATCCCCAGGCTGGCCGTCAGGGTCCCGGTGTAGAACGCCACTGGCAGTTCGCTCGTGGCCACCAACAACAGGTGCCCTGGTGCCGCACCGGTGCGGGCCAGGGGGATGACCTGGTTGGTACGAAACTCGGTGGCCTGCCAGTCTTCGATATGCCGGAAACGCTTCGGCAGTTCCAGGTTGTCGCCATGCTGCAATTGCGCCAATCGCTCACCCTTTCCGTCATACAGGGCCGCCGCGCGCAACGGCGAATAGCTGTTGAGTTCATTGAGCAGGCGCTCGGCGCTTTGCGGTGACGCCAGGGCTTCGGAGGCCAGGGTCGGGTTGGATATCAGGCGGCCGATGGTCTGCAGAGCCTGGGGCGCCATGCTTTCCTGGGAGATGTAGTAGGCGGCACTGATAAAGGTCAGGTTCGCAACCAGCAGGACGGTGACCATCAGTACCAGCAGGGCGGCCAGCAGTTTCTGGCCGACGGGCAGGTTTTCAAGGCGCTGGCGCAATGGCATCGGATTCATCGCAGGCAAGGAACAAGTGGCCAGCGTAGCCGCTGCTCAGTCGCTGGGCAATCCAAGGCTTTGCAGGCGAGCGATCAACCTTGCCTCAAGTTGATTGAGGTGAGGCAGGTTCAGTTGATGACGCCCGGCCACTTTGCAGGCGTAACCGAGCAGGTAGCTGATTTCCGTGCGGCGCTGGCTCGTGACGTCCTGATGCATCGAGGAGTAGTTGGCTGCGGTGGCGTGAATCACTCGTTCGACTTCCTGCTGCAGGTTTTCGGCGGCTGCCGGCTGACCACAACGCTCAAGCAACTCCGCCAGTTCGCCGCACAGGGTGGCGACCTCGCATTGATGTTGCTGCAAACCGCCGTTGCGGCAATCGTGCAGCACCGTCAGCGGATTGATCGCACAGTTGAGGGCGAGTTTGCGCCACAGCCTGGTCAGAATCTCCGTGCTCCACTCGTGGGGAATGCCGGCAGCGCTCAGGTCATCGAGCCAGATCGGCGCCACCGGATGGCTCGCATCCCCCAGCCAGGTGAAGCCATGCCCGGCAAACACCACCCGCCAATCGCCATCGCGGAAGGCGCCTTCTGTGCTCGAGGCATAGATGCAGCGTGCCTGAGGAACCTGTGCGGCTACCGCGTCCTGACTGCCCAGGCCATTTTGCAGCAGGATCAGTTCGGCGCCTGGGGCCAGGCGTGGCGCCAATCGAGCCACCGCACTTTCGGTATCGTAGGCTTTGCACGCCACCAGCAGGCGGTGGATCGGTTGCGGGCTGTCGGCTGTCTCGGCGGGCACGGCATAGTGTTGTGCCTCGCCGTGTTCCACCAGTGTCAATCCACCGGCCGCCTCATAGGCCTGCAGTCTCGCGGTGTCCCGCAGGATCAGCCTGACCGGCACGCCAGCCCGTGCCAGACGTGTCGTCCATAATGTGCCGAGGCTGCCGGCGCCCAGTACATGCCAGGTGGTGGACATCAGCTTTTTGCTCTGTTTAAGGCGTGCATCGGCAGCTCGCAGTGAATGATGGGAAAGACCCGTTATAATCAGCGCGGATTTTAACCGCAAGCCAGGCGTGCTCCATCAGTGCGCCTTTAAATTTGGAGAGATTACATGCCGTCGTTCGACGTGGTATCCGAACTGGACAAACACGAAGTCACCAACGCGGTCGAGAACGCCGTCAAGGAACTCGATCGTCGTTATGACCTGAAAGGCAAAGGCAGCTTCGAGTTCAAGGAAAAAGACCTGACCGTCAACCTGACCGCCGAAGCGGATTTCCAGCTCGAAGCGATGATTGAGATCCTCAAGCTGGCGCTGGTCAAGCGCAAAATCGACGTGCAGTGCCTTGAAGTCAAGGACGCGTTCGCGTCGGGCAAACTGATGAAGCAGGACGCCGTCCTCAAGGAAGGCATCGACAAGGAGCTGGCGAAGAAAATCGTCGCTCATGTCAAAGATGCCAAGCTAAAGGTCCAGGCGGCCATTCAGGGCGAGCAGGTTCGCATCACCGGTAAAAAGCGTGATGACCTGCAAGAAGCCATTGCAGTGCTGCGGGCCAAGGAATTCGGTATGCCGCTGCAGTTCAACAACTTCCGCGACTGATCTTGAAAGCGGGAACCTCCTGGCGTTTGCGACGTCGCAGACCCCAGCAACGGCAGAAACGATCGAGCCCGTCGCGGTTAGATCTTTCTGCCGCTTTTTTACGCATGCCGGGTAGCCGGAAAACAGGAGAATGTAGATGGACTTAAATGCCGAGGTAGACAATCTGGTCAAGGTATCCCAAAGCTGGATCCCGATGATCATGGAATACGGCAGCCGTGTACTGCTGGCGGTCATCACCCTGGCCATCGGCTGGTGGCTGATCAACAAGGTCACGAAAAAGCTCGGCGGCCTGATTGCATTACGTAATGCCGACCTGGCGCTGCAAGGCTTTATCAGCAGTCTGGCGAACATCATCCTCAAGATCCTGCTGGTCGTCAGCGTGGCCTCGATGATCGGTGTGGAAACCACTTCGTTTGTGGCGGCGATTGGTGCGGCAGGCCTGGCCATTGGCCTGGCCTTGCAGGGCAGCCTGGCGAACTTCGCCGGTGGCGTGCTGATTTTGCTGTTCCGTCCGTTTCGCATCGGCGACTGGATCGAGGCTCAGGGTATCGCCGGTACTGTCGACAGCATCCAGATTTTCCATACCGTACTGCGTACTGGTGACAACAAGACCATCATCGTGCCGAACGGCAATCTGTCGAATGGCATCATCACTAACACAAACCGTCAGCCGACTCGTAAAGTCGTGTTTGATGTAGGCGTTGATTACGAAGCGGACCTTCAGAAAGCCCGTGAAGTTTTACTGGAATTGGCCAGGGACCCGCGAGTATTGACAGATCCGGAACCACAGGCAGTTGTTTCTACCCTGGGTGACAGTTCGATCACGCTTTCGCTTCGTGTCTGGGTAAAGACTGCCGATTACTGGGATGTGTTGTTCATGTTCAACGAACTATCCCGTGATCGCCTGAGAGAGGCCGGTATCGATATTCCGTTTCCACAGCGGGTTATTCGTGTGGTTCAGGAGTCTGCGGTGCAGTAACAGGTCATTTGAACAATGTCTGACTCTTTGGTCAGGCATGTTCTGTAAGGGGCAGGTCGTTAAAGCAGTCAGGCGAGAGCCAACAAAAAAGGCCCATCCGAAGATGGGCCTTTTGTTTTGTTACCGCAAACTAACTGGATGCGATTACAAAACCGACAGCGGGTAGTCGACGATGAAACGGAACTCTTTCACGTCGCCTTCACCTTCGTCAGCGTTAGCGAAGTGCCATGCTTGACGAATACGGAAGGAAAGGTCTTTTGCCGGGCCAGACTGAACAACGTACTTGGCTTCGAAGTTGGTTTCGTTGTGCTTGCCATCTGCACCGTACAGACCAGCGTAAGCGCTGTTGGCTGGAGTGTTGGTACCGTCGATGTCCCAACCTTTAACGTAACGGGTCATGAAGCTCAGACCTGGAACGCCGTACTCGGCCATTTTCAGGTCGTAACGAACCTGGGCAGACTTCTCGTTCGGAGCGTTGAAGTCAGAGTACTGGATGGAGTTGGCGAGGAAGATCGAGTCGCCGCCACGGTTGTTCTTGCCAATACCGATGTAGTCGAACGGAGTGTCACCGTTGACCTTCTGGAAGCCCAGGGTAATGGTGTGTGCTTTCAGGAACGAGAAAGCAGCCGCCAGGGAGAACGTGGTGTTGCTGATATCGCCGACTTTGGCATCGCCAGTGTCTTTGGTGTTGTAGATGTTACCGTCCAGGTTCAGCGACTCGGTGTCGGTGAACGGGATGGTGTAGTTCAGGTTGGCGTAGTACTGGTTCCAGATGTCTTCCAGCTTGGCGCCGTACAGCGATGCGCTCAGGTTGTCGGTGAAACCGTACTTGCCGCCGAAGTAGTCGATCTTGTTGGCGGAAACGCCGGCGTAGGTTGCAAACAGGTCGCCGTCACGGGCGTTTTTGTCCTGGCTGCTACCCGAGTAGAAGTGACCGGCCTCGAGGTCAAGGTCTTTGATCTCGCTGCTCTGCAGTTGGATACCGCTGGCAGTTTGCGGCAGGATACGGGAGCCGCCCACAGCGAACACTGGGGAAGTGCTTGGCTGCATGTCGCCGACTTTCAGCTCGGTTTTGGAAACGCGGAATTTAACGGCGCCACCGGCTTTACCCTGGCTGTCGTTGACATCGCGAGAACCGTTGGCGTTAACGGTGTCGCTACGGCTCATGTTGCCGGTACCGCTAGTGCCGTCACCACCGTCCAGCTTGATTGCCAGGTAACCGTACGCATCAACGCCGACACCGATCAGGCCTTGGGTGTAACCGGAGCTGTAGTTAGCCCAGATGCCCTGGGTCCAGTCTTTCTGGTCACGGCCACCGTCTTTGTTATCACGGTTGAAGTAGTAGTTGCGAACCAGCAAGTTCAGCGTGCTGTCTTCAACAAAACCTTTGGCTTCAGCCTGGTCACTTACGAAAGGGGCGGCCGTAGCCAATTGGGTACTGGCTGCTGCTGCAACTGCCAGTGCGATCATGCTCCACTTCATCACGCGCATCGTGATTTGCTCCTTTGGTTTTAGAAGAGTACTGCCGTCCCACCTGTTTTATTATCTGGGCGGCTCTTTCTTTTTGTGTCGGCGCAAACTTATATCACGCCGACAATGTTGGCGATACTTGCGCATCTAACCTTTCGCCTTCTTTACGACCCTGTCGCAAACAGCGTGGTAGATGTCGCAAATTTCCAGCTCCGACGCAACCGGGCGGACAACTTTAATGCTGTTTTTTGCGCCTTGTCGTCGGTAAAAAGAGTCCTGGTGAAACGTTTGAATCTCCATCGGGCTACCTTGCCACTGTTTTTTTTGCCTGAGGGCCTCCGCTTCCAGCGGGTGCGACTCGGGCGATGTTGGGTATGAATGCAACAAGCGTGCACAAAATCGTCTTTTTTTCGATTTTTTTCTTGTTGGCTGCCAGGTGCTGTAAAAACCTCATAAAACCGGGGGGTTCAAGCGCTTTTGGTTTGGGCTTGACGCCTTGCCTGACATCATGTTGCGGCCTTCTGGTCGACAGTCTGGCAACCAAAAATGTTACCGGTTCACCCCACCACTGAGTAAATGGCGGATGTCGAAGCGTTCAGCGTAGACCCACTGTGCGGTTTTGGTGCAAAAAATTTTAGCCCTGTACTGAATTCATCTCTGTCGGCTGCTTGCCTGAAGCGAACTTTTCCTTGTTGATCAGTCATTTCGGCGTTTGTTGCCTGACGTTCGGTTCTGTAAAGGTGCGCGGCAGCGAAAATTGTCCCATTCGGGGGCGGCTGTCAGATTTCCACTGGCGCTCGTGGCTTCGATGCAAGGTTCGCCGTGAAGCCTGCGCCGTTCGCAGGTATGCTGCCGTCCGGTCGCTTGGTGCGCTGTCCCTCTGGATGGGCGCTAAGCTGAAAAATGATGGCCCGGCGGGAGTACGCGCAGTGTTCACTTTAGATCCACGACTTCAACAAGACACGTTACCGATCGGGGACTTTCCGCTCTGCCGGTTGCTGCTGTCCAACGATTCGAACTATCCCTGGTTCATCCTGGTACCTCGTCGCGAGGCTATCAGCGAGATATTTCAGTTGGATGTCGCAGAGCAGCAACAGCTTTGGCAGGAAACAACAGTGCTGTCGCAAGTGCTCAAGGACGCGTTCGATGCGGACAAGTTGAATGTGGCGGCGCTGGGCAATGTCGTGAGTCAGTTGCACATGCATGTGATAGTGCGCAAGCGCGAAGATGCCGCCTGGCCAGCGCCGGTTTGGGGTAAACATCCGGCGAAACCCTACAGTTCGGAGCAGATCGCCGCGATTCGCGAACGTTTGCGCTTGATTTTGACCGATGAATTTACGTTTCTGGAGGGCTGAAGCATGAGCCTGGAAGAGCGCGTTACCGAGCTTGAAAGCCGTCTGGCGTTTCAGGATGACACCATCCAGGCGTTGAACGATGTGCTGGTGGCGCAGCAGCGGGTGGTCGAGCGCCTGCAGCTGCAAATGGCTGCGCTGCTCAAGCGGCAGGAGGAAATGGTCGGGCAGTTCGAGTCATTCGAAGAAGAGGCGCCGCCGCCGCACTATTAAGAGTGTCGCAGGCATGAAAAAACCGCGGACAGCTCGGCTGTGCGCGGTTTTTTTTAGCCTTGAATCAGCGGCGCGGCAGTGCGGCGATCACATCTTCGGCTTGCAGGCCCTTGTCACGATTCATGACGGAGAACTCCACGCGCTGGCCTTCGACCAGGACACGGTGGCCTTCGCCGCGAATGGCCCGGAAGTGGACGAAGATATCGTCACCGGAGTCGCGGGAGATAAAGCCGAAGCCTTTGGATGTGTTGAACCACTTGACGGTGCCGGTATCGCGGTTGCTCATGTCGTAGCTTGGCGAGGTGGCGGCTGGTGACGACTTGTAGAAGCTGATGCCCAGGTGCAGGGTAACGGCGATCAGGGCAGCGACCAGGCTGAACAGTACGGCGGGTTGACCGGCGATGACGGGCATCGGTGCGATCAGCGTCAGGGTCTGCAGGACCACGCTCAGAACCAGCAGGGCGCTGACCAGGTTTTGCAGTTGGTGACGCGGGCCTTTGTTCCAGTAAGGGATGACAGGCGCAAGTGTGAGGTTGAGCAGACCGAAAAAGGCCAGGTACAGCGCGTCGGGTTGTTGCAGGTAAGGTAAGGCTTCGGATTGCAGGCTAGGGATGAAGGACAGCAGCAAGGCCGCTGCGCCTATCAACAGATGGACGATTTTCAACATTTTGATTAACTCACGTTAAGACAGCTCACAAGGAAGAGCTGATGGCGCACGGTTCGCTTCAAGATAATAAAGAGGCGTTGGACACGTACCCGGTATCAGCCTATGCGCCGAGCCCGGTAAAAATGGGCACTGGCGACACGCTGTCTATTTAACAGCAAAGCCGCAGGCTACTCAAATCAGGGCGTCCGGCGGCTCTTTTGGGAGGGGGATTTGCCGCGGATTGCCCGAAGTTCCGGGGCTGCGGCACAACGGCGGGTTTTGCCAGGCACCTTGAAGTGTTGTTCGCGCTCTTCTTTCCTACGCCATTCCATAAGGTGCTTCTGAAGGGGGTATCGCTTCGCAGTGTGGGAAAATATCCGGAGTAGGACGTTCTCCAGGGTCTGCCAATAGTTGTTGGCTTATCCTACGTCGAGGGTCATGAAAGTCGTCTGGATATACCTTTGCACCTGCGTTTTTATTAGTCGACAGGCAGTTGCTCTTAAAAACCAGGATGGCAAAGGAGTGTCAGCGTTATGGTTTATGAAAGGCAGGAAGAGGGGCGATACGGTTCGCACAAGGATGTAAAGGTTGATCCGTTTGTTCGCGAGTTCGATATGGGGCTGGCCCAGCCCTTGTCCCGCTCCGTACGATTGAATGGCTTCGCCACCTGTTTGCGGCTCGAGCAGGTTTATTGGGATATTTTGGGGGGGATGGCGCGGGCCAATGGTTGCTCGGTCAACAACCTGTTGTCTCATGTGGATCGCGAAGTTCACTTGCGTCACGGCGGGGTAAGGAACTTCAGTGGATTGGTGCGGGTTGTCTGTGTCGTGCACAGTCTCAAGGAAGGGGGTTGCATCGCCACGGCCTAGTCTGGACGGCGAAAACAGCAGAGTGTCGGTCTGTGCAGTCTTACGGCTGCACAGGCCGCATTTAATGGATATAATCCCGCTCTTTGCCGCAAAACCCTGCGTTTGCGGTAGCAATCTGATCGCCGAGACAACCTCCATGCCGATGTACGATTATCAATGTGCTTCCTGTGGTCATCAGTTGGAAGCCATTCAAAAGATCAGCGATGCACCGCTGGTCGACTGCCCTGCCTGTCAGGCGCCAGAGCTTAAAAAGTTGCTGTCCATGCCGGGCTTCCGCCTCAGCGGCACGGGTTGGTACGAAACCGATTTCAAGACCGGTTCCAAGAAGAACCTGGCCGGCGGCGACAAAGCTGACTAAGGTCTGGAACCTGAGTTGAACGACACGCGTGCTCTTGCATCACCCGACGACTTTTTAAAAGGCGGGGCTGCTGCAGGATCTCCACCGAATTTCGAATTACGAGAAGTGAAACCACGACCATGATGCGCAGCCATTATTGCGGCCAACTGAACGAAAGCCTGGACGGCCAGGAAATTACCCTTTGCGGATGGGTCCACCGTCGCCGTGACCACGGTGGGGTGATTTTCCTCGATATCCGTGATCGTGATGGTCTGGCCCAGGTCGTGTTCGATCCGGACCGTGCTGAAACCTTCGCCGCTGCCGATCGCGTGCGCAGCGAGTACGTCGTGAAGATCACCGGCAAGGTTCGCCTGCGTCCGGCCGGCGCGACCAACGCCAACATGGCGTCGGGCATGATCGAAGTCCTGGGCTACGAGCTGGAAGTGCTGAACGAGTCGGAAACCCCGCCGTTCCCGCTGAACGAGTTCTCCGACGTCGGCGAAGAAACCCGCCTGCGCTATCGCTTCCTCGATCTGCGTCGCCCGGAAATGGCCGAGAAGCTGCGTCTGCGCTCGCGCATGACCACCAGCATCCGCCGCTTCCTGGACGAGAACGGCTTCCTCGACGTCGAGACGCCGATCCTGACCCGTGCCACCCCGGAAGGCGCACGCGACTACCTGGTGCCGAGCCGTACTCATGCCGGTTCGTTCTTCGCCTTGCCGCAATCGCCGCAGCTGTTCAAGCAACTGCTGATGGTGGCCGGCTTCGACCGTTACTACCAGATCGCCAAGTGCTTCCGTGACGAAGACTTGCGTGCCGACCGTCAGCCGGAATTCACCCAGATCGACATCGAGACCAGCTTCCTCGATGAAAAAGAGATCATGGGCCTGACCGAGCAAATGATCCGCAACCTGTTCAAGGAAGTGCTGGGCCTGGAATTCGGCGAGTTCCCGCACATGACCTTCGAAGAAGCCATGCGCCGCTACGGTTCCGACAAGCCAGACCTGCGTAACCCGCTGGAACTGGTGGACGTGGCCGATCAGCTCAAGGAAGTCGACTTCAAGGTGTTCAGCGGCCCGGCCAACGACCCGAAATGCCGTATCGCCGCCTTGCGCGTACCTGGCGGGGCGAGCATGCCGCGCAAGCAGATCGACGACTACACCAAGTTTGTCGGCATCTACGGTGCCAAGGGCCTGGCGTACATCAAGGTCAACGAGCGTGCCAAGGGCGTTGAAGGCCTGCAGTCGCCAATCGTGAAGAACATCCCTGAAGACAACCTCAACGTGATCCTCGATCGCGTCGGTGCGGTCGACGGCGATATCGTGTTCTTCGGCGCCGACAAGGCGAAGATCGTCAGCGAAGCCCTGGGCGCGCTGCGGATCAAGCTTGGCCACGACCTGGACCTGCTGACCTGCAAGTGGGCACCAATGTGGGTCGTCGACTTCCCGATGTTTGAAGAAAACGACGACGGCAGCTTCACCGCCTTGCACCACCCGTTCACCGCGCCGAAGTGCACCCCGCAAGAGCTGGAGGCCAACCCGGCTGCCGCTCTGTCCCGTGCCTACGACATGGTATTGAACGGTACCGAACTGGGTGGCGGTTCGATCCGTATCCACCGTAAAGAGATGCAGCAGTCGGTGTTCCGTCTGTTGGGTATCAACGAAGCGGAACAGGAAGAGAAATTCGGCTTCCTGCTCGATGCCCTGAAATACGGCGCGCCGCCGCACGGTGGCCTGGCCTTCGGTCTGGACCGTCTGGTCATGCTGATGACCGGCGCCCAGTCGATCCGTGAAGTGATCGCCTTCCCGAAAACCCAGAGCGCGGCGGATGTCATGACTCAGGCGCCGGGCCAGGTGGATGCCAAGGCATTGCGCGAGCTGCACATTCGTCTGCGCGAAACGCCTAAGGCCGAGTAAGGCTGACCTGAAGGGCGCATCTGTGGATGCGCCCTTTCCTTTATAGGCAGAGCAGTTCAAGATTTTTGTTTGCTGGCCGGCGCAATGCAGCGCGGCGGGCAATGTTTCAAAGAGAATTCGGAGCGAGTTATGGCAGGTCATTCCAAGTGGGCGAACATCAAGCACCGCAAAGAACGTCAGGATGCCAAGAGGGGCAAGATCTTCACCAAGTGGATTCGTGAGCTGACCGTCGCTGCCCGTCAGGGTGGTGGTGATCCAGGCTCCAATCCGCGTCTGCGCCTGGCCCTGGACAAGGCCCTGGGTGCGAACATGAGCCGCGACATCATCGATCGTGCCGTCGCCCGCGGAACCGGCGCTGCCGACACGGACGACGTGGTCGAACTGACCTACGAAGGTTACGGTCCGGGCGGCGTGGCGGTGATGGTCGAATGCATGACCGACAACCGTAATCGCACCGCAGCCGCTGTTCGTCACGCGTTCAGCAAGTGCGGTGGCAACCTGGGGACTGACGGTTCGGTGGCCTATCTGTTCGAGCGCAAGGGGCAGATCTCCTTCGCTGCCGGCGTTGACGAAGACGCACTGATGGACGCTGCCATGGAAGCCGACGCCGATGACGTGGTGACCAACGAAGACGGTTCGATCGACGTTTTCACCTCGTTTGCCGGGTTCTATTCCGTGCGTAACGCACTGGAGGCGGCGGGTTTCAAAGGTGATGACGCGGAAATCGTCATGTTGCCGACCACCAGCGCCGAGCTCGATCTTGAAGGTGCGGAGAAAGTCCTCAAGCTGATCGATATGCTCGAAGACCTGGATGACGTGCAAAACGTCTATTCCAACGCGGAGATTCCGGAGTCGGTGGCCGCACAGCTCGGCTAAAGGGCAACAATGTCCCATGTGGGAGCGGGCTTGCTCGCGAAAGCGGTTTAATATTCAGCAACGATGTTGTCTGATAGTCCGCATTCGCGAGCAAGCCCGCTCCCACATTTATTTTTCGCTGAGCTGAAGATCGTGTTTTTTCTTAACCCGCAGGCGTTATGACTTTAATTCTTGGTATCGACCCCGGTTCGCGCATCACCGGTTACGGTGTGGTTCGCGATACCGGCCGTGGCTGTGAGTACGTTGCCTCCGGTTGTATCCGCACCGGTGCCGGCGAGTTGCATGAGCGACTGCAGATTGTCTATCGCGGAGTGCGGGAGATCATCCAGACTTACCACCCGGTGACCATGGGGATCGAAAAGGTGTTCATGGCCCGTAACGCCGATTCCGCCCTGAAACTGGGGCAGGCCCGTGGTGCCGCGATCGTGGCGGGAGCCGAGGAAAGCCTGGAAATTGCCGAATACACTGCAACCCAGGTCAAGCAGGCGGTCGTCGGCACCGGTGCGGCCAACAAGGAACAGGTGCAGATGATGGTCATGCACATGCTCAAACTCACCAGCAAACCGCAGATCGATGCTTCGGATGCCCTGGCCATTGCCATCTGCCACGCTCATACCCGTTCCAGTCTGTTGCCCCATGGTCTGGGAGCTGCACGCAGTCGTGGCGGGCGCCTGCGTCTCTGATAGCATCAGCAATCATTTTCATGGAGTGAGGGCATTCCGCCTGTGTTGTCGGCGGTATTCCTCGCTCTATCAGTCGCTGGCCATGAGCTGGCCAACGCTCAAGGATTTGTAACGTGATTGGACGTTTGCGCGGCACCCTGGCTGAGAAGCAGCCTCCCCATCTGATCCTGGATGTAAATGGCCTGGGCTATGAACTTGAAGTGCCCATGACGACCCTTTACCGCTTGCCGTCGGTTGGTGAGCCGCTAACCTTGCACACGCATTTGGTCGTACGCGAAGACGCACAGTTACTCTATGGTTTTGTCGGCAAGCGTGAGCGCGATTTTTTTCGTGAATTGATCCGCCTCAATGGCGTCGGGCCGAAACTGGCCCTGGCCTTGATGTCGAGCCTGGAAGTCGACGAACTGGTTCGTTGTGTACAGTCACAGGACACGTCGGCGCTGACCAAGGTCCCGGGCGTCGGCAAGAAAACCGCCGAGCGTTTGCTGGTGGAACTCAAGGATCGCTTCAAGGCCTGGGAAACCGTACCGGCCATGTTCGCCCTGGTGCCGAACCAGCCGGACGGTCCGGCCCCGGTGAACACTGCCGAGACTGACGCCGTCAGCGCCTTGATTTCCCTGGGCTACAAGCCCCAGGAAGCGAGCAAGGCGGTGTCTGCGATCAAGGAGAAAGATTTGAGCAGTGAAGACATGATCCGCCGCGCCTTGAAGGGAATGATCTAAGTGATTGAAGCTGATCGTCTGATCGCTGCCACGCACAGCCCGCGTGAGCGCGAAGAAGTCCAGGACCGAGCCATTCGCCCGGTCAGCCTGGCCGAGTACATTGGCCAACCGACCGTTCGCGAGCAGATGGAATTGTTCATTCAGGCTGCGCGCGGTCGTAATGAATCCCTGGATCACACGCTGATCTTCGGGCCGCCCGGCCTGGGCAAGACCACCCTCGCCAACATCATCGCCCAGGAAATGGGCGTATCGATCAAGAGCACCTCGGGGCCGGTGCTGGAGCGCCCCGGTGACCTGGCGGCGCTGTTGACCAACCTTGAACCCCACGATGTGCTGTTTATCGACGAGATCCATCGCCTGTCGCCCATCGTTGAAGAGGTGCTGTACCCGGCCATGGAGGATTTCCAGCTCGACATCATGATCGGCGAAGGGCCGGCCGCGCGTTCGATCAAGCTGGATCTGCCGCCGTTCACCCTGGTGGGCGCAACGACGCGGGCGGGGATGCTCACCAACCCGTTGCGTGACCGTTTCGGCATCGTTCAGCGTCTTGAGTTCTACAATAACGCCGACTTGTCGACGATTGTCAGTCGTTCGGCGAGCATCCTCGGTTTGCCGCTGGACCCGGAAGGCGCCTTCGAAATCGCCCGCCGTGCCCGTGGCACGCCACGGATCGCCAACAGGCTGCTGCGCCGGGTGCGTGATTTCGCCGAAGTTCGCGCCAAGGGGCATATCACCAAGCCGATTGCCGACCTGGCGCTGAACCTGCTGGATGTCGACGAACGTGGCTTCGATCACCAGGACCGGCGTCTGTTGTTGACCATGATCGAGAAGTTCGACGGCGGGCCAGTCGGGGTCGACAGCCTGGCTGCCGCCATCAGTGAAGAGCGTCACACCATCGAAGACGTGCTGGAGCCTTACCTGATCCAGCAGGGTTACATCATGCGCACGCCACGGGGGCGGGTGGTGACGCGGCATGCCTACCTGCATTTCGGCTTAAACATTCCGTCACGATTGGGCGAAATGCCCGTGGTAGACGAGTTTCTTGAAGCCGCTGACGATTAATTAACATTGCGTGCTGATTTTTTCGGGCAATGTAGGGTCCCAGGACCGTACTTTCACGTGAAAGCCGCAGAACAATGAAAAACAGTTGCCATGCCGGATTGGCAACCTGAGGAGTAAGCACTAGAGTATGCGCGCGCAAAACGGGCTTGAGCCTTTCGCACATCGTTGTCGCGTTTATTACGAGGACACCGATGCGGGCGGCATCGTGTATTACGTTAATTACCTCAAGTTTATGGAACGGGCTCGAACCGAGCGGCTACGAGATCTGGGCTTTGCCCAATCGCAGCTGGCAGGGGAGGACCTGTTGTTCGTCGTGCATTCCAGCGAAGCGCGCTACCACGCGCCGGCGCGACTGGACGACGAACTGCTGGTAAGCGCTGAAGTAATCGAATTGAACCGTGCCAGCCTGCGCTTCAAGCAGCAGGTCAGGCGAGCAACGGATAATGCACTGCTCTGCGAAGGGCAGTTTCTGGTGGCCTGTGTGCGCACTGAAAGTTTAAAACCCCGGGCCATTCCCGAAGCTCTACGAGCGGCCTTTGCCGACGTGAGCGGCGCGGGTACACACTCAAAGCAGGAGATAAAGCGTGGAAGCTAACGTCGTCGACCATTCCTCCATGTGGAGCCTGGTCAGCAATGCCAGTATCGTGGTGCAACTGGTAATGCTGATCCTGGTAGCCGCATCGGTGACCTCGTGGATCATGATCTTTCAGCGCAGCAACCTGCTGCGCGCCGGTCGACGTGCCCTGGAGAGCTTTGAAGAGCGCTTCTGGTCGGGTATCGACCTGTCCAAGCTGTACCGTCAGGCCGGCAGCAATCCGGACCCTGATTCGGGTGTCGAACAAATCTTCCGTGCCGGTTTCAAGGAATTCTCCCGTCTGCGCCAGCAGTCAGGCGTTGATCCGGAAGCGGTCATGGAAGGCGTGGCGCGTGCCATGCGCGTTGCCATTTCCCGTGAAGAAGAAAAGCTTGAGCAGAGCCTGCCCTTCCTGGCCACCGTTGGTTCCGTCAGCCCGTACATCGGTCTGTTCGGTACGGTCTGGGGGATCATGAACTCCTTCCGCGGTCTGGCGACCGCCCAGCAAGCGACCCTGGCCACTGTGGCCCCGGGTATCGCCGAAGCACTGATTGCCACCGCGATCGGTCTGTTCGCTGCCATTCCAGCCGTTATCGCTTACAACCGTTTTGCTGCGCGCAGTGAAACCCTGCTGGGCCGCTACTACACCTTCGCCGACGAGTTCCAGGCGATCCTGCACCGCAAAGTGCACACCAGCGAAGAATAAGCAGGTAATTTCCAATGGCTTTAATCGCTCGAGCTCGCAAAAAGCGCAAGCCGGTCGCCGAGATGAACGTGGTGCCTTACATCGACGTGATGTTGGTACTGCTGGTCATCTTCATGGTGACCGCGCCGATGCTCAATCAGGGCGTGAAAGTTGATCTGCCCAAGGTTTCCAGCGAAGCCTTGCCGCAGGACAACAACACCCAGGTCCTGACCATTTCCATCAAATCCGACAAGACCTACTACTGGAACCTTGGTAGCGAAGTCGACACCGAAAAACAGCAGGATCGGGCCATGACCCTGCCGCAGATGACTGACGCGGTGACCAAGATCATTCGCGTCGGCAACGAAGGCGGCAAGCGTACCCAGGTCTTCATTCGCGGCGACAAGAGTGTCGATTACGGCTCCGTAATGGGCGCCATGGGCGGGTTGCAGAAAGCCGGGGTCGGTAATGTTGGCTTGATTACCGAGGCGCCCTGATGCAGCAACAGCGAGAGCCGTCCGCCTCGGAAAGCTACTTCTGGCCTAGTGTCTGGGCGATTGGCTTGCACGTGCTGGTGTTCGGCATGCTGTTCGTCAGCTTTGCCTTTACCCCGGAGCTGCCGCCGGCCAAGCCGATTGTCCAGGCGACCTTGTACCAGCTGAAATCGAAAAGTCGGGCCACCACCCAGACCAATCAGAAGATTGCCGGTGAGGCGCAGAAATCTGCTGCGCGTCAGACCGAAGTCGAGCAGATGGAACAGAAAAAGGTCGAGCAGGAAGCGGTGAAGGCTGCGGAACAAAAGAAAGAAGAGGCTGCTCAAAAGGCCGAAGAAGCCAAGAAGGCCGACGAGGCGAAGAAAGCGGACGAGGCGAAAAAGGCTGATGAAGCCAAGAAAGCCGACGATGCGAAGAAAACCGCGGAAGCCAAGAAGGCAGAAGAGAAACAATTGGCTGATATAGCCAAGAAGAAAGCTGAAGAAGAAGCCAAGAAGGCTGCTGAAGAAGAGGCCAAGAAAGCGGCCGCTGAAGAAGCCAAGAAAAAGATCGTCGAAGACGCGAAGAAGAAAGCCGCGGAAGACGCCAAGAAGAAAGCTGAAGCTGAAGAGGCGAAGAAGAAAGTCGCCGAGGAAGCGAAGAAGAAAGCTGCTGCCGATGCTGCGAAGAAGAAATCGCAGGATGCGGCGCGTAAATCCGCCGAAGACAAAAAGGCCCAGGCCCTGGCAGATTTGCTTTCAGACACGCCGCAGCGTCAGCAGGCCTTGGCCGATGAGCAGGGCGACGAAGTCGCCGGCAGTTTCGATGACCTGATTCGTGCGCGTGCAGCGGAAGGCTGGGCTCGTCCACCTTCGGCACGCAAAGGCATGACGGTCGTGTTGCAAATCGGCATGTTGCCGGACGGTACGGTGACTTCGGTCAGCGTGTCCAAGTCCAGTGGCGACGGTCCGTTTGACGCATCGGCTGTTGCAGCGGTGAAGAATATTGGACGTTTGACAGAAATGCAGGGAATGAGGCCGAGTGATTTCGCTCCGTATCGTTCATTCAAGATGACATTCACACCTGAGGATCTAGCCTTGTGAGAAACCTTCTTCGAGGAATGCTGGTCGTTATCTGCTGCATGGCAGGGATGGCGATGGCAGATGAGAAAAACATTCTGGTTACCAGCGGCAGCGATCGGGCGACCCCGATCGCAGTCGTGCCGTTCGGCTTCCAGGGCGGTAGCGTGCTGCCGGACGACATGGCGGAAATCATCGGTAACGACCTGCGCAACTCGGGTTACTACTCGCCGCTTCCAAAGCAGAACATGATCAGCCAGCCGAGCCAGGCCAGCGAAATCATCTTCCGTGACTTCAAGGCGCTGGGTGCCCAGTACGTCATGGTCGGCAGCATTGTGCCGGCGGGCGGTCGCCTGCAGGTGCAATACGCACTGTTCAACGTGGCCACCGAGCAGCAAGTGCTGACCGGCAGCGTGTCCGGCGGCGTCGATCAGTTGCGCGACATGGCGCACTACATCTCCGACCAGTCGTTCGAAAAACTCACGGGTATCAAGGGTGCCTTCTCGACTCGCCTGCTGTACGTAACGGCCGAGCGTTTCTCCGAGAACAACACTCGCTACACCCTGCAACGTTCGGACTACGACGGTGCTCGCGCCGTGACCCTGCTGCAGTCGCGCGAGCCGATCCTGTCGCCGCGTTTCGCGCCGGATGGCAAGCGCATCGCTTATGTCTCCTTCGAGCAGAAGCGTCCACGCATCTTCATGCAGAACATCGACACCGGTCGCCGTGAACAGATCACCAACTTCGAAGGCCTGAACGGTGCGCCAGCCTGGTCGCCGGATGGCAATCGCCTGGCGTTCGTACTGTCGAAAGACGGCAACCCGGACATCTATGTGATGAACCTGGGTTCGCGTCAGATCAGCCGCGTCACCAACGGTCCTGGCATCAACACCGAACCGTTCTGGGGCAAGGATGGCTCGACCATCTACTTCACTTCCGACCGTGGCGGCAAACCGCAGATCTACAAGACCAGTGCCGGTGGTGGCGGTGCCGAACGCGTGACTTTCGTCGGTAACTACAACGCCAACCCTAAACTGTCGGCCGATGAAAAGACGCTTGTCATGATTCACCGTCAGGATGGCTTCACCAATTTCAAGGTGGCGGCCCAGGATTTGCAGCGCGGTAGTGTAAAAATCCTCACTGATAGCACTCTGGACGAGTCGCCTACTGTCGCGCCCAACGGCACCATGGTAATCTACGCCACCCGCCAGCAGGGCCGGGGAGTCTTGATGCTCGTGTCCATCAATGGACGCGTAAGGCTCCCGCTTCCTACCGCACAAGGCGAAGTCAGAGAACCTTCCTGGTCCCCTTACCTGAACTGACGCGGCGCTATACGTTGTACTTAACACACTGGGGTTCATTAGGAGTTTCACGATGGAAATGCTGAAGTTTGGTAAATTTGCTGCGCTGGCACTGGCCATGGCTGTAGCTGTAGGTTGCTCGTCCAAAGGCGGCGACAATGCCGGTGAAGGCGCGGTAGATCCAAACGCTGGTTACGGCGCAAACACTGGTGCAGTTGACGGCTCCCTGAGCGAAGAAGCTGCTCTGCGCGCTATCACCACTTTCTACTTCGAATACGACAGTTCGGACCTGAAGCCAGAAGCCATGCGCGCTCTGGACGTTCACGCCAAAGACCTGAAAGCAAACGGCGCTCGCGTTGTTCTGGAAGGCAACACCGACGAACGTGGTACTCGTGAGTACAACATGGCACTGGGCGAGCGTCGTGCGAAAGCCGTTCAGCGCTACCTGGTACTGCAAGGTGTTTCCCCAGCTCAGCTGGAACTGGTTTCCTACGGCGAAGAGCGTCCAGTTGCTACCGGCAACGACGAGCAGTCCTGGGCTCAAAACCGTCGCGTCGAACTGCGTAAGTAATTCGTCATGCGAACGTGCCGTCGTGCTGTAACTGTTCTGGCTCTCAGCCTCGCGCCGCTTGCGGCGTGGGCTGCGGTTCCTGTGGTCGATAACGACTCCGGCTATAACAATAGCGGGAGCAGTTATCCGCCTGCAGGTTACGGTACGAACGGCGCCTATGCCGGGGGAGGGGTTTCGGCCCCTGTCTCGGCACAGGGCGAGCTGTTCAACCAACTGCAATCAATGCAGCAACAGATCGAGCGCCAGCAAGGTGCGATTGAAGTTCTGCAAAATGATGTAGCGCGCATGAAGCAGGAAAACCTGGAGCGATATCAGGATCTTGATCGGCGCATAGGAACCGGCGTTGCACCAGCCGCGACTCCTGAAAATTCTTCCACCGGTGGCGATTTGAACGCTCCCGGTGCAGCAGCTGGTGCAGGGGCAGCTGCCGCCCAGGCACCGGCCGCTGGTAGCGAACCGGCGGATCCGGCGAAGGAAAAGCTCTACTACGATGCTGCCTTCGACCTGATCAAAGCCAAGGATTTCGACAAGGCCAGTCAGGCTTTTGCCGCATTCCTGCGCAAATACCCGAACAGCCAGTACGCGGGCAACGCCCAATACTGGTTGGGCGAAGTGAACCTGGCCAAAGGCGATCTGCAAGGCGCAGGTCAGGCATTTGCCAAGGTTTCGCAGTTGTATCCCAAGCACGCCAAAGTGCCGGACTCGCTGTACAAGCTCGCTGATGTAGAGCGCCGCTTGGGGCATACCGACCGAGTCAAAGGCATTCTGCAGCAGGTGGTTTCCCAATATCCGGGCACTTCCGCCGCTCAGTTGGCTCAGCGCGATCTGCAAAAAATGTAAGCCTGCTTGACCCGTTTCAAAGAAACCCGCGCTTGTCGCGGGTTTTTTCGTTAGAATTCACGCCCTTTTTATGAAACACGCTTTTGGGGGCCTGCGCTTTGCCGGGGTTCCTTCAAGTGCCTGACGGAGGCGGACAGCCTGTTTAGCTGTTACGCCCGTGGCGACTATGCAAGACACATTGAGAATCACCGAAGTTTTCTACTCGTTGCAGGGTGAAACGCGGACTGCCGGCCTGCCCACTGTTTTTGTGCGCCTGACCGGTTGCCCTCTGCGTTGCCAATACTGCGACAGCGCCTACGCGTTCACCGGCGGGACCATTCGCACGCTCGACGACATCCTCGAGCAGGTCGCAGGATTTCGCCCGCGTTACGTCTGCGTCACGGGCGGCGAGCCCCTGGCACAGCCCAACGCCATTCCCTTGCTCAAGCGCTTGTGTGACGCCGGTTACGAAGTGTCACTGGAAACCAGTGGCTCCATCGATATCTCGGCAGTAGATTCCCGGGTCAGTCGCGTTGTCGACCTGAAAACCCCGGGTTCGAAGGAAGCGCACCGCAACCGCTACGAAAACATCGAGCTGCTCACGCCCAACGATCAGGTGAAATTTGTCATCTGTTCGCGAGAGGACTATGACTGGTCTGTTTCCAAGCTGATCCAGTACGGTCTGGACCGACGCGCCGGTGAAGTCCTGTTCTCGCCAAGTCACCATGACCTCAATGCCCGGGATCTGGCGGACTGGGTGGTGGCGGACAACCTGCCAGTGCGTTTGCAATTGCAGCTGCATAAATATCTATGGAATGACGAGCCGGGGCGCTGAAATGACTGAACAACTCAATACTGCTGAAAAACGTGCGGTCATCCTGCTGTCCGGTGGCCTGGACTCGGCGACCGTCGTGGCCATGGCGCGCGCCGAAGGCTACAGCTGCTACACCATGAGCTTCGACTACGGCCAGCGCTCTCACGCCGAACTGTACGCCGCCGAGCGTGTGGCGCGGGACCTGGGTGTGGTCGAGCACAAGGTGATAGGCCTGAACCTGAACGGCATGGGCGGCTCGGCCCTGACCGACAGCAGCATCGATATTCCAGAGGAGCTCGGTGAAGGCATTCCCGTGACTTACGTGCCTGCGCGTAACACGGTGTTCCTGTCCCTGGCGCTGGGCTGGGCAGAAGTACTCGGCGCACGGGACATCTTCATCGGCGTCAACGCCGTGGACTACTCCGGCTACCCGGACTGCCGTCCCGAGTTCATCGAGTCGTTCGAGCGCATGGCCAACCTGGCAACCAAAGCCGGCGTTGAAGGCAATGGCTTCCGTATTCAGGCACCGCTGCAAAACCTCAGCAAGGCGCAAATCGTCCAGGCGGGCGTGAAGCTTGGCGTGAACTACGGGCTGACCGTTTCCTGCTATCAGGCCGACGATGAAGGCCGTGCGTGCGGCAAGTGCGACAGCTGCCGACTGCGTGCGGAAGGCTTTGCAGCGGCCGGAATCAGCGATCCAACCCCTTATTTTTGATTTATTTCAAAATAGGTGTTGAATAGTCCTTAAAAATCAGTATTATACGCGCCACCACACAGCGGGTCGTTAGCTCAGTTGGTAGAGCAGTTGGCTTTTAACCAATTGGTCGTAGGTTCGAATCCCACACGACCCACCATTTTTGGCGGTTTAGAAAATCCGGAAGGCCCACGCAAGTGAGGATTTCCGGGTTTTTTTTTGCCCGCAAGAACGTGCCCTTGCCACCGCTGCATTGGACTAGTCACTCGTTGCAATGAAGGCGTCCAATGCTTGAAGCGTCTCGGCCGGGCGTTCGACCATCGGCAGGTGGTTGCACCCTTCAAGGATGACCGAGTCGTTCGCTGAACTGGCAGGAAGACCGTTGCGCAACGTGTCCAGCGCCGAGACATCAATCACTTTATCCTCGCGACACCAGATGCCGAGTACCGGCATGTTCAATTTTGTCAGCCGGTGGTCGAGGGCGAGCCATTGCGAGGAGGGGCGAATCTGCGCCAGGGTGGATTCGATAAACGCTCGCTGTGCGCGGTTGGCAAGGATTGCTTCCTGCACTTGTCGGTCAGACATCTGTGGAGGGTTCAGATAGACGAGGCGGGCAGTGCGTTCGACGCCTGCACGATCGTCGTAGATAAATGGATTGCCTCCAGCATTCAATTCCCGCATGAAATCATTGTCTTTGAAGCTCAGCCCCAGCGCGCCTACCAATACCAGCCGGCTGACGCGCTGCGGTTGATCGGCTGCATACACGCCGGCGATGGCTCCACCCATTGAATGCCCGATGAGGGTGATGTTCTCGGCTTCGAGCGCCAGGATAAAGTCATGGAGCCGAGTCGCTTGCGCTTCGATGTCGTAGTTGGAATGGTCATTGTCAGTGGAGGCTCCCCAGCCCGGGAGGTCGGGGATGATGACGTGGAAACGCGAACTCAATGCCTTGCCGGATTCGAACCAGACTTGCTTGCTTGATGAAAACCCGTGGATCAGGATCACCGTTGGCCCCTGCCGCTCGCTTTCGTAATACGACCAGGTGCTGTTGCCTGCCTGGATCAGGCGCGCGCAGAGGGGTGGGGTTTCACAATGCCGGGTTGTCGCGGTTGGATTCAGATCAGCGCCGGCCAGGACGAGTGTTGAAGGCATCAGCCATACCGTGAGCAGCAAGGTTGAGGCGGTCATGATTTTGATCAGGCGTTGGATCGACATGTGTTCAGTCCTTTGGTTGTTCCAGTTTCGGTTGGGCGGTTTCCTTTAATCGGCGTCACCCTTCTATCCGCCCTTGCGCAGGTTAGTGGCAAAGCCATTCAGGTTTTGTGTGATAACTGCAACGGCGAATGTTTTTCCCGAAGGATCAAGGCCATAGGCTTTGTATCAGGGCGCGTCTATTCATCACCCTGGTCAGAATCATCTTTTGCATCCATCGGATATTCTGTAGCCTTGCGCAGCTTCAACGCTGTCCGTGCCTGATGAATACTCACTTTCCCGGCGGTACCCCGTAGGGTCCGGAGCCGGGTGTATACTCGACTTTCGCGCGAATGCGCCTGCAGGTCTTGCGAACATGACGCAAATTTCCGAACGCCTTCTGGTTCAAGCCCACCTCGACGCCAAACAGCCCAAGCCGCTGACTGCCGATGAAGAGGCTTATTACCGTGCTGCCATCGCTGCCGAGCTCAAGGCTCAGGACGCGGTGCTGGTGGCCCACTTCTATTGTGACCCTGTCATTCAGGCGCTGGCCGAAGAGACGGGCGGTTGTGTTTCCGACTCGCTGGAAATGGCCCGTTTCGGCAACGCCCATCCGGCCAAGACCGTGGTCGTCGCCGGCGTGAAGTTCATGGGTGAGACTGCCAAGATCCTCAACCCGGAAAAACGCGTGCTGATGCCTACGCTCGAAGCAACCTGTTCGCTCGACCTGGGCTGCCCTGTGGACGAGTTTTCCGCGTTCTGCGATCAGCACCCGGAGCGCACGGTGGTGGTGTACGCCAACACTTCGGCTGCGGTAAAGGCCCGAGCGGATTGGGTGGTGACTTCAAGCTGTGCGCTGGAGATCGTCGAAAGCCTGATGGACAACGGCGAGACCATCATCTGGGGCCCGGACAAGCACCTGGGGACCTACATCCAGCGCCAGACCGGTGCCGACATGCTGCTGTGGGACGGTGCCTGCATCGTTCACGAAGAGTTCAAGTCCAAGCAGCTTGAAGACATGAAGGCGCTGTACCCGGATGCGGCGATTCTGGTGCACCCGGAGTCGCCGACCTCGGTGATCGAACTGGCGGACGCCGTGGGCTCCACCAGTCAGTTGATCGCGGCGGCACAGAGCCTGCCGAACAAGACGCTGATCGTTGCGACCGACCGCGGCATTTTCTACAAGATGCAGCAGTTGTGCCCGGACAAGGTCTTTATCGAAGCCCCAACGGCGGGTAACGGCGCGGCGTGCCGCAGTTGTGCACATTGCCCGTGGATGGCCATGAACACCCTTGAGCGCACGCTCAAGGCGTTGAAGGAAGGGGCGAACGAGATCTTTGTCGATCCGGCACTGATCCCGCAGGCGATCCGGCCGCTCAAGCGCATGCTCGATTTCACCCAGGCGGCGCGGATGAAGCTGGCCGGTAACGCCTGAGATTATCTGTCAGCTGGTAGCAAAAACTGTGGGAGCGGGCTTGCTCGCGAAGGCGTAGTGTCAGGCAGCATTGATATCAGCTGACACTACGCCTTCGCGAGCA